>NZ_JBHRYU010000040.1:0-81134 GCF_042649185.1 Cohnella sp. GCM10012308
GTCGCCATCGACCAAAAACGCAAACGGGACGAAGCAGGAAACTCCCCTGCTTCGTCCCGTTTGGCTATTTCGGCTTCATTTCAGCTTTTTGCTTCAACTTCAAAGGGCTTTTGGGACAGCCCCTTTTTGTCATGTACCGCGCTTGCGCCCCCAATTTTGCCGTTAATCGTTGTTCGCGATCCAGCTGGCGATATCCGCAATTACTTGCGGATCGACGCTACCCGGAATCTTATATTCGGCTGCGGTGCCTTCCCCGCTGCCGCTATAATTTACGAAAAAGTGGTTTAATCCGGGGTATAGCTTCAAGACTGCGCTTGGCTTATCCTTCAAGGCTTCCTGCCAGAGCACATAATCTTTGTCGGCATACACCTGGAAGTCGTCGCTGCCCTGCAGCACCATGATCGGCTTATTCGATGCGGCTACCAGCTCTCCGGTATCGTGGATATCCATATCGCGGAGATAATAGGCCGGCACGCCGAAGACGGATTGGCCGAGCGCTTCCTCTTCCGGCATGCTTTTGATGCTCGCTGCCTTGCGCAGTTCGTCAGCTAACCATGCCGCGTTCGCTGCCTTGGCCGGATCGCTGTCGTCCATCGTATCGACAGAGGCTTTATTCTGATCGTGGATGAGCGCCCATAAGGGGCGAGTCGTGCCTGCCATGATGACCAAGCCGGCGAAATCTCCGCCTTCCGCATCGATTCTGGGAGCCATCATGCCGCCAAGGCTGTGCCCGATCACATAGACTTGGGAGGCGTTTATTCGCTCGTCTTTTTTGAGCAACCGAGAGGCTGCGATCGCATCGTCAATCGTTTCTTCCTTGACTGTGAACTTCGCCAGCATCTCGGGGGTGAAGCTGCTTGCATGAGCCAGGGTTCTTTTTTCGTAACGAAGAACGGCGATGCCCTGCTCCGCCAGTCCCCACGCGATATCGCGGAATGGCTTGTAGCCGCCTACGGTTTCGTCCCGATCGCTTGGACCGGAGCCATGGACAAGAACGGCTGCCGGCAGAGGGCCGTCGGCCTCTCTGGGCATCGTTAAAGTCCCCTTCAGCGGGAAGGCTGTTCCCTCGCCGATCACGACCTCTTCCTCTACTAATTGAGACGGCAGCTCTTTCTCGATAGGAGGGGCGGAGCTTGCGATGACAGCCTCGTTAAGGTCGGCATTGTATGACGTATACAGACCGAGCACCGACTGGAAGAAGGCAAGCGGAACGAATGCGCGACCTTGCTTCAGCACCGCGTTCTTTCCGAACAAGAGGGGACCTTTTCCATTTATGGCGGCGCTGTTGTCTCCGATTTTAAACATAATTGAAGCGGTGGGTACAAGAAGCTCGATTTCTTTCGCGGCTCCCCGGTATACGGTTTTCATGCCTAAAGCGTCTGCCGCGGCACGCACAGGAATCATCACTTCATTGTTATCCAGGTAGGGCTGCGCATCGGTAAAGGAGATGGCTTTACCTTCAAGAAGCACCTTGATGGCGTTAGCGGATGCATCGACCGAGAATGTCGTTAGAGGAACGATAAGCGCAACGAACAGTAAGAGCGTCTTTTTCATGAACGAACCGCCTTTCCATTGAATTAAATTTTTTAGGATTGAGCTTTGCGCATGTAGAGCATATAAGAATAGGCGAAGGGAACCAAGGAACTGACCAAGACACATGTAAACAATACGGGCATGATCCAATCTGAAGCGATGATCCACGCACTGATAAACATGAGGATACCCGCGACAAACCATAATCTCCCCGAGAAACGATGAGTCCGCTTCCAGTTGTGCTCATCCGTCAGCGCCCAAGGTGTCCTTATGCCTATAAAAAAGTTGCTGCGGAGCTGGCCCATCCGATTCCCGATCGCTATCCATAGCAGACCCAGGCCGCCCAGCACAAGGTGAAGCGTAGGTACGTTGTAATCCAGGTTCACGAAAATAACGACAAGCAGGACGGCTTGGAGGAACAGGCTGATAATCCAGCGCATCAGATAATAATAACCATCGAAAAATCGGTAATTTTGACGGCGTGGATCGACGCGTCTCAGGAGGGACAGTACGGCAGGCAGCGCCACCGTGATGACGGCGTTGATCAGCCAGAAGAACGGCTTCGACATGGAGCCGTCTTGCTCTCCTTGACCATTGAAGTGGGTGCCTACCTCTGCTGGAAGATCATCGTTAAAGAGGATGAACATAACGACAAAGATCAGGGCATTGATGCCCAACAGCAACCAATCCCTGCCGGACCACGCAAGCTTCTCTTGCGTATACTCGTGTTTATTCATTAGGAAGAACCTCCTTTGGCTCCGATCATGCCAAGAAACCAGCCCATGGCCTCCTGCATGACGGACAAATTGATGGAATAAATCATATTCTGGCCTTGCCGCTCATCCTGAACGAGACGGGCTTGCTTCAAGATGCCGAGGTGATGGGAGATGCTTGGCTTGGATATATCGAAATGACTGGCAATCTCTCCCGCGGTAAGATCCTTATCTTTAAGTAATTGAAGAATTTTCCTTCGAGTCGGATCGGACAATGCTTTGAAGGTGTCGTTCATGAAATGGCATAACATCCTTTCGTCGATTCAAGAATTTGATATTTAGATAAATTTCTAATTAACTTGTATTTAGATGATAAGCTAAATATTAAATAGACACAAGCAAAAGTCGGAAGTGAATTCGATGAATGAATAGAAAAACTCAATTAACGAATGCTATAAGTTTATGTTAGAGTGTATTTGAGTTTATTCCGAGCAAAAGCCTTGAATTTCAATATTATTTTGCAGGGAGTCCTTTGAGGATGAGTGACATTTATCGTTTAGCGACGCAAGAGGATGCGGAGAGACTACAAGGGGTTATTTACGAGGCTTATGTCACGATACGCGAGCTGGAGCTTCATTGGCCTGCCGCTCATGTGGATTTGGCGATGATCCAGACGAATATCGCGGAAAATGAATGCTATGTTTTGGAGATTGATGGGGAAGTTAAAGCTACGGTTACCTTGTCTAAAGGCAATGAGCTTAAAGGCATTACGGATCTGCCATTCCTGAGATGGTTTGCCGTGGATCCTGCGTCTCAGGGAAAAGGGGTCGGCAACAAGCTGCTCACTTGGGTGGAGGAGCAAATCATTCGCGATAAGTTGGGTGCTCCAGCGGTTACATTAGCGACGGCCGAGAAACATCCATGGCTGCTGCCTATGTATGAACGTCGAGGCTATGAGCGATTGATGGCCTTTGACCCGGGGAATGGGGACGGGACGATGCATTTATTAAAGAAAAGTGTCACGCTGGGCAACTAAAATAGAGCAACGGCTTATGCGACCGTAAATTCGGGGTCATACCGGCTATAGCCGTACGGGGGAGTCACCCGTGCGGCTAAAGTCGGTACGACGGCCCTATTATTTTTGAACCACAGGAACCCAAAACTCGCCGTAGAACGTGCCATCGCCGTTTTCTTTACGATAAGTCGCATTCGGACCGCCGATGTAAGCATAGTCCGTGACTTGCGACAAGACTTCGGCAAAAGCGCGATAAGTCAACTGATCGAACAAGGCTTCCTTGTCGCCGGTGCCTGCGATCACGATGTACTCGCTCTCCGGAAACTCGATCATGCGCGTTGCGTCAGCCACCGATTTGCTAGCCTCTACCGCGAAGTAATTCCACGGTCTGCCTTGATAAACCTCGTTGACCGACCATTCACGATCGTCTTTTGCGGCCGCCTTAAGCTTATCAAAACGTCCGTCGGCCATCAGTCCTCCCCAAAACGCCGCTTTTTCTTTTTGCATAGCCGGCGCGTCTCCGAAATGGGATTGCATCGAAAAACCGTAAGCGGTCAGTGTAAACGACTTTTTGTGTTCGACGGCGTAACTATCCACGAGAGCGCTCCTTTACTTAAGATTAGTCTCCTGTTTTTTTCGCACGAAGCCACATTTCGCCGTAGAACTTGCCGTCTTCGGCTGCTTTGACGAATGTGGAGTTGCCGGGACCGACGTATTTGTAGTCCGTGATTTCTTGCAGCAGGCCGCCGAAAACTTTGCCTGTTATTTCGTCGGCAAGGCGGTCCTTGTCGGCGCCAGTGCCAGGCACCACGAGGTATTCCCCGGCGAGGAAGTCGAGAACGACCGCGTCTTCCGCGTCGTATGCACCCATCACGCCGAAGCCGCGCCAAGCTTTGCCGCCGATGACGTAATTGATCTGATATTCCTGCCCGTCAGCGAGCGCGAGAAGCGCGGCAAGCTTGCCGTTTTCAGTGATTTCCGTTTTTTTCGCTGCCGTTTTTGCCGCATTGCCTGCCCAGTCGTTGTAGTCCTCCAGTAAAACGCCGAAAGCAGTCATTTTGTAGTTTTCCGAGACGGTTTGGATGGCGTAGCTAGACATTTTTATTCTCTCCTTTGGGATGATTCTTTACAAGATTGATATTATTCGCTAAATGTATCAAAAAACGATACTCTTTTTGCTGGATTCAAAAAACGATGCTGCATTTCTGATACAATACAGTCATGAAAAAGACCGAACGAGTGAACCTGATTATGCGCTTTATCAATAACCGCGCGCATTTTACGATTGCGGAGATTCAGCGGGAGTTCAAGATTTCCCGCGCGACGGCGATCCGCGACATTAACGAGATCCAGGCGATGGGTTTCCCGTTGACGTCCGAGCTAGGGCGCGGGGGTGGCTACAATGTCCTGCAAAATCAGTACCTGTCCGCCGTCCGTTTCACGCCGGAGGAGCTCAAAGCGATATTTATCAGCTTTATCGCTTCGAAAAATTCGCAGCTGCCTTATTTGCAAAATCGCCGCTCGATCACTGAAAAACTCATCGGCATCGCCTCGCAAGCCCAGCACGACGAGCTGATCGAGCTGAATCATATCCTGCTTTTCGAAAATACGAATCCTGCGAATCCGAATCTGCTGGAGCTCGATGATACGGCGCCTGCGGAGTTGAACCAGCTGATCTCGCTTGCTGTGCGGGATAAGCACCTGCGCTTGACTTATGAGCCAAGTGCCGGCTGGCCTCAGTTGATGGACGTATTTTTGATTCATATTTTTAACTCGAACGCGCATTGGCTGGTCGAGGTTTATGATTTCGATACGGATGAGTTTCGGTATTTACCTGTCGAGATGCTGCGGGATTCGGCCATCTCCACGGAGAAGATGAAGCGATCCGAGCAAGAGATTTTAAGCAAGAAGCGGCTTGGCGCACGGGAGTCCAATTTGGTTGTAAAGCTTGACTGGACCGGGATTCAGCGCTTTAAGCGCATGCACCCGCCGGGGATTATTTTATCCTTTACAGGGATGTTCCAGTCGAGCGGGATTTTTAACGTTCAATTGGACGTGAACGATGCCGAGGCGCTGGCGTATTATGCGGATTGGCTTTTGTTTTTGGGGAAAGGCGTCGAGTTTGAACGGATTCCCGATGAGCTGCGCTTGATTTTGGAAGCGCGGTTAAAGGAAAGTGCAGATACGTTAGCCAAATAAATGCCGGGCGAAGATAGCGCTGCGGTTTAGCCTAACTCAGGATTCTGGGCCCTACTGTCGACATAGTCATTATTAAAACCTATTTTCTGTCGTTTTCGGAGGGTTGCCAGTTGATTGTCCAGACCAAGCTATATATTCCGCGTTTGCGTAACGCTTTAGTGCCACGGCCGCAGTTAATGCGCAAGCTCGACGAGGGGATGACAGCCAAGTTGACGCTGGTCTCCGCGTCGGCAGGCTACGGGAAGACGACGGCGCTCGGCGAATGGGCCAGACATAGCGGCGTCCTTGTGGCGTGGGTATCGCTGGACAAGCAGGATGACGAGTGGGTCCCGTTCTGGAGCTACGTCATCGCTTCGATCCAGAAGAGGATCCCCGGCTTTGCGCGAACGGTCTGGCCGCTGCTGGAGAAGGGGCCATCCGCGTCGTCCGAATCGCAGGAGCCCGCGATTTCCGCTCTGCTGAACGAGCTTCGTCAACTGTCCGCCGACCTGGCGGTCGTTCTCGACGATTTTCATCTGATCGAGCTGCCCGCCATTCAGAAGTCGTTGCGTTATTTGTTGGCGTACCTGCCTCCCCGCATTCATCTGTATATCGCGAGCCGAACCGATACAGCCGTTTCCGACGTCGGACTTCCGGCCAAGGGGGAAATGCGGCACATCACGGTTCGGGATTTGCGGTTTCATCCGGACGAGGGTTTGACCTTTTTCCGGGGGACGAAGGGTTTGTCGTTGTCCGAACAGCAGGCGGCCGAATTGTGCGAGCGGACGGAAGGCTGGATCAGCGGCCTGCAGCTCGCGGCGCTCGCGCTCAAGAGCAGCAGCGACATCGCGAGAGCGATACGGCAGTTTGACGGCCAGCAGCAACATATCGCCAATTATTTGCTCGAGGAAGTGTTCAGTCATCTATCGGACGAGATGCGCGCCTTTTTGCTCCGAACGTCTATTCTGAGCCGTATGAATCATGCCCTATGCGAAGCTGTAACGGGACAATCGAACAGTCAGGAGTACCTGCAGCAGCTGGAGCAATGGAATTTGTTCATCAGCCCGCTGGACGATCGGCGGGACTGGTACCGATATCATCAGCTGCTGTCCGATTTTCTGCAGCGGCTGTTCGCTCAAAGCGCGCCCGAGGACTGGATGCTTGCGCATGCCCGCGCGGCCGATTGGCTGGAGCGCCATGGCTTCGAAGAGGATGCGGCCAGGCACTATTTGGAAGGCCGGCAGTACGGCGGCGCCGTTCGCGTGATCGAGAACAATCTGCAAGCTTTCTTGCAGAAGAAGTTCGCTACGCTGAGCAGATGGATCTTGCAGCTTCCGGAGCCCTTCATCTCGAAGCGGCCGATGGTCGAGATGTTCTATCTGCTGCTGCTCATCGGAATCCGGCAATGGGATAAGGCCTATGCGAAAGCAGAGCAAGCCAAACGCCGCTACGAGAACCAGAAGGGGCAAATGGACGAAACGGAATGGAAGCAAATGATGGGCGATATCTGCTTCGTTTGCGCCTCCTCCAGCTATTTTGAGAAGGATCTGGACCGGGTATCGGCATACTTTGAGCTAGCGGACCTGTATACGCCGGAAGGCGGCTTCCTTCAAACGATCGGGGACAATCGCTATAGCGGTTACGAAGAATTCGAGGATCATTTGTCCTTCATTAACGATTATCGGGCTGCGGCTGCATTTCTGTTGAAGTGGACGTCCAGATGGGCGCATCAGAAAGGGCATCCGTTTGCCGGTCGGCTGTACGCTTCGTACAGCATGCTGCTTTACGAATGGAACCGGATGGAAGAGGCCGAGCGCTGCATTCGTCACGTCCTTCTCCCCGATGAAGCGCATCTTAATACGCGGAGCTTGATGCAGATTTACATCGGCGCCTCGCGAATTCAGCAAACGCTCGGCCGTCCCGCGGAGGCGGCGGAGCTGCTGACGCGTTTGGAAGGCCGGATCGAATCTCCGGATTACGCGCTTTTCCGGCAAAAAATTGAAGCAGAGAAAGCTTGTCTGGCCGTGCGCCAAGGCGCATTGGATGCGGCGGCGGAATGGCTGGAGCGGTGCGGGATGGCCTCGACGGATGAAGTATCGATGAATGGCGTCTCGGCGTATATCGCTTTGGCGAACGTGCTCGCAGCATGCGGCCGTACGGAGGAAGCGTCGGCCTTGGCGGAACGCTTGCAGCAATTGTTCCGGCAAGAAGACCGTCTCCGCGATCGGATTCGAATTCTCATTCTGCAAAGCTTGATCATGCATCGCACCGATCGAACGAAGGAGGCGCTCGATCTGCTGACGACCGCTTTGCGCTTGGCGGAGCCGCAGGGGTTCGTTCGCAGCTTCGTGGACGAAGGCCAGGCGATGGCGGAGCTGCTGAAGTCGATCGAGGCGAGCCCGGTGCCCGAGGCCGACTATGCAGGGCAAATCTTGCGCGCCTTCGCGGATGCAGATCCGCTGTTCCGGGCGGCTGCGCATTGAGACGGGGAGGGGAGGCGCGCAAGCGGCGGACTTATAGGAGGACGGCGCATTCGGACCGTCGGAACATATGCGATTGAAGTCGGTTGTGATCAGTGTTACGCTAACAACGGCAAACGCCAAATCTATGTTTTACAAGGAAAGGTCATACGATGATAAAAGTTGAACAACTCTCCTTCTCGTTTCCGCAAAAAGAATTATATAAAAACATTTCATTTACGCTTGAAGAAGGACAGCATTGCGCATTTATCGGAACGAGCGGCAATGGGAAAAGTACGTTAATAGACATCCTGATGGATCCGGACAGATATATGTTCGAGGGCCTCTTAGACATAGACCCGGCTTGCAAAATCGGGCATGTAAGTCAATTCTCGCAACTCGATAACGCGAAAGAAACAACCGTTTTCGATTATATAGGGGAAGAATTCATCAAGCTACAAAACGAGATCACATCGATCTGTACGGAAATGGAATCCACCTCGGATCTGGATTCGTTATTGGAAAAGTATCAACTCGCTTTAGACGCGTTAGAGGCCATCGGCGGGGACGATTATGAAAGCAACATCAATAAGAAACTAAATCTAGCAAACCTTACGAAGCTAAGAGATCATAGGGTATCCGACCTGAGCGGCGGGGAATTCAAGCTTATTCAAGTGATGAAGGAAATGCTTCGTCGTCCTGACGTATTGATTATGGACGAGCCGGATGTATTTTTAGACTTTGAAAACCTAAATGCGCTAAAAAATCTCATTAATTCTCATAAAGGAACGCTGCTCGTTGTGACGCACAACCGATATTTACTGAATCATTGCTTCAACAAAATCCTGCACCTTGAAAACACGGAGATCCAAGAGTTTGACGGGCGATATATAGATTATAACTTCTCACTGCTTCAGACTAAAATTGAGCTACAAGAAATCGCAGTCGCCGAGGCAGAAGAAAGTGAGAGAAACGAGAAAGTCATCAACAATCTTAGAGTGATTGCAACTTATAATTCAGAAGCCTCTAGAGGTAGAGCGTTAAAAGCTAGAGTCAGGTTCCAAGAGCGATTGGAAGCGCGTAGAATTAAAGCGCCGTTCGTTGCGCTGAAGCAGCCGGCGATCCGTTTCGACCTGGATCATGAAATTGAAGATTGCACCGTCATACAGGTCAGTAATTATAGCGTTGCCTTTGATGAACTGCTTTTAGACCAAGTGAACTTTGAGATTAAATCTACGGATAAAGTAGCTATCATCGGCGCAAACGGTACCGGGAAAACAACTTTACTCCGGGATATCTTTAAAAACAGTCATGATGCAATTGAAATCAACGCTGACGTTAAATTGGCATATTTATCGCAGAATCAAGGCGAAGTGCTAAAGGATTCGAACACGATATTAGAAGAATTCATCGAGGCCGGATTTAAAACTTATGATGAGGTTAGATCGTACCTTTCAAGCTATGGCTTTGAAGGAGAAATCGTTAATCAGAAGATTGCCTCTTTATCCGGCGGAGAGAAAAATTTGCTTCAAATCGCTAAAGTCGCCGCCAGTAAAGCAAACGTATTGCTTCTTGATGAACCGACCAGCCATTTAGACACCTATACGCAAGTCGCCCTGGAGAAAGCCATTGGAGACTACAAGGGCGCCATTCTCATGATTTCTCATGATTTCTATTCGGTCGTAAACGGTATGGATTATGTATTAGTCATTGAAGATAAGACGATCAGAAAAATGAGCATGCGAAAATTTAGACAGATGATCTATGCCAGCCATTTTGATCGAGATTATCTGGAAAAGGAAGAAAAGAAAAAGTCGGTTGAAATGAAAATAGAATCGGCTTTAAAAGATACGGATTTTGAACTTGCCAAAGGATTGGTCGATGAGTTGGAAGCGCTGATTAAGCTGCTTTGAATTTACGGTGAATCCGGTATGTTTGCGAGAGAAGCTGCCAGCGATGGTAGCTTTTTTTGGTAGGTTAGACGTCATTAACGACAGCAAATGGTGCTCCAAGTCGAGTAGCCGTTGGCTGCAGATCGATCTCGGTTCCGTGAAGCAAGCGAACAAAAGCTGAACGTAACGACGCCTACGCAAACCACGAATGCGGCAGCAAGGATTTATGAATTTGAGGTATACGGTCCTAATTTTACAACCTAATCTTGAGTGAGTTGTGAAGCGCGGCTTGAAAACGGTTACCAAAGTATACCATTTTATATCTTCATATTGACTTTACAAGACCCGATATATACTGATGGACCAACAAGCAATGCATCAGGTATCGGAGGACGGATTATGAAGTTCAAATGGAATCGGGGAAGAAGCTCTATACGGCTGAAGCTGTCAATTGTGCTGCTTATGCTAGTTATCATTCCCTTGCTAGGTACGGCTCTATTTTATATTCAGTACTTCACAGGCGTTTCGAAAAACGACAAAGGACAAATGCAGGAGACAGTCGAAGAGCTGAATATTTCTCGAATCGACGATTGGATGCAATCCAAATTTTCTGCTTTACAGGAGTTGAGCAGTCAGCATCAAGACGAGTTCCAGTCAGCGGATCCGAAGAAACTCATTCCCATCCTTAGGGTGCTTGACGATAGCGATAAGGAGATCAGTACATATACCGTGCTGGGCTCGGATGGCAAAGGCATTGATACGAACCAGGTTTCCCTCGACGCCTCGGATCGGGCATATTTTATAAAGATTAAGGAGACGAAGCAACCGGTCATCTCGGACATGCTGGTCAGCAAGAAGACGAACAAGTATGTCTTGCCTATGGTTGTTCCGCTTTTGGATGCCTCGGGAAAATTCGTCGGCGCCATTTCGGCTAGCGTGTCTCCCGAGACGCTAACGACGCTGACCAATAAAATTAAGGTTGGCAAAACCGGATTCGGTTACATCCTATCGGGACAAGGCGAATATTACACCTATCCGGACCAAAGCAGAATCGGAAAATCATTGGAAGACTTTCAACCCACCGCTAGCGAGAAAAACGCCTTTCAGAAGATTCTGGCTGCCGGATCGAGCGGGTCTGTCGAATACCGGGAGTCGGGAGGAAAGCAGCTTATCGTGCAATATGCCTCGATTCCAAATACGGATTGGAAGTTGATCGTGGCTGCCCCAAAAAGCGAAATCATGGCGGATGTGAATCGTGCCAAGACGTTGACCGTATGGATTATCGTCGCGGTACTCCTGTTAGTCGGATTGATCGCCGTCTTCGTGACGGGCATGATCGTCAAGCCGATCCTGGCTATCTCTGAAGTGATGAAAAAAGTGGCGACCGGACACTTGAAGGATCGCGTACAAGTCCGAACAAAGGACGAGCTCGGGCAGATGGGCGGCAACATTAACGAGATGATCGACTCCCTTGCCGGCATTGTACGGCAAATCAATAAGACGGTAGACCAGGTGGCGGGCGAATCGGAGGAGTTGAAGCGGTCTGCAGAGCAGTCTTCCGATGCCGCCTCGCAGATTGCCGCCTCCATTCAGGAGGTGGCGGACGGTGCCGATGCGCAGCTTCAAGGGTCGGAGCAATCTGCCCGGGCCATGGAGGAGGTGGCTGGAGGCATCCAGCGAATCGCCGAATCCTCCGGCAGCGTCGCGGACATGACCAACCGCGTCGCCCTTGAAGTCGAAGACGGCGTCGCCGACATTACCACCGCGATCGAGCAGATGGATGTGATCGGCGCTTCCGCCGAGGAGGCATCCGCTGCGATGGAGGAATTGTCCGCACGCTCCAACGAGATCGGGCGGATTGTCGACGTAATCTCAGACATTTCGAACCAAACGGCGCTTCTTTCCCTGAACGCCTCGATCGAAGCCGCACATGCCGGCGAACAGGGCCGAGGCTTCGCGGTAGTGGCCAATGAGGTCAAGAAACTCGCGGAACAAACCCAGCGTTCGGTAGAGGATATTGGCAGCTTAATCGGCAGCATTCAACTTACCTCGGACAGGGCCATGCGCTCTATGCAGCGAAACGTGGAGGCGATCGACGAAGGTGTCGTAAAGATGAGAAGCATCGGCGATGGGTTTCAGCAAATCCGAGTTGCGGTGCGAGATACGGCCGGACAAATCCAGGACATCTCCGCCACGACCGAACAACTATCCGCCGGCTCGGAGGAGGTATCCGCGTCCGTTGCGGAAATGGTCGGAATCTCCAAAGCATCTGCAGAGAGTACGCAGACCGTAGCAGGTTCGGCGGAAGAGCAAAGTGCCATTTCAGAGGATATCACCACTTCGGCGCAGACGCTGAATCAGCGGATGGCCGAGCTCAAATCGATCGTGCAAACCTTCAAAGTTTAATCCATATTTAAACCTGGAACTTGTTGAAGCAAAGGAGCTGACGGCGGCAGCTCCTGTAGCTATTAATTCACCAACAAATGAATGAAATTCGAGCGAAGCTTCAGGTTCAGTCCCCCCTATCCACCCCATGCATATACGGATACAACAAAATCAACCCAGCCACATAAAGCGCAAAGGCAAACCAGGCAGGCAGCAAATGGATGAAATCGGTGTAGCCGATCCCGTAATGGACGCTCAGGCCTGCGATAAAGGCGGGCATGCCGCCGAAGAGGAGGGTTCTCCACAGCCAGCGTTGTCCGCGTTGGATTCCCCACAAAGCCGTGATTAATAACACGACGGCATCAGAGAATAACGCGCCGCCGAAGCCCGCGCGGTCGTGGGCGATGAGCGGGACGAGCCGGTAATTGAAGGCGTCCAGCTCTGCGGGCGTCAGCCGCAGGAACGTTAAGTCCGTCGGCACGAACACTTGCGTCACGCCGATGGCCGCAATCGTCAGACCCCCGATGGCTAAGGAAACGCCCAGCACCACGAAGCATAACTGTCCCCACATCGCCCGTTTCCATATTCGATCGTTAACCCTACTGACTGGCCCGCGAAATGGCCGGTCGGGGTTCTTTCTCAGCGACAGAAGGAACATGGGCAATAGAATAATGGCTGCCGCGGCATGCAGGGGATCAAAGAAGCCATAGCCTAGATATAGAAAGAAGCTTGGGAAACCGACAATACAAGAGGTCGTGACAGCCGTTTTGGCCCAATGCAGCCCGTCGCGCAATCCGTGCTTGGCTAACTGGTAATAGAGAATGCCGATGGAGATCAGCGTTCCGCTTAAGGTAATACGGTCATGGGACATAAAATGAAGCAAGTGTGCGTTAAATGCGATGAGTTCGTCCCTTTTCATATGGAGAAAGCGCTCGTCGTAGGGAAGCAGCACGCTCGATAATGCGATCAGCCAAGCGATAAATCCACCGATGATCATGCCGATCCCAAGCAAACACATCCAGCCCCAATGCCTCCAGAAGGATGGCGTTTCAGGGATGGCGGCGCTTGTTACTTTGTCGCTAATACTCGCATCGTTAATTCTCTTAGGCAGGCCCGGTCCGGCGAAAACAAATCCGCTGCCTAGAAGTACGGCATCTGCGCCGTTTTGAAGAAAAAGCGCCGCATCCTGGGGCTCATGGACGCCGGCGGCCACTTTGACGGTCCACTTTGAAGGCCCCAGCTGCCGTACAAGCCGAAGCGTCTCCAGGCCCGATGACTTTACGCAACTTCCTTGAACCGCCGCTCCGCCTTCCGCAGGTTGCTCTCCCCCGATCACGACACCGTCCCAGGCAGAGCAATCGATATGTTGCAGCAGATGGCGAAGCCGATCTTCCGATAAGCCGGGCGGGAGATATATAAAAAGAGTGCCTTTAGCTATCGCACATTCGGCCACTCGGCTCAGTATACGACAACATACGGAAGCGTCCTCAATGAGGGACGTTGTATCTACATAAATGCCCGCAGCGCCAACCGCCGTCAGACGATCGATCAGATGAGTAAACTGGGAAACCGCTTCAACATCGGACGCGTCAGGCATGGCAGCGATTCGTACGTACTTGGGCAGATTGTGTCCTGAAGCCGCGAGTTTTTGTATGATGGCAGGCAAGCCTTCGTTTTCGAAAGGCTCGGGAAAATAAATCAGCTCTTGCTTGGCATCGAGTTCAATCGGTTCGCGGGATCTGATCGGGTGTACGGTGACGGGGCCAATCTCCACGAAGCCGAAGCCAAGCCGGGCAAGCCCGCGTTGGGCGATGCCTTGGGGATCGATGGTGCCGGATAGACCTACAGGCGTCGCCGACCACCCCGTCTCGAGCAAAGGGGAAGGCTCCTGGTGGCCCAGCGTCTTAATGAGAAATGCGCCGCCTGGCATGCGTCCGACAGCGCCGAAGGCGCTAAGCGTGATGCGCTGTGCGGTTCGAGCCGGCAGACGGAACAGCAGCGGGCGAAACAAGGTTTGATAAGACCAATCCGGCACGTATCGCGGTCTCCTTTGGACGGACAACTTTAATCAGATCAAATATCATGTACGTGGCAAAGACAGGCAGGCGGGCGGGTGAGCTAGGCATGCTTAATGCTGCTGCTGAGGAATGGAAAACGTGACGGAGGTGCCTGCGGCCGGGTTGCTCTCAATGATTAGCGACTCGTTGTAAAGATGCTTGAGGCGTTTTTGAATATTTTCCAGACCGACATTCGCCCCTCGCGTGCCGCTGCCGTTCATGTCTTTGGCAGAAAAGCCTACGCCATCGTCCCGTACGTTCACATGCAGCCGATCGCCGCGAAGGTGGACGGAGATGCTGACGGTCCCGCCTTCCTCTCTGCGCATGACGCCGTGGTGGATGGCGTTCTCTACGATCGGCTGGAGCATAAGAGAAGGCATCCTGCAGGCGCCGGCTTCCGGATCGATATCGTACGCCACCCTGAGCTCGCTGCCAAAGCGAGCGAGTTCGATATCTACGTAAGCTCTAATCAAAGTCAGCTCCTGACGGACCTCGGCCAGCTCTGTCTCGCCTCTGAAGTCGAAGCTGTAGCGCAGGTAAGCGCTGAAGTTCTGGAGCACCGTGCGGGATTTGGCGTGATCCGTATGACTTAGCGACAGGATGGTGTTGAGCGTGTTAAACAAAAAGTGGGGTTTGATCTGCGCCTGCAGGAAAGCCAGCTCCTTCTGCACGACCTGTCCCATGGCTTGCTTAAGCGCGACGAGCGTCCTGACGCGGGTACGCAGCTCCGACATATCATAGGGCTTCAGCAGAAAATCGTTGGCTCCGGCCTCAAAGCCGTATGCCATGCCTTCCCTGCTCGAGCCCGCGGTAACGAGAAGGACGGGCAACTCGGGCAAGGTGTAGCGTTCTCTAATCCGTTTGCATAGCTCGTACCCGGTCATTCCCGGCATCATGATGTCCAAGATGCACAAATCGTAAGGTTGTTCGTCGATGCGGCGGAGCGCTTCTTCCCCGCTTCCCACTGCCGTCACCGTATAACCGTCCAGCGCAAGGACGTTCAGCAATGCGCGCAGGTTGCTGTAGTCGTCGTCCACGATCAGCACGTTTGTCGGGCCGTGGCCCTCCGTAGCGGAGAATTCATCCGGCTCCGGCGATGGTTTTGTCTTCGCTTCCGGCATGGCTTCTGCCGGCATCGGGGCCGCCGGCAGCGTGAGCGCCATGCGCGTGCCGCTGCCGACCGAAGAAGCTGCCGCGATCGTGCCTCCCTGCAGCTCGGCCAACTGCCGCGCGATAAACAAGCCGAGACCGACGCCGCCGGAGAGCTGGGTGTTCGTATCGGCCGCCTGTTCGTAGGACATAAAAACGGATTCGAGCCGATCGGGCGGAATGCCTCTGCCGGTATCGGAGACCGTGATCCTGACGCGGCCGGCCTCGGCGCTCGCAGTGACGGTGACGCTGCCCCGCTCCGTATACTTGACGGCATTGTCGATCAGATTCCGGATAATCTGATACAGTCTGTTTTCGTCCGCCAGGACGAAAAATTGTGCGGGCGCAATCCGATTGTCGAGCAGCAGCGGCTTGCTTTTGATTGCATAACCGTATAGTCCGATGACCGCCCCTACGACCGCGGATAGATCCACCGGCGCGATGTGCAGGACGAGATCGCGATGCTTCATGCGAGAGTAATCCAGAATGTCGTTGACCAATATCGTAAGCCGCCGGCCGATGTCCCTGACCAGCTGCAGATCTTCGGACTGCTCGCGGCCGAGCGGTCCCCGCGCGCCTTCGATCAAGGATTGCGAAATATTGATGATGCCGTTGAGCGGCGATTTGAATTCATGCGAAGTGTTGGCCAAAAATTCATCCTTGAGCTTGTCTGCCGCCGACAGCTTGTCCGTTAAGCGCCTGACTTGATTGTAGTCGTTCGTAAATTGCAGCGACATGTACAGCGCCTGGGAGATGACCAGAATCGGCTGGGCGATAGGCAGGAAAAAGTGGCCGTCCAGCTGCCAGAGCGTGTTGAGCGCGGAGGTGAACATCATGATAAAGCAGCTCATGGCGGAGAGCGTCAGATAGACGGCGCCGGGTCTGCGCTTGAGCGATGCCTTGTACATATAATAACCGTTCAGTCCCATGACAAAGGCGGACATCGGCAGGATCGAATAAATATAAGGCGCGTAGTACGTTGCTTTGGTGAAGATTACGAGCGCCGCGCACGCCGCCAGGACGATCTCCAGCACGCGAAGCGCCTTGCGCGAGAATACGCCGGGCAGCAGATAGTAGGTGAATCGGGAGAAGAAAAACAATACGCCGAGCGCGGACAAATTTTCAATCCACAGTTGCGGCATGACATCTAGCGAGGGCAGCAGCTTCATGAGAAGACGTTCCGAATGCGTCATCTGGTAGATACCGCCGGAGAAGCTGACAAATGCGAAGTAGATGAGCTCCTTGCTGTTGTTGCGCTGGAAATACAAGACGAAAAAGTACAGCCCGATAAAAAGAAAGCCTGAAGAAACGATCCCGTCCAACAGGACATTGTACTCGCTTAGATGGGCGATCACGTCCTGCCTACCAAGCGTAATCGTCTGCACCATGCCCGAGTTGAAGCTCTTGAAGCTTGCGACCTGAACGACGATATCGAGCTCACTGCTTCCTTGCAGTTGAAAATAGCCCGCGTAGGGGGTATTGCGATGGACGATGTCCGAGGCTGTCGCAGCCGGCGATCCGCTGTGCCCGATCTCGTCGCCGTTGACGAATATCCGGTTGGACGCCCGGATATTGGACGTCTTGAGCGCGAGCGTGCCTTGATTGCAGGAGAGCTTGGCTTGAAGGCGGTAGGTGGCATATCCGTTGATCGGCAGCTTGACGTCCCCGACGCGCTGACCGTTCCAGTGACCCGGCACGTTCATGTAGGTCTGGGGTTGTATGGTGCCTGCCGCCAGATCGGCGGGAGTTAAGAGCCGGGACCAATAAAAAGCCCATTCTCCGTTAAGCGGAACGGTAACGTCCGAGGCGCAATCCCATTCCCGCAGATCCATCGTGCCGGATACGGCGACCGGCTTGTAGGCGTGCTGATGCTGATAGATGGGAACGAAAAAAGTGGCGGCGTAAACGAGCGCTGAAAGGATAAAAACGAGACGAGGCTTATTTTCAAGCCATGTGCGCATAGTAAGTTTAATAATCGGCGCCCTCCCGGATGGCGAAAAGTTTTAGCCGGATGCTTTCCCGGCATTCAAAACGCGCTCGTACAATTGCTTGACGCCATCGCCGGGCTGCAGACCGAACTCTCGTTCAAGAATATCGGCCAGCCGATGATAATGCTGGATAAACCCGGTACGGTCGCCGCGCCTCTCCAGCAAGGCCAGCATCAGTTCATGAAAGCCTTCGTCGAGCGGATAGCGCCGCAGCAGCTCTCCCAGCTTGCGCTCCGCCCCGTCCTCATCGCCTTGCTTCAAGAGATGGCGGCAATATTGGCGGGAGCGATCGAGATACAGTACGAGCAGACGCTCGCGCTTGTCGATGCACCAGGGCGCGTCCATGTCTCCGTAAAGCTCTCCGGCATACAAAGCGAGCATGCGCTCGAACGGCTGGGCGTTGTCTCTGTCAACCTTCAAGCAGGTCGTAAAAAAGGCTTCGAACCGCTTAAAGTCCGCAGGCTCTCCCGACCACGACAGACGATACTTGCCGGAGGAGAACAGAAGGTCGGCGTGCAGACCCGAAGCCTTCAAAGCCTTGCGCGACTGATATACGGTGGTATGGAGCATCGTCAGCGCCTTGTCGACGTCAAGGTCGGGCCAGAGCTGCTCGATAATCTCCCATTTGGACATCGGCTGGTCGCTGTACAGTGCCAGAAAGGCGATGAGTTCTTCGCATTTGGCGGTTCGCCACTTGATTGGAGCCGAATTTCGCGAATCGATTTTGAAGCCGCCGAGCCCTTTAACGACGGTATATTCGTCCTGGGGTTCCGGAACGGGCTTTTCCCCGGCGGGGTTATTTTGAAGGTGAGGACGAGCTCTGGAGATTCGTTTCAGCACGCGGTCAACCGTCTGCCTGACCCGCTCCTCGTCCGCCGGCTTGAGCAGATAATTAATCGCATTCAGGCGAAACGCCTCGATGGCATAATGTCCGTAGCCCGTGACGAAGACGATGTCGGCTTCAAGACCAGGATAGCGCGCGAACAGCCGCTCGGCCAGTTCCAGGCCGCTCATGCTCGGCATATGGACATCGAGAAATATGACGTCCGGCGCCAGCTCGCCCAGCCGCTCCAGCGCTTCGGAAGGACGCCGGAAAGTGGCGACGACTTCCGTGCGCCCGTCCGAGGCGAGCAATATTCTCAGTAAGTCGATCGCAGGCTGCTCGTCGTCTATAATTATCGCTCTCATTAGGTGAAAGCCCCATTCGTCGAGAAAATTAGTACCTCCTTTTTACCATATTCTTTCTTTCTTTTCGACAGCGAATCAAGAAATTCGTCGAATTTTGTTCAGAGAATGTCCAGAATCGGTTGCTATAATTTGAGAAGCTACGATAGATTCAACAGGAGGTTTTACAATTTAAATGGAAAACTACGGTAAACTAAGACGATCGTTGGCGCTGCTGCTGATTCTGGCGCTCACGCTGCCGTTTATACGCCTGCCGGCTGCGTCGGCAGAATTCGTGCCGCTCTACGACACGATGAATTACAACAATCCGCCTTCGGCTCCCGCTTTCCGGTCGCTGCCGTCAGGCAGCTACGTGGCTGCGCCGTTTCGCATCAACAACGCATACGGCGAGATTAGTGCGGTTATGCTGAACGCCAAATACGAGAATACGAGCCGGCCGACCGCCACGAGGGCCAAGATGTCGGTCGCGATTTTCGCCGACGACGGTGGCAAACCGGGCGCCGCGCTGGACGATGCGATCGGCAGCTACGAGCTTGAAGATCAGGTCGATTCAGGCAGCCAGTCGAACCCGTTCAGCCGGTTTTACATTTCTTTTGAAAAACCGGCCAAGTTGTACCGCGACCGGCAATATTGGGTCGTCTACGGCACGACCGATGCCGACTCCGCCAGAGTAAGCCTGGTCGGCGTCAACGAGCAGCCGCTGTCGGAGCAGCAGGGAACCAATAACTATGTCACCGATCTCTATCAGCCTGCCCGCGTCGAGGAGAGCTCGCGCGTGATTTACAGCCTTCACGACGCCGGCTCGGACATCGCGGGTACGGACTGGAGCGGCGCCGAGCGGACCAACGGCCAGATCTTGCCGTTCGTGCTGGCCGGCTGGGTGTCGGAGCCGCACGACAATTTGAGCGTTCAGTTTGCGACCGACACGATGGCGCACGTCTTTTTCGGTCCGTCTCCCGACGCAACCGAAGTCGTGCTGGAGCAATCGGAGGATGCAGGCGCCACCTGGACTGTCGCCAATGCCGGTACGCTGGACAATTATTCGAACGACGCCACCGTGACCGGACTTAAACCGGAGACGGCCTACTGGTTCAGGCTGGTCGTCAAGGACGGCTCTAAGGGCGGCATCTCCAATACGGGGCAAATCGTGACGCAGCCGGATACCGGATGGCGGCTGGTGGGCGAGGCGGGCTTCAGCGGACAACTGGTGCGCGACACCGAGCTCGTCTTGGACGCCGGAGGCATCCCTTATATCGCTTATGTCGATCAAGCCATGACGGGCAAGATTATCGTTAAAAAGTTTACGGGCGCGTCCTGGGTATCCGTCGGCGCCGAGGCGTCCGACGAACAGGCGTCCAGCGTCTCGCTGGCGCTCGACGGCGAAGGCCGCCCCTATATTGCTTATACGGCAACGGCGGACAGCTTGCTGACCGTGCGCAAATTCGACGGAGCTTCATGGACGACGGTAGGACAAGCCGGCATCGGAGAAGCCGATCTGCCCGATCTCAAGCTGGATGCCGAGAACCGTCCGTATGTCGCCTACCGCGATCTGGCCGGTCCGCTCGGCGGCGCCATAACCGTATCGAGATTCGCCGACGGTTCCTGGCAGCCGGCCGGTGCCGCTCAGTTCACGCCAGAGACCAGCGTGCAGCGCCTGTCGCTCGCCATTGGCAAGGACGGCGTGCCGTATGTCGGCTACTTTGCCGTCCCGGACGGTTCGTACAACAGCTACAAACCATTCGTGTACCGGTTGGCCGACGGCGTCTGGACGGACATCAGCTATTCCGGCTTCGGTACGCCCCATTCGGCGGCATATCGTATCTCGCTCGCCGCAAGCCCGGTCGACGGCGCGTTATACGCCGTCTTCGACGATACGAACGTCAGCCGCAAGCCGAGCGTCATCCGCTGGAACGGCAGCGATTGGGACGCGATCGGAACTACGGGCATCGCACCGCGCGCGGATTCGCTGCGGATGGCTGTAGACAGTCAAGGCGTCCCTTATGTCGCTTATACCAAACGCAACGAGGGCGGTGGGCCGGTCAGCGTGCTGCGCTGGAGCGGCAACGCATGGGAGGAAGTAGGGGGCGCCGATTTTTCTGGCGGCGACGCCTACGACATTTCGCTTGCGATCGATGCCGAGGGCAGGCCTTACGTATCCTACGCGGATCAATTGGAAGGCGAGAAGTCGACGGTCAAAGTATATCCCAAGCCGATCTCGAACCTGTCCGCTGAGTGGAGCGGCGACCGCGTGTTGCTCAGCTTCGACAAGCCGTCCGGCGCCTCGCAGGTTGCCGTTCTTGTATCCGCTGACGGCGGAATGAGTTGGCAGACGGCAACTACTGAGCAGCCGCTTAATTACGCGACCGGCACGGCGACCGTGACGGGGCTGTCGACGGGTACGGCCTACCTGTTCAAGCTGGCGGTCGTCGGAGGCAGCCGCGGGGGCGATTCGAACACAGCGTCGGTTGCAGCGCTAGCGCAGCCGGCTCCCCCTGTGACGGCGTCGCCGGCCGTCAAGTCCGTGACGCTTAACGTGGTGGACGACAAGGGTGCAGTAATGAGCGATCCGCTCACCAAGCTCGTCGGGTCTCAACTTGCGCTCGCAGGGCAGCTGCTGTCCGCAGACGGCAAAAGCCTCGGCTATGCGCCCGTTTCGATCAAGAGCGGGCAGCCGATTCAACTGCCGGCGCTCGCTGCGGGCACCTACAAGCTCGTGCTGAGCGTGGTCGCGCCGAACGGAGAAAAGCTCGCGGGCAAGATTGCGAAGCTGACCGTCGATGCCGCGGGGAACGCCACAATCTCATCCGAGCTGATCGATCCGTACGGCATCGTGACGGACGCTTTGACGGGCAAGAAGGTGGATGGCGTCAAGGTGACGCTTCACTGGAGCGATACCGCGCTGAACAAGTCGAAGGGCCGTACCCCGGGCGCGCTGGTCGAACTGCCCGAGCTGCCGGACTTCGCGCCGAATCAGAATCGGGATCCGCAGATGAGCACGGACGGCGGCAAGTACGGATGGATGGTTTATCCGGACGGCGACTATTACATTCTGGGCGAGAAGGACGGCTATGTTGCTTACGACAGCCGCCTGGATACGCGCGCCGAGCAGCATGGAGAGGACAGCTACGTGAAAGACGGCAATATACACGTCGGCCAATCGATCGTCGAATACAGCTTCAAGATGATGCCGAAGGCCAACGGCTCCGGCACGCATGCGGCCTATATGAAGGGCTATCCGGACGGCAGCTTCAAGCCGGCCAAGGGCGTGAGCCGAGCCGAATTGGCCGCCGTCCTGACCCGCACGATGGCGCAGAAGGAGCCGAGCGATAAGGCGGTCGCCTTCAAGGACGTGTCGGCCAAGCATTGGGCGTCCGCCGGCATTCGGACCGCAGCCGCGCAGGGCTGGATGAAGGGCTACGCCGGCGGCTCGTTTAAGCCCGAAGGCCAGGTCACGCGAGCCGAGCTTGCGCAGACGCTGACCAATCTATACGGCTGGGACAAGGCCGGGAACGGCGCGTCGACGTTCGTGGATATCGGCATGCACTGGGCGAGCGAAGCGATCGCGGCCGTTCAGGCACAAGGAATGATGCAAGGCTACGAGGACGGCTCCTTCCGTCCCGATCAGGCCGTCACGCGAGCCGAAGCGGTGAAGGTGTTCAACCAGTTGCTGAAGCGAAGCCCCGGCCAGACGGTCGGCGTACCCGCCGTGTGGAACGATGTATCCGACACGCACTGGGCTTACGCGGATATTATGGAGGCTTCGGTCACGCACGGTTATGTCTTGTACGAGACGGGCCTCGAGCAGTGGAGCAAATAGGGGCGGCAGCCGAAAAACGGGACGAACAGGACATTCCCTGCCTCGTCCCGTTTTTTTATCCGGCTCGTCAGTCCGTACGGTTCTATCGTCGGATATTCTATGTTAATCTGACAGTAACATTGGCTGAAGCGAAGAATAGGAGTTCATGACTATGACCGTCACCAGACTATTATTAGGCAGTCCGATCAGGCAGCAAGAGCCTGTTCTCGCCGCCTTCCTTGAATCGCTCGAGCGGCTGGATCTGAATGGCATCGATCTTGGCTATTATTTTATCGACGATAACGAACACCCGGATTCCTCTGCGCTGTTGGAACGATTCGCTCTTCGACACGCTTCGGTCCGTATCGTCAAAGGCACGGCGTCCAATAAAGACAACTTGCGGGATGATTACCGGAACGAATTCACGCATATCTGGAAGGAAGCGCTCGTCTGGAAAGTGGCCGCATACAAGGATTCGATTCTATCCGCCGCCGGGAACGAAGGATTTGACGGCGTATTTTTGATCGACTCGGATTTAATCCTCCACCCCAAGACGCTCCAGAGGCTTGTCCGGTCGAATAAGGACATTGTCTCCAATGTTTTTTGGACCAGCTGGCAGCCCGGGACGCGACCCATGCCTCAGGTTTGGCTTCATGGCGAGTATGAGCAATATCCGCTTGAGCGCCGCCAGGCGCTTGCCGAGGAACAAAAGACGCTGGAAACCGAGTTGTTTTACGGACGAATGCGCGTACCCGGTATTTATGAGGTAGGAGGCTTGGGCGCCTGCACGCTGATCTCCAAAAAGGCGATCCAAGCCGGCGTCTCGTTCGCCGAAATTCCGAACCTTGGCTATTGGGGGGAGGATCGGCACTTTTGCGTCCGTGCCGCCGCGCTTGGCTTGCGGCTGCATGTCGAGACGACGTATCCGGCCTATCATCTGTACCGTGACACGGATCTTGAAGGATTGCCGGCTTTCGTTGCGCGTTGTGTTGCGGATGACGCGCCGGCCGCCGCCGACAGTCCGGCTTCTCCCTACGACGATGCGCTCCGCCTGGCAAGTTTCGGCTATGAGACTGCGGCGGCATACCGAATGCAGCAATATCTGGCGTTGGAGGATGCGGACTCGCTGCCCGTATACCGGGCGCATGCTTGTCTTTTTCTCGACGAGTTTCACTCGCGAAGGGGAAACGGAGACGAAGGCAGGGCGATTCTGCTCAAGGAGCTGTTGAACCATAAGCGGGCGGAGCTATATTGCAGGCTTGGCGCCAAATGCATGGATCAGGAAGACTGGAGAGAAGCCGCCATTTGGTTCAAACAGGCGACGAAAGCTTACAAGCCTTTCTCCGAAGCGGCCTCCCCTGATCCGGCAGCATGGACATGGAAGCCGTATATCCAGCTTTGCGTGTGCTATGAAAATCTCGGAGATCGCAATCTGGCCTACCATTATAATAATGAAGGCTTGCGTTTTGATCCCCGACACGCCGGGATGCTGTCCAATAAAGAATTTCTGGAAAGGGTTATGGGCGTCAATGCCCCGGAACAGCAACGGGTAGAAGAGAGCCAAACGTACGATGTTCTGTCGGACGAGCATGCCATATCCCGATTTATACGCGTAGACGACGAGTGCATGCCTCATTTTACTTACGATCTGCCTGAAGCATGGTGGAGCCGGGGTTATGAATATGCCTGGGCCTCGAAGTATTTGTCTCCTGAGGACACGGTCCTTGATGCGGCTTGCGGGATATGCCATCCGTTCAAATTTTATGCGGCTTCCCGAACGGCGGCGACCTTTGCATTCGATCTCGATCGACGCATTCTCTCCCGGGAGGAGATTCTGGAAGATATCGCGCAATCCGTTAGTCTGCGGGCGAAGTCCGAATTCGATCCCGGCCTTTTCGATCGCATACGGTTCTCGCAGTGCGATATGACGCATTTGCCTTATGCGAATGCGTTTTTCGACAAAATCTTCTGTATCTCCGTGCTCGAGCATGTGGATGCGCAGACCTTGCGGGGCGCGCTGGAAGAGTTCCGCCGGGTGCTTAAGAACGACGGCTTGCTTGTGCTCACCGTTGACTATCCAAATGTCGATATGACGATGTTTCAAGCGCAAATGGATGCCGTCGGCTGGCGTTTTGCGGGGCTGCATGATTTTGGCGAACCGGTCGATGCGATCTCTACGGCGATGTGGGGGCCCGAGATTAAGTGCATCCGGTTGCTGCTAGCCAAGCGCTTGGAGTCCTAAAAACACGCGAACCTCCTGCCCGCCATAGGGATAGGAGGTTCGTCCGATTAATCCGACCAAGCGACCAGAGATGGCTGCTCGTCCATAATCGACAGATATTGTTCTCTCCAGCCATGTTCGCCTTTCGGATCGAGCAGCATATAGCGGATGAACTTATTTTCCCGGTCCACGGACGATGACCAGCCCATATGCTTCAGCCGGAGTTCGGACTTTGCCGACGGAAGCTCCAGTATGTTCTCCGGAAAGCGTCCGCAATGTTGGGCCGAAGCCCGCCACCGATAGTCGAAATCCGGCCGGTATCGAAGGAGAAACGGGCGATAGTAATGGTGAGCCTGCCAGTATTCGTCGTCCCGATAGGCTTCCTTGCTCCAGAAGTCATATAATCGGAAGCATAGGACATCCGCTTGCTCGCCCGCGAGCAGTCGATGAATCTCGCCGGCAAACCGATCTTCGAACCACTCGTCCGCGTCCATATTCAAGATCCATTCCGGATTTTCGCGAATCGTCTCCTCCCACTGTTGAAGCCGCAGTTCGATCTCGTTTTGGAAGCGCGACGCGGGATTGCGGACCAGCTTGACCGGAATGCCCTCCAAAAGACGCAAGCATTCTTCCGCCGTGCGATCGGTGCTGCCATCGTCGATAATGACGGCATTGCTGATGTATTCCCTGTGCTTCTTCAGCGCCTGCTCCAGGTATCTGCCGCATTCGTTCTTGACGATCATGGAAAGCGTTATTCGCCTTTGCATAGCGATCGCACTCATGAGATTCCTCCTGCGTGTTCTCCTCGTCCGAGACGACTTTGCAAATAGGAGCGATTCGCCAAGATCCGAGCGTCGCTAGGAATGTAGGCCGCCGCTTGCTCGTTCTCTTCATAGGCCAGCGCGTACTCCCCCATGCGATCGTAGCAAACGCATAGTTGCAGACGCGGCAGCCAGGTCCAGCATGAATGCTGCAGCAGCGCGGAAGAATCCGAAGGCATCTCGACTTCCGTGGCCAACCGATACCACCAGGAGGCTTCCTTATAGTTGTCCTCGGATAAATAAAACGAGCCGAGCCGGCAGCAATTTTCGGCGCGGGGCAGCGCGTAGGCGAAGGACTGCAGCGCTTTGATCTTGGCGAGTTGCGTCTGACCGAGCGCATGGTAACATTCGGCCGCGCGTCCGCAAGCGCCAATCCTGTCCTCCACCCATACTTCCGACTCCGTCAACAGCTTCTCGTATTGCTCGGCGGCGCGCGCCCATAAGCCATGATCGTACAACTCGTTGGCATAGTAGTAGATGTCTCTAGGGTTAAAGGCTTCGCCCGAACGCTGCTTGCGCTCGTAGATATGAAGGTTGCGATCCGAATGGCCGTGCACTCTGTCATGCGTTACCGCAATCTCACTGTGCACGATATGGCCATGCACCTGCAGATACTCGTGAACGATGCCGATCCACTTGAAGTTCATGCTGCGACGGACTAGACGATTCCGGCGGAGGCTGCTTGTCACGTTGCCGTATTCGTCTTTCCCGAGATGGTAGTGCATGGATATCGCGTCGGCTTGCGTCGGCAGGGCTGCCGTCAATTCGGCAAAAGCCGCTTGGTCTTTAGGCAGCAGGACGTCGTCTGCATCCAACCATAGAATATAGTCCTGCGTTGCTTGGTCAAAGGCGTAGTTCCTGGCTTTGGCAAAGTCGTCGACCCATTCAAAATCAAAAATGCGCGCCCCAAAACGAGCGGCAACCTGCTTCGTGGCATCCGTCGATCCCGTATCGACGACGATAATCTCCTGAACGAGATCTGCGACGCTGGACAAGCAGCGATCGAGCGTTTCCTCCTCGTTTTTAACGATCATGCACAGACTGACCGTCGCAGGCAGCTTCCAATTTTGCAACAGTTCGGTCAGGTCGCTTCCCCATTTGGCTATGGCTACCCGTTTATTCTTCGTCATGTTATCGCTGAACGCATGCCATTCGGTCGTCGTCAGGTACGGCGAGTGGTATGCGACGAAGCTCCCGCACGCAATGTACAGGAAATACCCCGCAAGCAGCGCTCTGTAGCATAGATCGTCGTCCTCGTAGCTCTCGCCCTCGAACCGTTCGTCGAATCCGCCCAGCTGCGCCAGCGCGGCGCTGCGAAAAGCGATCGTCAGACCGATCAATCTGGAGGCCCGCCGATCCGCTCTGACCGCTTCCCGGCTTGCGCGGTCCAGCTCCAGCAGTTCCCCGACGTCCCCTGCCGCATGCTGCGCACCGCTGACGCCGTGGCTCATAGGTCCGGCCGCTGCGGCTTCCGGATGAGCTTCAAGACAATCGACCAACGGCTCCAGCCAATCCTTGCCGACCGCAACGGTATCCCGCATGAAGACAACGACTTCTCCGCCGGCTTGCGCCGCGCCAAGGTTATAGCCGGCCGCTACGCCAATGTCTTTAGGCGCCAGCACGATCAATGTGCTCGCATCCGCCAGGGTCCTGACTTTTTTGGCGAATCCGGCCGCTCCGGAGGCAAGGACGACGATGAGCTCAAAAGGATGCTTCGTGCGATTATAAAGCGCAGTCAAGCAACTCTCGACCAGGTTTTCGTGCTGCGCGAGCAAAACGATACTTACGGATTTCATGGCGAACCTCCGTTACAGACATTCTCTATTCTGCTAGTATCCCAGATCAAAAATAAATTTGTCCAGGAAGTCTTTGCTTCTTGAAAATAAAGCGTCCACGCGAACGATGAATCCGTAGCGTGGACGCGGGTTGTGATTGATACTCTTCGTTACGCGGGGTCTTAAACTCCCATAGGTCCTGTTACGCCAGTGGCACCGTTAGCACCAGTCACGCCAGTGACGCCCGTAGCGCCCGTAGCGCCGGTGACGCCCGTGACGCCTGTAGCGCCGGTCATGCCCGTAGCGCCCGTAGCGCCCGTGACGCCTGTAGCGCCGGTCATGCCCGTAGCGCCGGTGACGCCCGTGGCGCCCGTCACGCCTGTAGCGCCGGTCATGCCCGTAGCGCCGGTCATGCCCGTAGCGCCGGTCATGCCCGTAGCGCCGGTGACACCCGTGGCACCCGTCACGCCCGGATTGCCCGTAGCGCCGGTGACACCCGTGGCACCCGTCACGCCCGGATTGCCCGTAGCGCCGGTGACGCCCGTGGCACCCGTCACGCCCGGATTGCCCGTAGCGCCGGTGACGCCCGTGGCACCCGTCACGCCCGGATTGCCCGTAGCGCCGGTGACACCCGTGGCACCCGTCACGCCCGGATTGCCCGTAGCGCCGGTGACGCCCGTGGCACCCGTCACGCCCGGATCGCCCGTAGCGCCGGTGACGCCAGTAGCACCCGTCACGCCCGGATCGCCCGTAGCGCCGGTGACGCCCGTAGCACCCGTCACGCCCGGACCGCCCGTAGCGCCAGTGACACCTGTCACTCCTGGCTCACCCGTAGCGCCGGTGACGCCCGTGGCCCCCGTCACGCCCGGATTGCCCGTAGCGCCGGTGACGCCCGTGGCCCCCGTCACGCCCGGATTGCCCGTAGCGCCGGTGACGCCCGTAGCACCCGTCACGCCTGGACCGCCCGTAGCGCCGGTGACACCCGTAGCACCTGTCACGCCCGGATCGCCCGTAGCGCCGGTACCGCCAGTGGCACCGGTGACGCCCGGATTGCCCGTGTCGCCGGTGACGCCCGTAGCACCCGTGACGCCTGGCGTGCCTGGACCGCCTGGACCGCCCTGTATGCCGGTCGTGCCGGTAACGCCTGGAGCTCCGGTAGCCCCCGTGGCGCCCGGATCGCCCTTCTGCCCTTTGCTCGCTTCCGCTTTTTCTGCCAGCACCTTCAGCTGCGATGCAAAAGTCGCGGTGCTAAGCGCTTTATCGGTCACTTCGATGAGACCGAGCTTGTTGCCGTCCGCGACCAGGGAGATGGGCTGGCCCACTTTAAGCGCGGTTGCACCGGTCGCTTTCTTTCCGTCCTTGCCGTAGATAAACGTATTCTCGTCAAGCTGGAAGCTTTTTATCTCGCCATCGATGTTAACGTCCACGACGTTGCCTTTAATGGCGGCGATAACTCCGTATTTCACGAGTCCGGCCTTGCTGCCGTCTTCGCTGTCCGCTAGATATGGCAGCGTCGCGGTCAGAATCTTAGCCATTTGTCCGCGCGTCACGAGATCGAGCGGTTTAAAAGAGCCGTCCGGAAATCCTTCGATGATTTTCAGTTCGCTTGCAAGGTTGATGTAGGCCAGCATCTCCTGGGACACCTTGTACCAGTCGTTAAACTTAGACAACGAGCTGTACAGCGCCAGGTCTTCATTGCCATGCTGGACCGCCTTGACCATGAGTTGGGTCGCCCATACGCGTTGGACGGACGAACGCCCCCAATTTGCAACGGAGCCTCCGGCTATTTCGGACTCGTCCACGAGTCCGAGTTGCAATGCGAGTTTAACATAGGCCTGCGCCCATGCATCGACGGGGTAGCCTGTGACGCCCGTCTCGAGGCGATTCTCCGCGCCCATCAGCCGAACGACCATGATGATCGCTTCTTGCTTCGTTACTTTATCGGCGGGGTCGAAAACCTGGTTTCCTCTGCCGTCGATAACCTCAAGCATGCTCATTTTATTAATTTGTCTTTCCGCCCAGGGCACGTGTTGCAAGTCTTTAAAAAAATCCTTGGCCGCAGCCGCAGCCTGTCCGGCATTGGACAGAATCATAATCATGCTGAGTCCTGTCATCACGGCTCTGCGTTTGTCTCTCACCAGTGCTCTCTCCCTCAACTCAGATAAGCCTGCCGACCTATCGAAATTTGATGAATCCTGACGATTCTTGTTTATGTAAATAATACTAACAACCTACACTGAACATTCGCTGAACAGGGGCGGGATTGCTTTTTAAAGTGAAAGATGTGCTATAGTTGGTACTAAATTAATAGGAACCGATGGCTGCGAGAGGAGCTAAAACGTGCTGCTGCTAAAGAGATTGGCAGGACTGACGCTAACGGTCGTCCTAACACTCGGGGTTGTCTTCTTCACCTCGCCGGGCATTGTCAATCATGTTCGTCTGGGACTCGATTTGAAAGGCGGCTTCGAGATTTTGTACGAAGCTTCGCCCGTTAAGGGTGAAGGCGAGATTCCGGTCGATACGCTCCGACAGACGGCCAAAAGCCTGGAAAAGCGAATCAACGCGTTAGGTACGGCCGAGCCCGAAATCTGGACCGAGGGTACGGACAGAATTCGCGTCAGAATCGCCGGCGTCACCGACGAGCAACAAGTCAGAGAAATGTTGAAGAAGCCGGCGGAATTGACAGTTCGGGGACCGGACAACCAAGTCGAACTGACGGGAACCGACTTTGTCGAGGGTGCTGCCCAGGTTGTTTACGACGAGATGCGGAATCCTAATATACAAGTCACCGTTAAGAATAAAGAAAAGCTGGAATCGCTGTCCGCGCGGCTCCTTGGGCAGACCATCAGCATTAATCTGGATGAGCGGGTGCTGACGGCGCCCGTTATTCAAGCGGTCCTGACCAACGGAATATGCCGGATTACAGGCCAATTTACTTACGACGACGCGAAAAACATTGTCGATACCATCAATATGGGCGCCCTGCCTCTTAAGTTGACTGAGAATTTCAGCCAGTCCGTCGGAGCTTCGCTGGGGCAACAATCGCTGGAGCAGACATTGACTGCAGGGGCTGCTGGCTCCATTCTCATCTTGTTGTTTATGCTGGCTTTATATCGGCTGCCCGGCGTCGTAGCCAGTATTACATTGATAACCTACTCCTGGTTGCTTCTGCTTTTCATGAATTTGATGCAAGCCACGCTGACATTGCCCGGTATTGCAGCATTTGTCCTGGGGATTGGCATGGCCGTGGACGCCAACATCATCAATTATGAACGATTTCGCGAAGAATTGCGGACGGGCAAAACGCCCTTATCCGCATTTAAGGCCGGCTCCAAAAGGTCTTTTAAAACGATTATGGATGCCAATGTTACGACGTTAATTGCGGGGTTTGTTCTGTTCTCTCTCGGATCCGGCGCGATTAAAGGCTTTGCCATTACATTAATCATGAGCATCGTATTGAGTGTTTTTACGAATATCTACTTCTCTCAATGGCTCCTCCGTATGCTGCTGCGCACTGGACTGGCAGATCATATTCATTTGTATGGCGTGAAATCAGAGCAAATTGTTATGCAGGCCGAGGTCGCGGAGATGCCGACGCTTCGCAAGACCATCGATTTTGTGAATCGCCGCAAAGCCTTCTTTTCTTTTTCCCTCATCACCACTCTGCTCGGCATAGCCAGTCTTCTGCTCTTTAACTTAAATTATGGCGTCGATTTCAAGGCAGGCACTTCTCTGGACATCACGTTAAACCGATCCGTCGACGCGACGACTGCGAATCGAATAGTCAGTAATGCCGGATTTGAACCTTCTGTCCTGTCCGTAGGCGGCAACGGACAAAATCGCGTATCGATGCGCTTCGACCATGTGTTGGATCCCTCAGGCAAAGACTCTGCGAGGATTGTATCGGCATTTGTCGCTGAGTTTGGAAACAACGTGAGTAAAGAAGAAAATACGGTAGATCCCGGCATTGCACGCGAACTGGCCCTGCAGGCTATTTATGCGGTCGCTCTTGCAAGTCTGGGCATCCTGCTTTACGTTTGCATCCGGTTCGAGTGGAGGTTCGCATTGGCGGCTATCGTTGCGTTGCTTCATGACGCATTTTTTGTGGTGAGCGTGTTCTCTGTATTCAAGCTGGAAGTAAATTTGCCTTTTGTCGCCGCGATGCTCACGATTATCGGCTACTCCATTAATGATACGGTTGTCATCTTCGACCGAATCCGGGAAAACATGCGCTTTGCGAAGGTCCGGTCCTTTGAGGATTTAAGTCATCTCGTCAATCGAAGCGTCAATCAAACATTAAGCCGATCCATTAATACTGTTATTGCGGTCCTCTTCGCTTCACTTGCTTTATTATTCTGGGGCAGCGAATCGATAAGAATGTTCTCGCTCGCAATGTCGATCGGACTGATCGTCGGGATGTATTCGTCGATTTGCATCGCTAGCCAAATATGGCTGCTCCTGAAGCGGCATTCTTTGCTGCGGCGTCCCAATAAAGAGCAGAAAGCGGACGGTCTCTATCCGCTGCCCGTACTTCCGATTGCGTATGAAGACGAGGATGATTAAGATTGTGCAGTTGGTTTTAGTTCCATTTATTAAATCGCCGATCCGGGCGTAGCATCCGGCCTGTTCGTCTGCTTGGCAAATGCCATATAATAAAAAGAAACCGACAGCCGACTCCGAGGTGCCGACATGATTCTGAGTACCAAGCTTCATATTCCGCAAACGCGGCGCGACGACCTTGTCGAGCGGGCGACGATCACCGGGCTATTAAATAAAGGCCTTAAGAGCAAGCTTACCGCCTTGACGGCTCCCGGAGGATACGGCAAGACCACGGCGCTGAGCCAGTGGCTGCAGCAGTCCGCCATCCCTGCCGTATGGATCTCCTTGGGACCGCAAGATAACGACCTGATTGCATTTTGGAACTATACGATCGCTGCGGTCGACAGTAAGATGCCTCATTTTTCGGAAGCGGTTACCCCGTATTTGCCATCCTTAAAGTCGGGCGCGTTCGAGCCCTTCATCTCAGCCATGGTTCGCGAGCTTGACAGCTACTCGGATGAATTCGTAATGATTTGGGACGACTATCACGCGATTGATCTTCCGTCCATTCACGCATCGGTCGCTTATTTCCTTGCTTATTTGCCCGCTCGCTTCCACCTCTATGTCGCAAGCCGGGCTGAAATGCCTTTTCCGACGGTAAGGCTGCAGACGACCGGCCAAATGGTGAAAATTACGGTTCAAGAGCTGCGATTTCAACTTGTGGAGGGTATCCGTTACTTTCAGGATTGCATGGGATTGCCGCTGTCGGGAGATAAGATCGCGGTGCTTGTCGACCGTACGGAGGGATGGATCAGCGGATTGTATCTGGCGGCCATTTCACTGCAAAGAAGCGGCGACCATTCGGATTTTATACGTGCCTTCAGCGGGGAGCACCGCAACATATCCGATTATTTGTTTCAGGAGGTTTTTAGTCTCCAGCCGGTCGAGATTCAGTCCTTTCTATTGGAAACCGCAATCTTGGACAGGATAAACGGCCCGTTGTGCGAGGCGGTTACAGGACAGGCGAATTGCCAGGAACTGCTGGAGACGCTGGAACAACAAAATCTGTTCATCGTCCCGTTGGACGATCAGCGGGAATGGTATCGCTATCATCATTTGTTTTCCGAGTTTTTACGGCGGCTTTTTCGGAAGCGATATGCGGGACGATCGAAGGCGCTGCATGCCAAGGCGGCCCAGTGGCTGGAGGCGCACGGATTTTTAGAAGAAGCGGTAGAGCAGCTGCTCATGGACGGGCATTATCCGGAAGCAAGCGATCTTATGGAAAAGCATCTGCAAGACTTTCGCGTAAGAAGAGGGGTGCTTTACCGATGGCTGCATGAGCTGCCGGAGTCTTGTTTGGCAGAGAAGCCGGGCATTCAGTTTCTTTATGTCAAAGTGATGGTGGAATCCGGTCAAATGGAGCTGGCACAAGCCAGACTTCGTCATATGGAGGACAAGCTGTCGGATCCGGAATGGGCAGCGTACGTCGGGAATGTGCTTTATTTATCCTCGGCGGTTGCTTTTTACCGGAAAGATATTCGGCGATTGGATGAATATATGGAGATGTTCGACCGGCATATGCCGGAAGGCAGCTACATTCAGATGATCGAAGGGAATTCCTATTCAATTAACTTCGACACGCAATTGAGCTTTACCAACGATTTGCATGAAGCGGAAAGGTATTTTTCAAAGTGGGTTAAGAGATGGGAGAGCAGGGAAAATTATCCCTTTGTCGGTTTTTACTACGTTACGTACAGCTTGCTGTTATACGAGCAGAACCGGTTGGAAGAGGCTGAAGTTTATGCGGAAAGGGCGCTGCAGACCAAGTGTATACAGCCCTATGGCCTTATTTTGTTCGGTGCCGCTGCAGTTGCCGTACGGATTTATCAGGCCAAGGGAGATCCGGTTAGAGCGTTTGATCTGCTGGAGCGGCTCAAATCGAAAATCCATTCTCCGGACAAAAGTATTTTCATGAGGAAGATCGAGGCAGAGAAGGCTTATTTGTCGTTTGTGAATGGTTCTTTTGATGCGGGTTGGCTGCAAACCTGCGGCATCCAATATACCGATACGGCGCCGTTTGCTTCGATCAGGGAATATTCTCACTTGGCACGGGCATGTATGGCGTGCGGCAGGGAGAGCGATGCCTTGCAACTGCTCGAGCAAATGTACGGTTTTGTCGATGATGAAGATCGAACCTGGGATAAGGTGAAGGTGACGGTCCTGCAAAGCTTGGCATTTTACCAAAAAGGAGAGACGGCAAACGCCCTCATGAAGCTGGAGGCGGCGCTCCTGTTGGCGGAACCGGGGAGATACATCCGCAGTTTCCTGGATGAAGGGGTCAAGATGGCCGAGCTGTTGCGCGCATATATCGGGCACAGGCAGATCAACGCTAACCTGATGTCTCCGATCATGCGCTATGCCAGGGATCTGCTGCTGCTCATGTCGGACCCTGCGAATGAGACGGCCAACGCGGGCGCCTTGATCACGAAGCAGGAATTGAAAATATTACGGATGATCGAGATGAGGCTGTCGAATAAACAGATTGCCGACCAACTTCAGATTACGACGGAGACGGTCAAGAGCCACCTGAAGAGCATGTATAGAAAGCTTGGCGTGAACAGCAGAGAGCAGGCGCTGGCGCAAGGAAAAGAATTTAAGTGGTTATAGAGCGCTTTTAACAATAAATACTGGTATAAGAATATCCCCATAATTTTATCCCCTCTCCCCCTTGGATGGGGGATTTTTTTGCGCTGTAATCGTCTTATATTAGAGGTATCGTCAAGGGCTATACGGACGGTACGTTCAATCCGAACCGCACGGTAACGCGCGTTGAATTTGCGGTCATGCTGATGAATGCCCTCAAGCCGCAAGGGGATGGAGCCGCACTGACGTTTACCGATAAAGAAAAGGTCGGGGCAAGGGCGCAGAAATCGGTCGCGCAAGCGGTGCAAGCGAGCATTCTTGCAGGCTATGAAGACAGTACCTTCCGGCCGAATGCCGAGATTACGCGTGCGGAGATGGCCGTGATGATCGCCAAAGCGCTGGGACAGCCGGCGGATGCCACAACGGCAACCGGCATCGCGGACGACAAGGACATCCCGGCCTGGGCGAAGGGCGCAGTCGGGGCCATGGAAAAGCTGGGCAATATCGAAGGCAAAGGCGCGAATGCATTTGCGCCGGGCGAAAAGGCGACCAGAGCGGAGTCGGTGACCGTACTGCTGAAAATGCTGGCGCAATCGGCTAAGTAAAGGTAAATCATACAAGGCTGCTTTAAAGATAAATATGCAAGGCTGCTTGGGAGTTCAATCTCCAGGCAGCCTTGTCTTGTATTCAGACGCTTTGACAGAGAAATATAGCGTGTGTTATGTTTTATTAAACATCGTTTAAATAAAGCGAGGTATCCCACTTGTCCCCAAGAAAAGCCGTCGAGCATGAGCTGAGCAGGCAAAGAATCCTGGATGCAGCAAGAGAGCAATTCGTGGAGCAAGGGTATCGCGACGTATCCATGCGAGGCATTGCCAAGCAGCTGGGCTACTCACCGGGTTCGCTTTATTATCATTTTCGCGAGAAGGCTGATTTATTTAGCGCCCTGACGGCAGCAGATTTTCTCAGACTGGACCGTCTCCTCGAAGAAGTGGTGAGCGCATCGCCATCTCCGGGACGCGAGCGGCTTGCGTTAATTTTTCTGTCTTTTATCCGATTCGGCCTGGAGAACAAAAAGTCGTTTGAACTCATGTTTTTGATTCAGGAGCCGGGGCTTGAAAGCTATACGTCGCAAGGGAAGATGGCCAGCTACGAGAAGTTTTACGGCGCGGTAAAGGAATCGCTGCAAGCGATCAGCGCCGACCGGTCGGAAGACGTCCAGTTGATCTGGGTCCTGTTTTTGTCCCTTCATGGTTTTGTCAGCTTCTATATTCATAGTCCGCAAACGTACGAAGACATTGCCGCGTTGGCCGACTTACACGTGCAATTATTACTGCGTGGGCTGTCGTAATTTTTTTAAACTTTAATTGAACGGCGATTAATTAATTGGAGGAGCGTTGATCTCAAAATGGGAAAAAAGACGATTCGGGTGCTCATTATGATTTTGGCATTTTCAATTGCGGGATATGCAATCGTTCAGTACGGCGTGCTTAAAGCCAGCGATGCGGGACTCGTCGCTTTCAAATTGCAAAAGCCGGATTTTGAACTCACGCCGTGGGTCTACGTGTTGTACATACATATCGCCACCGCGATGCTTGCTTTGATCATCGGGCCTTTTCAAATTTTTATGAAGCCAACGAACGCAAGGAAACGACGGCATCGGCTGCTGGGTTATGTGTACGTTATTTCGATTACGGCAAGCGGGATCGTGAGCGTATATTTATCTCTTTTTGCTACAGGAGGCTGGGTTGCCGGGCTTGGCTTCATGCTGCTGGATATCCTATGGGTGGGGACGACACTTACCGGAATGAGAAAAGCGATGGTCAAAGACATCCAAGCGCATCAAGCATGGATGCTCCGCAGCTATTCGCTTACTTTTGCGGCCGTAACCCTGCGGATCTGGCTAGCGCCGATGGCTCTTCTCTTTGGCGATTTCGAGGCGGGGTACCGGGTTGTCGCCTGGATTTGCTGGATTCCCAACCTGCTCGTCATCGAAGCAGTCATTCGCAGGAAAGGGTTACGGTAGCCATTACTCGCTCCCCAACACCTTCATTCGGTCCCGCAATACTTCGACAACCTCATTCGGTATTTCCCTGACCTTGATATCTGCGCCTAAGAAAAGCAGCCAGTTCGTGATCTCGGCTAATTCACCCGGTTGATGAACATGAACGAACGCCTTTAAGATCGCCGTCGTTTGATAAGGATTCGTATAGGAGATCGTCATTTTTAAAGGATGGTACTTTTTAAATTGAGCGATCGACCTGGGACCAAGCTCGACGATCAGGTTGATGGCTTCTTCCTGCTTGCTTAGTTGTTCTGCCATTTTCTTCGCGCTTATTCTTTTTTTCTCGGGGTATGGTTTGACATCGGCGAGATTGTCGACCGGAATAATTCGCCGCTTCTCCTCCGCAAGGTCAAAACCTTCGATTTGCCAAGCGCTTTTTTCGCGATATAGCCGCATGAGATAGATGGCGTAAGACTTTACTTCCCTTCCTTCTTCGACGGAGATCGCCAAATAGCGGTCTGCAAGGAGGATCTGAATGAGCTGCTCTAACATCGGGTGGGGCAGGTCCGATAGATCGAGCAGGTCAGGATTGTGGGGATTGGTACCCTCGAAGAGCAGGATTCGATTTAACAGGACAAGATCGTCTTGCTGGTTTTGGGAAATGAGGCCGAGCAGCTTTTCCGCCAAAGAGTGGCGGCTCTTGAGATAAGGGAGCTGCAGGTTGCGCGTGGCCATGAAGGCGATAAATAGCGCTTTAATCTCGTTATCGGTGAAGCGGACCGTGGGCAGGACGGCGTTACTCATGACAAAATAGCCCCCGTCCCTCCCGACTTCGGCGACTAGCGGCATGCCCATCGCTTCGATTTCCCTGATGTCCCGGATTGCCGTCGAACGGGAGATGTCGAACTCCCGCATGATCTCCGAGATGGTGAAGTGAGCGCGGTTGTTGATGTACCGCATGATGACGTTAATCCGTTCTACTTTTTTCATAGGGACCTCTAAACAGTATCATATTTTGACATGATTAATCGTTATTATAAGCTCATCAAGAGAAAAAACAAATGACCAAACGAAAAAGGAGCTGGGACGATGGCAACAGGAATGGAAATGAGTCCGATCGCAGGAAACGAAAAGATCGCAAAGGCGGGATCCCGTCTTACCGGAAAAACGGCCGCATATTGGACCGTCACCGTCATTCTCGCATTCTCTATCGCCTTAAGCGGGATCGGGCAGTTGATGCGATATGGGGGCAATGTCGACCTGGTCACTGCTATCGGTTTTCCGTTGTATATCACGAACATTCTCGGGACGTGGAAATTGCTTGGCATCCTTGCGATTCTCATCCCGGGCTTCCCCCGGCTGAAGGAATGGGCGTATAGCGGTATCTTCTTCCTGATGTCGGGCGCGTCCTTATCGCATATGTTCGCTCATGATTACGGCGACGGCGGATTCCACGTGATCCTACCGCTGTTCTACGCCGCGCTTGCCATCGCTTCCTGGGCGCTTCGTCCGCAAAGCCGCAGATTGTAATAGGGCGCGACGTTAAACGGTATCGTATTTTGACATCGTTTATGGTTATGATTAATCTATCAAGCAAGCAGACAAGTCCATTCATTATTTAAAAAGGGAGCTGGAATCATGGCAACGTATACCTTTGAAGAAAAAGACAGCTTTATCGTGCTGGGGATCGGAACGGAACTGAAGAGCGATTACACGGATTATGTCGCCATGAACAAGGAGAAGGAGAACTTCTGGCGGTCCGTGGAGCAGGACGGAAGGCTCGACACGCTGAAGGCGATCGCCGCGAACGACTACATTTTTGCCGTCAACGAAGCGGTCAATCACAAGATGATGTACTACGCCGGGGTCATGACGGACTCGTCGGTACCGGAGGAGCACAGAGTGATTCAATTCCCTAAGGGACAATACCTTGTCGTTAAAGGCGAAGGGAAATCGCCCGACGAGCTCAGCAGCATGCTGACCGGCATTGCCTTCGGTCAAGCCCTGCCGGCAGCCGATAAATACGCCTATGTGGGGGGGCCCAATGCAACGGTCGAGATGGGGCAGCGGGACGGCCTGGTCTATGGCGAGATGTGGGTCCCGGTCGTACAAAAGTAAACGAGAACGACAGGAGGGAATAAGGAATGTCCACAATCGTTGACTTTAAAAACGTGTCTGCCGCCGGCCTGGAATCTTCGCCGGTCGCAGAGGCGCTAGCCGGTTTGCGCGCGAATGAATCCCGTTACTTCATGAACAAATACAAGCATGAATTCACGGTCGTGCCTGCCAGTGAAAGCCAAGAGACGCTAGATTATGTGGAACGCGTTTTAAAAGAAGAGCGCGGTATTGCGTTTGCGGCCCGACCGCTGGAAACGGCGCGTTTTCAAGTCGAAAATATCGATTGGGCCTTCGTCTTTTATGAAGACGGCCTGGGAGTCAACGTCTTGTATACGGTGGACGATCCGAAGAAGCGGGCCGTAGGGTTCAAGCTGTCCGAGGGAATGGAAGTGCCTAAGGAGCTGGAAGAGAAGAAGTTCAAATTCGCAAGGCAGAAGTCGAAGCTGGCCGGCACCATCCGTGGTTCGTTCTTCGTCATTAAAGGCGAATATTGAGGCAGCCAAGCAAGCAGCTCGAGTCAATCAAGTATGTATGGCGGCCACAAGGCCGCCATTTTTTTGATTCTTGATCCAGGCGGCGATTCGCGGACAGGCAAGCGCGCGATCCGCGAGCGGCAGCTTTCCGGGCGTGTGGCGGGACGTAAAACCTGCATATGTACAGGTATTTTTTAATTGTTCGCGGCGTTTAATGAAATACATGCAAATATGCAGGTAAATTTAAAAGCACAACCGGAAATCGGGCTGATGGAGGAAAATAACTGCGCTATTGCATCCTTTCTTCTCGAAAGGATTGAAATCGGCGAAAATGGATGTATATTTGCAGGCATTGCGGCAAATGAACGGCGCGGCGACGATAAGGCCGGATTATCGGAACGGCTGCGGGATGAGATTTCCAACTGTTAGGAGGGGATTAGCGATAGATGTCGAATACGTAGGATCAGATTTGCGTATTCGACATCATCGGCTTGGAGGAACAAAATGTCTTTCTTCATCCTGCGAGATATCCGCTTTAAAAAGTCCGTCCGAACTTTAATTGCCCTTGTTTTAACGGTCGCGGTCGTCTTATCCTCTGCTCGATTACCCGTACGAGCCGCCGTTCAATCGGCCAATCCGTCCTCCAATCAACCGATCGTCAATCCGCTGCAAGTGTATTCCTACACCCGCATGAGCGTCGATTTGCAGGCCCTGTCAGCGAGATATCCACAACTTATTACGCTTGATTCAGCGGGAAAAAGCGAATACGGCCGTTCGCTGTTCATGGTTGATGTCGGCCATGGCCCTGCCGTCATTATGCTTAATGGTTCCCATCATGCCCGCGAATGGATGACAACGATTACGCTGATGAAGCTGATCGAGGAGATGGCCGTTCAATACGAGAAAAACGGTACGGTCTCAGGCGGGATCCGTGCCCGCGACCTGCTGGACCGGGTCACGTTCCGCATCGTCCCGATGGTCAATCCCGACGGCGTGACGCTCCAGCAATCCGGCTTGAGCGCTTTTCCGGAAGCCGATCGCGCCAGTCTCATCTATATGAATAACGGCAGCAGAGACTTCAAGCGTTGGAAAGCGAATGCCAAAGGCATCGATCTGAACCGTCAATATCCGGCAAATTGGGGCGGAATCACGAACGCCGCCAAAAGGCCGAGCTTTATGAACTATAAAGGCGCTCAGCCGCTGCAAGCGAAAGAAGCGAAGGCCATGTACGATCTGGCGCTCGCGACCAAGCCGGAAATCTCGCTGGCTTACCATACTTCAGGCGAAATTTTATATTGGAATTTTCATACCGATCCGGCGAACTACAGCCGCGATTATAGCATGGCTTCCGCCTACGCGAAGCTGACGGGTTATTCGCTCGTAGCGCCTCAGCCCAATCCGTCCGGCGGCGGATTCACCGATTGGTTTATCCAGCAGTTCGGAAGACCCGCCCTGACCCCGGAGCTTGGGCGGGCTGCCGGTTCGACGCACGTTCCGCTGTCGGAATGGAACCGAATCTGGAAGCAGCATAAAGACACCCTATGGATGTTAGCCGAGAAAGGCTATGGCTTATGGATGAAACGGCAATCGGCTGCAAAATGGACCCAAGAGGTTCGACTGCTCGCCGATGAAAAAGGGTACCAGTTCCCTGAGCTCCGTGCGAAATCAGCGGGCGCCGTGTATAGGGGCAGCTACCAAACGCTGCGGCAGAAAGGCGATTGGCTGGAAATCTCCGCGCCGAACGGCCCCAGCTGGATCTCTGCCAGAGCGGTCATTGCAGGTCCGTTCGAGAAACCGGTTAACCTGGCCGTCAACCTGACGGAGCAAGCTGTCCATTATGAAACGCCGATTGCTGCGGAACCTTCCTCCGTCATGCTCCAAACCCAAACGGCCGTCGTTGTCGAACGTTGGAACGGCTGGCTCCTTGTCGCGGCCTTAGAGGGTACAGTCTGGGTCCGCGAGGCCGATTTGCCGCTGGATGCCCTGACGACGATCGTGAAGGAGGAAGCGCCGGAAGAAATGCCGGAAGAAACGCCGGAAGAAACGCCGGAAGAAACGGAGACCCCGCCCAATGACACGACGATATCTGGCGAAGGGGATGCGGGCAGCGGGGATGCTCCTGCGGACGCTGGCGCTCCATAAGGCCAGGCGAACACCTCTAAATGGTTTTTTTAAAAATCACTATAGTTCACAAAAACAAAATCATCATCTGTTAATACACGATCTTCTAACAGAAGCTGCATAAGGTTGCGGAGGGTGTCTTCTAATGCCTCAGTTAACGATTGCCCATTACCTAACCCGGCTTCCGGGTAACCATCGATGGCATTCTTAATTCGTAAATTTGTTATTCCCATAAACCAACGATTAGCGGATTCGTAGATTCTTACTCGAAACCTTCCTGTAGGCACATCTAGTTGCGTTACCACATACTCGGCAACTAATTTTTCTATCTTGGCGATACCTTCGACCTTTAATCGTGTCCAGTCAGTATCTCGCATTTTTTCACCTGGTTCCCTTATCAAGTTCACTGCACCTGGCTTCGGGGTGTTTTCTGTAGGACAGAATAAATTCATAAAAAATATATAGATGCAAATATAATAGAGCTCCAAAGAACCCGTATTGATAAAATGAAATAAAAGCGCTCCACGGGCTAAAATAGGGCAAGGTTTTTAAAACAATAAGGAAATATAGGGTTATAAAAAGAAAGCCGGCAATCAGGTACAAAATGATTTTGAATAAGTACCTTAGAATTCGGTTTTTAGGGCTAAAATGTAAAGCGATCTTTTTTTCAATAATGAAAGAGAAAAGGCCGCCCATGATTAAAATGGAAGGAAAAGTATAGAGCCAATATACAATAAAGACCAGAATGTAATGGTTTCCTTCTAAAATGGCGAGAGCAATGCTGCAAATCATTGAAGACACAAGACTGAGCATAAAATGCCTGCTAACCTCATTTTCAACGTAAAAAAAGCTGCTGTCCCTTTCCATGCTCATTCCATCACATCCCCTGGAACGCGAGATTACAGCTTATAAATGGATATAAATAACTTATCCAACCACGGCTCCTTGAATCAGTTAGGGTTTTTGCCGATAAATCCGATTATTCATAGCAAGTGAGGGAAGGGAAGTGGACGGATATCAACAAAACCGAGCGAATGCTGGCCATCGTCATTGAGCTGCAGCGTAAAGGGGTCCTGCGCGCCGAGGACTTGGCCGGCCGGTTCGAGACGAGCGTCCGCACGATTTACCGCGACATGCAGGCGCTTAGCGAGATGGGCGTTCCCGTGGCAGGCGCCCCTGGCGTAGGCTACTCCCTGATGGAGGGATACTTCCTCCCTCCGGTAAGCTTCACGGCCGAGGAAGCGATGGCGCTGCTCGTCGGGGCGGACTTCGTCGAGCTGAGGCTGGATACGGAGTACGGATCGAGCGCTCGCAGTTCGCAGGAGAAGATCGAGGCCATTTTACCGGAAAGCGTACGCGAGGAAACGGCCCGGCTGCGGTCGGCGATCCGGCTGTTGAACGATAGAGCGGGGAGAACGCGCGGGGAGGAGAAGGAGACGTTCGAGCTGCTGCGCCGGGCGATCGTACAGAAGCGTAAGATTCGTTTCCGCTATTCCAAGAACCTGCCGGACATGGACGGAAACCGTCACAGCGAGCGTACCGCCGACCCTTACGGGCTCGTATTTTCCCAGGGCGCGTGGCTGCTTGTCGCGTTCTGCGGTCTGAGGCGAGAAGTTCGCCACTTTCGGCTGTCCCGCATGAATGAACTCGTCGTACTGGATGAATCGTTTGAAGTTCTTCCCGGCTTTAACCTTCAGGACCGAAGGCCCGCGGACGACCGGAACGTCATCGTGCGGATGCTGGTCGATCCGGCTGTCGCGGACCTGGTGCAGGGAGCGGATAATTTCTATATGGAATCGTTCGAGCCGGGAGGAGAGGGTGGCTGGCTGGCGACGTTCCGCGTCCGGCGAGTCGAGGAGCTGCTCCAGTGGACGCTTGGCTGGGGCGCGGCCGTGCGCGTGCTGGAGCCGGAATCGCTGCGGGATCGCATGCGCGCGGAAATCGAAAACATGCGAAAAAGGTACTGACAAGGTTGTGTCAGGAGCGTTGTCGTATGCTTGAGCCATCCCAGTTCAAGGAGTGGTTCCAGTAATGAATACGAAGGAAACGTTGCGCGAATTCGAAGAGACAGTGAACGGTTATATTCAGGAATTAGAGGGCTTCAGCCTGGAGCAGCTGCTATGGAAGCCTGCAGAAGAGGCGTGGTCGCTTGGTCAGATGCATATGCATCTGATCCGCTCCGCGCAGTTTATGCATTTGCGGAATGTAGCGCTGTGTCTCTCGCCAGGTGCAGAAACGGAGGGTTCTCCAGCAGGCAAGTCGGAGCAGGGGGAGGCATTGTTCAGGGCGGGAAGCTTTCCGCCGGAGCGCATTCAGGTTCCCCCGTCGCCGCAGTACACGCCGCCCCAGCCGGAGAGCAAGGAACAAATCGTAGACGGGCTGCGCGATACGGTTCGTCGAATGGCCGAGATCGAGTCGGCAGTGGCAGCGGCATTTGATCCGAACAAGGATAAGACACTTGCGCTCGTGCAAAATACGGTTATTCATCCGCGGCTTGGCGGCTTAAATGCGCTCGAGTGGTTCCAATTGATCGAGATGCATTATCGTCATCATCTGCTGCAGAAGAAGCGTCTGGACGACGCTTGGAGGGAAGCGTATGTATGAGGCCTTGCAAATGACCGCCGCGTTCCCGGGCGAGGGGGATGCCGGCGCGGTGCGCGTGCGACCGCGCTATTGGATCGGCGTCGTCTCGGCGTCGCACGTGCAGCGCGGCGTTCAGGGCGGCTTTGCCCAGATGTGCCACGGCAAAGCCGCGCCGCTGCGCAGGATGCGGCCGGGGGACTGGCTGGTGTACTACTCTCCTCGCACCGAGATGGGAGGCGGAGAACCGCTGCAGGCGTTCACCGCCATCGGCCGGGTAGCGGACGATCGCGTATACGAGTATGCGATGTCCGCCACGTTCGTGCCTTTTCGCCGGAACATCGACTACGTTGCCTGCCGGGAAGCGCGGATCGCGGACCTGCTCGACCGGCTTAGCTTCACCAGCGGCAAGCAGAATTGGGGTTACCCGTTCCGCACCGGCCAATTCGAGATCGCGCGCGAGGACTTCTTCATCATTGCTGAAGCGATGCAAGCGACCGTTAACGTTCAATAAAGCCCGAGTACGTTAAAGTCACCTCAAAGCCGCACGATTCTGCGATAAAAGGTATAATCGCCGCCGATATCGGCTTTATAGTCCGTCTCTGCCGATTCTCCCATATAGGAAGGCCGGTAATAAGTCGCGGTCGGCAAATAGCCGATCGCCATTCCCGTGCCTCCGCAGATCATACTTCCGCCGTCGCCGCCCTTTAAGAAGCAAGCGTCGTCCACCACCTCGTATTTGTAAGGATCGTAGGCGATGTGGATACCGAACTCGTTAGGCAGCTCCAGGTCGTGCGGCGCGCCTTTCCGCTCCGGAGCCTGGAAATGCTTAAGGTGCATGTCGTAATCGAAGCTGTCCCCGAAGCGCCACAAGGTCCGGGAGCCGCCGCCGCACAAGTATTCCCACTCGTCCTCCGTCGGCAGGGAAAAGCCCTGCGACTGAAGGCTTTGCAGCAATTCCTCGTAGCTCACCGGCGCGTACGTCGACAAGACCGTGACGCCTTCCGCCGACCGCTCAAGCCGCAACCGCTTATCGATCGTGAGCCTGTTCGTGGAAGTGCTCTCGAAGTTGTCGATGGCCGCTTTCCATCTTTCGACTACTGCGCTGTCGCCTGGCGATGCCTTCGTCCAGCCGATCTCCCGCAGCTTGCGCTCTGCCAGCATCGGCGGCACCGTCACCGTGCGAACCGGCGACATGAGGCTTCCGATCCACGCCTCGCCGTCCTCGATATCGAACTCGCCCAGCGTCTCGTCTATATCCTGCTGCGTCGCCTCATCGAAGCCGTCGGCGAACGAATTCCATCCCAGCGTCACCGTATCGCCTGGAACAAATACAAACTCGCTCCCGTCCAGCGAATAAATGGCCGTATCCGTGCCTCTGTCGAACCGCTCGAAACGGGCAAACGCCTTCAGCTCAAGGCCTGGATGCCTCTCCGCCAGCGAAGCCAGCAGCGCCTGCCGCTCCCGTTCCGGCAGCTTCGTATATATTTCCCGATATAGCTCATTCATGTCGGTCGCTCCTTCCGACGAGCGGTTTTTTAAGTACCTTTTCTTTTGTACCCCATTCGTTTATTTCGGCGGTTTAATGCGATTTCCTGCACGGCTTAACGGACATAAAAAACGCAAAGAAACCAACGCCGGCCAAAAGCCTGCGTTGGTTTCTTTGTCTTAGTGGAATGGATTGCTTAGAAGCTGCTCGCCAGCTTCGTTGCTTGCGCGATGCTGTCTTCGATGATTTGCTGCGAGCGGTCCTGGAATTGGTTGTGGCCTTCGGCGATAACTGTCGTGACGTCCGTGACGCCCCAGAAAGCAAGCGTGTTCTTCACGTAGTTGACCGACATTTCGAGCTGTGCCATCGGGCCTTCGGAGTAAACGCCGCCGCGGGCGTTCAGAATGACGACCTTCTTGTCGCCGGCCAGGCCAACAGGGCCTTCTGCCGTATATTTGAATGTTTTACCTGCTTGGCCCAGGTAGAACAGATAAGTCAGGAGCTGTGCCGGAATCGTGAAGTTCCAGAGCGGAAAAGCAAAGACGATCTTGTCGGCGGCCAGAAATTGATCCAAGTAGCCGTTCGCGAGATCGGCCAGCTTCTTCTCTTCAGCCGTTGCCTCGATTCCTTGCGCCGCCTTGTACAGTCCCGTCATCATGTCATTGTCGTAATAAGGGAGTTCCGCAGCGAACAGATCGAGTACGGTGATCGTGTCGTTAGGATTGTTTTCCTTATACGATTCGAAAAAAGCATTGTATAACTTCACGCTGACCGCTTGCTCGGAAGGGCGGTTATTGGCCTTGACGAACAGTACGTTTGCCATGGGGAATTGCCTCCTATGATGTGTGATCTGTCAGTGCTTAATAATAGCACAGTATACTAAAAAGTAAAGCATCTTACGATATTATAGTCTAATTTGGCATTTTAAGGCGGCGATGGCGGGAGGTGGGCGATCATGAATGGCCGTCTCATCCCGACCTACCCGGACAATCGCACTTTTTTTTCTTGTCCACATCTATCCCTGACCGAAAGGATTTACTTGCATTTAATGAACAGTATCCATTAAGGGAGGTTTTGCGCATGGGAAATCGCAAGCCGCAAGCCGGTTACGACCTCGTTCAGATCCACAACTCGACTCCGTTTAATGCGTCCGGGAAGGTTGAATATGCATCCTTTCTTTGCAGCGACGACAGCTATTCCGTTCAACGCGACGAGACTTGGAGAGCCTCCAGCCGCGGCGCCTGTTTGTTGACGAAGATCACCGCAACGGTCAGAACGCCGAGCGGCAATATCGAAGCGGAGCCCTATACGTCCTCCGGCACATCCTACAGCAACTTTGCCATCATCCAGGTAGGGCCCAACCAGTTCCAGGTGACGCGCGTCGTAAGCTCCAGAAAACGCAGGTGAATGTCCCAAGCGGGGCCTGATCAAACATAAGCGCCAACCACAAAGAGACGACAGGCCAATGTTAAAAGGCTGTCGTCTTTTTTAACGCTCAGGCGGCCGCGATGACACTCTTCAATGCGCCATTCCGGATATAGAGAGTGGCTGGCGACGGTCGCCAAACCCTTCCCCGTCACGCTTCCTCACGCTGTGGGACTATGCTATATTTAGGCTATGCCGCCAAGGTAAATTCACCAGGTTGAAGAGGTTCCCCATGTCAAAGTCTGTGACGGTTCACGACATCGCCAAATTGGCCAACGTATCGTCGGCTACGGTATCCCGGGTGCTCAGCAACAGCGATTATCCGGTTAGCGAGAAGCTCAGAACCCGGATTCTCAAGATTGCCGAGGAAGTCAACTACGTTCCGAATTTGCTCGGCAAGCAATTGAAAAAGAATTCGACGATGACCATCGGCATCATTATTCCGTCGATTATTAATCCGTTCTACTCTTCCGTCGTGTTCGGCGTGGAGGAAGTGGCCAGGCAAGAGGGATTCACGGTATTTGCCTGCAATTCTCTGCAGGATCCGGAGCTGGAGGACGAGTACATACAGACCATGATGGAAAAGCAGGTCAAAGGGGTCATTATCTCCTCCATCACCACAAATAAAGAGAAGCTGAAGCGATTAATCGAAATGAACGTAAATGTCATTGCGATCGATCAGAAATTGGACGAGGAAGGCCTATCGCAAATCGAGTTCGATCATCACAAGGGGGGGTTCCTGGCGGCCAAATACTTGCAAGGCAAAGGGCACACCCGCATCGGTTATGTGACGACCAAGCTCAATCGCCCCAGCCGAAAAGGGATCTGCCGCGGCTACACGGATGCGATGAAGGAAGCGGGTCTTGAGCCGTTCGTGGAGGAATACCGCACCGACGAGCCTTTTAATCCGATCTTCGAATTCGAGACGGGCAGGGAGCTTGCCCGGCGAATGATGGATGCGGATCAACCGCCGACCGCGATCTTCGCTTGCAACGACCTTCTGGCATTCGGCGTCATTCATGAGCTCAGGGCTCGGGGACTGCAGGTGCCGTCCGACGTATCGGTCATGGGATTCGACGGGATTGACGTGGGGCAGATGATCCATCCTCCGTTAACGACCATTAAGCAACCCGATTACGAAATGGGCAAGATGGCTTGCAGGATGCTGGTCGACATGACGATGGGCAAGGATAAGCCGATGTTCAACGTGACTCTTCAACCCAAGCTGCTCGAGCGGCAATCGGTCCGTGATTTGAATGGCTAACACTGAATCTTATTGTGTTATCCAAAAAGTAATCGATTACCTATATTAAGAATATAAAAGCGGTAAAAGCAGCTTTATAATCGTAATTTTATTGGATATATAGAATAAAAGTTGAATTGCAAACACTTTCATGTTACGCTCACGATAGATATCGATTACTTTTTGTTAAAGGCTAATCAGTAAGGAGATGTTCGGAGCGTGAAAAAGTATGTCATTGCAGGAGCCGGCGCCAGATCCTTGCATATGTTCGCCAAGCCGATGGCATCGGAGTGGTCGGATCGAATCAAGCTTGCCGGCGTCTACGACAAGAACCCGGTGCGCGCGGCGCTGCTAAGCGAGGCGTGCGGCCACATCCCGGTTTACCGAACGTTCCAGGACATGCTGGCGCAGACGAGGCCCGACGTCGTGTTGGTTGCCACGGCCGACCATACCCACCACACCTACATTATCGAGGCGTTGCGGGCCGGCTGCGACGTCATCTCCGAGAAGCCGATGACGATCGACGAAGACAAGTGCCAGGCTATTCTGCAGGCAGAGAAGGACAGCGGAAGGAAAGTAACCGTCACGTTCAATTTGCGATTCTCGCCGTACTTCGCCCAGGTGAAGCAGCTGATCGCGGACGGCGCGATCGGGGACGTCCACCATATGCAGCTGGAATGGTTTCTGGACCGCCGGCACGGAGCGGATTACTTCCGGCGCTGGCACTCCGAGATGAAGAACAGCGGCGGACTGCTCGTTCACAAGTCGACGCATCACTTCGATATCGCGAACTGGTGGATCGACAGCGCGCCCGCCGAAGTGCATGCATTCGGGAGCCGGCGCGTATATGGAGACCGCCGCGCCAATAAAGGCGAGCGCTGCCTGACCTGCGATTTTCAGCAGAGCTGCGAATTCTACCTGGACGCCGAGCAGGATCCGTTCCTCAAGCAATATTATTTACAGGCGGAGCAGGAGGACAGCTATATCCGGGACCGCTGCGTGTTCGACGATCGGATCGACATTTACGACAACATGTCCGTGAACGTGAGGTACGACAGCGGCGTCTTGCTCACGTACTCCTTGATCGCATACAGCCCGTACGAAGGCTGGCGGGCGTCGATCAACGGCAGCCAAGGACGTCTGGAACTGGCGAACGTCTACAGCAACGCAGATATGTCGCCCGGCGACAGCAATTGGATTAAATTAATCAGAAACGACGGCACCGTCGAGAACATCGAAGTCCGCGTTTCGGCGGAAGGCCACGGAGGCGGCGATGCCAAGCTTCGCCAAGCGCTGTTCGAAGGCAATCTGGCCGACCCGCTCGGCCAGCAAGCCGGAAGCTTGGCGGGAGCCGAATCGTTGCTGATCGGGGCGCTCGCCAATCGCTCCATCGCGGAAGGCCGCTCGCTTCCCTTTCCTAGTCCCGAAGACTGGTGAGATGACAACTGAAGCCAAGGAGGCAGGCTCCCATGCTTTTGCCGCAAGCGCTTGAGCGCACGATATTTACGCTTTACGATACGCAGGATCAATTGAAGCGCCACGTGTATGAGCGGGCGGACCGGGCGTTTGCCCGAGGGGACCGGGAGCGAGACCGAATCTCGACCGCAAGCGCCTTGCGCGAACGGCAGCTTGCGATGAAGACGGCGTTTATTCATGCGATCGGGGGAATTCCGGACCGGGAAGCGGAGATGAATGCCGTAATCGTCGGGCAGGTTCGGGAAGAGGGCTACCGCATCGAAAATATCGTCTACGAACCGCTGCCGGGTTATCGCGTCACGTCTAATCTGTATTTGCCTGCGCAAGCGGAACCCGCCTCGCCCAGCCCGGTCGTGCTCTTCTTGTCCGGCCATGAGCCTGAAGGCAGGCATAGCGACTATTATCACCGGGTTATTTTACGATTCGTGGAAGAGGGGCTGGCCGTGTTCGCCTTTGACCCCCCGGGACAAGGAGAACGCGTCGGGGAAGCGCTGGACGACGCCGGCGACCGCATATGGGGCACGGGGGAGCATCAACGGATCGGAGTCCGGTGTTATCCGTTCGGAGAGAGCATTGCCCGATACTTCGTCATGGATGCTATTAGAGCGATCGATTATCTGGAGACGCGTCCGGAGCTGGATACCGCCCGCCTTGGCGTGACCGGCAATTCGGGAGGCGGAACCCAGACCGCGATGATGATGCTCTGCGACGAACGTATCAGCGCCGCGGCGCCGGCTACGTTCATCATGGACCGGCAGAGCTATATGTACGCCGGAGGCGTGCAAGATGCGGAGCAAGTCTGGCCCGGCCTGACGGAGGCGGGGTTCGATCACGAAGACTTGCTGCTGGCCTTCGCGCCGAAGCCGCTGCTTGTGCTTGCCGCCGAATATGACTTTTTCCCGATCGAGGGCACAAGGCGGACCGTGACGAGATCCCGGCGCTATTGGGAGATGCTCGGCAAGGAAGCCGATTTTGAATGCTACGTCGAACCGTCGCTGCACCGCTATACGGACGGCATGGCGAAGAAGGCCGCGGCTTTTTTTGCGCAACGGCTGCTTGCGCATCCGCGGGATTCGGCCGGGCATGCGTTGCCCGCGGTGCCGACCGACAAGCTGTGGTGTACGAAGCAGGGCCGAATGACGTCCGAATGGCCGCAAGCGTTGACTTTGTCCGATATTGTGCAAAGGCGTTACGAGAGGTTCCGCTCGAACAACCCCGGGCGGCCGTCGGATGCGCTTGCGCCTGACGGAGAGCAATGGCTGCGCGATCAGGTTTATGCCGGCCGTGCGCCGTGCCCGTTCAATACCAGGCATATGCGCATGGCGGATACCGACGGTCTATCGACGGCGTATTGGATGTGGTGGTCGCAGAGCGGCGTGATGAACAGCGCGCTCTGGTTCGGCGGCGCCCGGGAGGCGGACGACCGTCCGGCCGAAGTCGTAATGGCGGCGTGGGCGGGCGGCACGAATTGCCTAAGTCGGCATTGGCCCTGGATTCTGGAGCAATGCGCAGCCGGAAGAAGTGTCGTGGTGCTGAACGCTTCCGGCGTCGGTCCGCACGAACCGGCCCCGGTGTACGGTCAACCGGTACGGGAGATGTTCGGGATGCTGCACAAGCTGGCGGACGAGTTAATCTGGCTTGGGGACAGCCTCGCAGCCTTGCGGACATACGATACGATCCGATGTGCGGAATGGATAACAAGCGTCGCAGGAAATGCCAGCCTTTCGGTTTATGCCCCGGGCAACGCCTGGTTGTCGGCCCGCCTCGCGGCGCTGTTGTGCGATCGGATCGGGCAAGTCTACTCGGATACCGAATACGCGCGATTAGCGGATTGGTTCCTGTCGGCGGGCGAACCGAACGAGGATTGGATGAGCGCCGTCTTTCCAGGCTTATTGCAATATGTCGACATCGCCGGTCCAACGACAAGGGAATAGGGCACCGCGGGATGGCTAAATTCGGAATGGAAGGGAATGGGGAACGAATGAACTTGAAAATATCGGATACGCCCGATCAATCGGGGCTGGCGGCGGCGATCGAGGCGGAGCGAATTTTGCAGGATACATTGGCCAAGCAAAATGAGGCACGACTGTTGTTATCGACGGGCGCGTCGCAGTTTGAATTTCTGAAGCATCTTATAACCAGGAACGTCGATTGGAGCCGGGTCGAAATGTTCCATCTGGACGAGTACATCGGCTTGCCGGAGGCGCACCCTGCGAGCTTCCGCAAATATCTGAAGGAACGGTTCCTGCAGGATGTGAAGGTGAAGCGCGCGTATCTGGTAGACGGGGAGGGATCGGTCCCGGAAGTGTTGCAGTCGCTGAAGGAAGAGATTGCCCGGGCACCGATCGATCTGGCCTTGATCGGCATCGGCGAGAACGGTCATATCGCTTTTAACGACCCGCCTGCGGACTTTGACATCGAGGAACCGTATATGGCGGTCGATCTGAACGACTCCTGCAAGGATCAGCAGGTTAGAGAGGGCTGGTTCGCATCGCGCGACGAGGTACCGAAGCAGGCGATCACGATGACGGTGAAGCAGATTATGAAAAGCCGCCATATTCTCTCGGTCGTTCCGCATGGGGTCAAAGCGGAGGCCATTCGCAACACCATGCTGAAGGGCGTGGATCCGCAGTTTCCTTCGACGATTCTGAAGACGCATTCCCATTGGCAATTGTATCTGGACCAAGCATCGGCATCCTTGATCTATCAGCTTCGTTAAGGACTGTCGGGCATCGCGCAATCGTCCGGACAGGAGGGGGAAGGCATGATGTGGAAAGGTAGAGACGCGGTAACGGGACAGGCGGTGGAAGTGACGGTCTCGCAAGAGCGGATCGTTGACGTCAGAAGCGCGGCCGAGCCGCAAACAGGCGCCGAAGACCTGCCCTGGATCAGCGCCGGCTGGATCGATCTGCAAGTGAACGGATTCGGGGGATACGATCTCAACGGGGAGATGCTGACGCCCGAAGATCTGGAGGGCGTCGTTCGCGCGCTGCACCCGAAGGGGGTCTCCGCCTTCTTGCCGACGATTATTACGGGACCGATCGAACAGATGCGGCGCGCGTTCGGGACGATCGCGGGTTACGTAAGAGAGGGGCGCTTCGGCAGCCGTTCGATTGTCGGCATTCATATGGAAGGTCCTTATTTATCGGGTGAGGACGGGAGCCGCGGCGCTCATCCTGCGGCGCATATCCGCGATCCGGATTGGGACGAATTCCAGCGTCTGCAGGAGACGGCCGAAGGCTTGATACGGATGGTCACGATCGCGCCGGAACGCAAGGGAGCGATTCCGTTCATTCGACGCCTCTCGGACGCGGGCGTCGTGGTTGCCATCGGGCATACCCGAGCCGGCGCCGAACAACTGGAGGAAGCCGTGCAAGCGGGAGCCCGCGTGTCGACGCATCTGGGCAACGGCTCGGAACCGATGCTGCCCCGGCATCCCAATTATATCTGGCAGCAGCTGGCGGACGACCGGCTATGGGCGACGTTCATCCCGGACGGCCACCATCTTGCGCCTCCGGTGCTCAAGGCGATGCTGCGGGTCAAGCGGGACAAGGCGCTGTTCGTCAGCGACAGCGTTCGCTTCGGCGGCATGGCGCCGGGCGCCTACAGCAGCCCGATCGGCGGACAGGTCGTGCTGCAGGCGAACGGGCTGCTGCATACGGCAGCCAATCCGAACATCCTGGCCGGCTCCGCCTCCTCGCTGGCGGATGGAATCGCCAATGCCGTGCGATTCACGGATCTGTCCCTGGCCGAGGCCGTGCAAGCCGTAACGATACGGCCGGCAAGGGTGATGGGATTCGAGGCGCTGGGCGCGCTCCGGCCCGGCATGCGGGCCGATCTGACGCTCTTCCGCTACGAACCCGGCGGAGCGGTCGACGTCACGGAGACGGTAGCGGCGGGAGAGTCCGTGTATCGACAGTTAGCATGACAGACTGCGTGCGGACCGAAGAAATAAATGCAAAATCGGTTCCTCCTCAGGAACACCCAGGCGCCTCATGCGCAAGGCTGACCGGATTTGTTCCTCCTCAGGAACACCAAAGCGCCTCATACGCAAGGCTAGCCGGACTTGTTCCTACTTAGGAACACCAAGGAGCCTCATACGCAAGGCCGTCCGAATTTGTTCCTAATTAGGAACACCCAGGCGCCTCATGCGCAAGGCCGGCCGGACTTGTTCCTGCTTAGGAACACCCAGGCGCCTCATGCGCAAGGCCGGCCGGACTTGTTCCTACTTAGGAACACCAAGGAGCCTCATACGCAAGGCCGTCCGAATTTGTTCCTAATTAGGAACACCCAGGCGCCTCATGCGCAAGGCCGGCCGGACTTGTTCCTGCTTAGGAACACCCCGGCGCCTCATGCGCAAGGCTGGCCGGACCTGTTCCTGCTTAGGAACACCCCGGCGCCTCATGCGCAAGGCCGGCCGGACTTGTTTCTGCTTAGGAACACCCAGGCGCCTCATGCGCAAGGCTGGCTGGATTGTTTTTGCAGTTGCCGCAGTAGAGCGTGACATGGGGGCAAAGACCAACAAGTTGGAAATGCGCTCGGATGAGCAAACAAGGGTTATCCCCCTGACGTTTTTCTTAAACGTTAATGCTTTTTATATCGCAATATTCTGCGATACATCGAAGCATCCTTCAAGCGCCTGAAAGGCCGCAAGTCCGGCCGATAATTGCCTTCGATAATCCATAACCGGCGCCTCTTGTCGATGCCGATATCGAATCCGACCTGTCTAAGCTTGGGGTAACGCTCCCCCAAACGTTTGGCAGCCAGTCGTGCGAGCCGTTCCACTCTACCAAGCATGCTCCGGTCGCCGATCCGGGCTAACTTTAGCGCCTCAAGCACCGGAAGGGTGCGGCTCGTCACATTCGTGACCAGATATCCTCGCGCCGCCACTTTTGCATACGAACCGGTCGCGTCCCAAGCGGATGCGGATGTTGCCCCTCTTTTTCGCTGGACCATGACCCGAATGTCGAACGGCTTGCGCTGAATTCGAGCAAGCTGCAGACGCCTCTGAACGATATAGCCGCGACCTTTGCTTTCTTTGCGGAGCCATTTGAGCACCTTGGCGGTGTCTCTCAGGGTGATCGCATTTTTTTCGTTTTGAATGCGATAGGCGGTTGCGCCGTTCCGCGTAATGAACAGAATACCCCTTCCGAAACTCCCGTCCCGAGGCTTCAGCACGACGCTCCGATGTTGAAGCAGCATCTCGGATAAAGCATTCTTCCCGTTCCGCTTAAGCAACCGCGTTTCCGGCAGTCGTCCGGCGAGCGAGGGCGCATGGCGGAGGATGCGATATTGCAGCCACTTGTCCCTTCTGATCGACATTGGCATCACATGCCTTTCAGTCGTCTACGGTAACTACTCTAAGCCAAATCAGCGGTCGGCATAAGCGGCGATTCGCCCATATTTTAGCGGGCAATTACCGGAACATCTACACCGAATGTGCGGTGATTGGGGAAGCTGGCTTCAGGTTCAAACGATTATGGTTTTCTCCCCAGGCGCACATCGTTTCCAAAACCGGGACCATCGTTTTTCCATATTCACTCAGCGTGTATTCCACTTTTGGAGGAACCGAGGGGTAAATCGTCCGCGTCACCAATCTGTCGGCTTCAAGCTCCCGCAAATGCTGCGCCAGCATTTTCTGGGTCACTTCGGGAATCAGCTTCTCCAGCTCGCTGAATCGTCTGGTTTCTTCTAACAAGTGCCACAAGATCAAGGGCTTCCACTTTCCGCCCAACAGATGCATCACCGTTTCAATGGGACATTTCCGCTCTGCCGCAGTCTCAGCGTTCGCTTCCATCCTAACCCTCCTCCGCCATGCTTACTTTGAAGTAAGTGCCCTACAAAAAAGTGGGTTCTTACCAAGATTTTATGTCTCATGGTAGGCTTGAGTCAATTCAGCGAGACAGAATGTGAAAAATGAATTGGTGAAAGAAGGGAATGAGACGATGAAGATCATTGTATTCGGCGCAACGGGGAATACGGGGAAAAGAGTGCTTGCTCAAGGCGTTCGAATGGGGCATGAGATGACCGCTTTCGTACGCAATCCGGAAAAGCTGTATGAGCAGCAAGGCACGCAGTCCGCTAAGCAAGTAAAGGTAATTGCGCAGGATATTATGGATCCGGACAGCGTCTTTGCGGCGCTGGCGCGTCAGGATGTCGCCGTTATCGCTGCCGGTCATGCAGGTCAGGGAGAAGAATTCGTTGCGATCGTCGGCAACATCGTCAGCCAGTGCGAGCGTCAGCCTCTCTTTTCCGGACGCGTATGGATGATGGGAGGCGCCGGGCTGCTCGATATCCCGCATACCGGTCTTACCGGCAACGAGCTGCCGGGCTTTCCGCCGGCCTTCCAATACCACAACCGGAACTTGGATCGTCTGCGGCAGACCGGACTGGATTGGTCCGTGATGTGTCCGGGAACGATGGTCGAAGCCAAGCCCGACTCCTCGCCGATTCATTTGCATTTCACCACGGATGCCTTGCCCTTGCCGTTTCCCGATACGATACAGGCGCTCTCCGAGAACGAGCTGGCGGGTCACTTGTTCAGCCGTCTTCAGGAGCTGGATGTTTCCTATGAGGATGTCGCGGATTGCATGCTCACCCACGTGGATCTTGCGGGTCCGTATAAAGGAAAAAGGGTGGGTCTCGCCTATCGGGAAGAGAAGCCGGCTCGCTAATCGAGGAAAGGGGTTGATCGCATGTTCGCCTTGCTGCTTGTATTGCATATTTTCAGCGCGGTTGCGGTAATCGGTTCGGCCTTTTTTGTGCCGATCATCCGCAGATCGGCTAAAACCGCCGCGCAGCTTCGCTTTTATTTTGATATGACGACCAAGGTGGCCTGGATTTCCAAGATTGGCGCCGCATTGCTCGTGATCACCGGCATTTGGCTTATGGTTAACGCCAAGGCGGGGTTTACTCAAATGTGGCTAAATCTCTCCATCCTTTTATCGCTGGTACTCGTTGTCGCGATAGGAGGATTTATTGAACCGCTTGTGCAACGGATCAAAGTCGCATCCAAAAGCCAGAGTCATGAATTATCCGCCGATATCAGGTTAGCCATGCGCAAACTGGCGCCCCTGGAAACGACTGCGCAGCTGTTAACGCTGGCCGTAACCGTGCTGATGGTCGTTAAGCCGATGTTTTAAAGAAGTACGATATCCCGCCGCTTTCGCAGAAAAAAAGGATGGCGCCTAGGCGTCATCCTTTTCCTTCTTCGTATGTAATTCCCTGCTCTTCGAACACCTTCATGACCACGAACATGGCATCCAGCGTCTTGGGAAAGCCCGCATAAGACACGCAGTGCATAACGGCCTCTACGATCTCGTTGGGCGTAAGTCCGACATTGAGCGCCCCTTTGATATGGAAGTCGAGCTGCGTAGCCGCGCCCGATGCGATCATAGCCGCTATGGTAAGCAGGCTCTTTTGCTTTAAATCCAACCCTGGCCGGGCATACAGCGAGCCGTAAGGGAACTCGACGATTAGTTTGGCCATGCTGGGGCTGAATTGCTCCATTCGTTTAACCGTGGCGTTCAGCGTATCTTCGCTGACCATCCGCTGCAGCACTTCGATGCCTTTATCGTAGCGATTCGTTTCCATGTACATCCTCCGTAAGCTTTAATCCAGGCTCAGCAGCCTGGTCAGGATCGGCGGGATTTCCTGCGGATCCACCATGACCTCGATGACCGACGTCGTATTGGACCGCAAGGCGGACTGAACCGCGGTCTCGACTTCCGCTCCGGTGTCGCAGCGATAGGCCGAGGCGCCCATGGATTGGGCAAACAGGCTGACGTCCAGCGGCCGCTCGTAGACAGCGCCGACGGAGCGCCCCGTGTTATAGGACATCCCCTTCTCCACCATGTCTAGCCGTCCGTTGTTCAGTACGAAGAAAATGACCGGAATCCCGTGGTTAACCGCCGTCGAGATCTCGGTGCCTTGCATCATGATGCAGCCGTCGCCGGTCACGCAGACGACAGGGCGGTCGGGCATGGCGATCTTGGCTCCGATCGAATAACCGATGGCCGCGCCCATGGCGATAAAGACTTCATCGAAAAAGAAGGTTCCGGGCTCGATGATTTCGAAGTTTTGTACGGCATGGAAGGAATGGCTCCCGGCATCCCCGAACAGAACCGCATCGCTCGGAAGCGCGGCCCGCAGGCTCCTGAACGCCGTACCCGCCGATAACGCGGACGCGGATTCCGCTTGGAGGGTCGCTGCTGCCGCCTCTGCCCACGCCGCCGGCACTTCCAATTCCTTGGTCGTTGCTCCGCTTTGCAATACGAGCTGCTTCAGGTTGAGATGAATATCGCCTAGGATGATCTGCGTCGGCACCTGAATGGTCTTGCCTGCGAACTTGAGGTCATACTCGAATTGCAGTACCTTCTCCGGCTCCATATCGGCCGTAAATCCCGACAAGGACATGTCGCACAATCTGCTGCCGACGACGATCATCAGGTCGATGCCCGATTTCATATATTCAGTTGCGCGCTTGGCGCCGCCGAGACCGTATCCGCCCAAATACAGAGGATGATTGGTGGGAAAAGCCCCTTTCCCGCCAGGCGTGGTCATGACGGGAATCCCCCAATGCTCGGCAATGGCTTGCAATTGGGGATAGGTATCTGACATGACGGCGCCTTTACCCAAGAAGAGGACCGGTTTCTTGGCTTCGTTCAGCAGCGTTACAGCCTTATCGATGTCGGGGGATACGACAGGCGAGATGTGGTCCGGCAAAGGCAGGCTGAAGGGCTCGACCTCCTCCATCAGCACATCGAACGGGATGCACAGATGAACCGGACCCTTCTCGCCCGTATAGGCTTTTTCCAAGGCATGCTTCAAGTACAGGTAAAGAAGATCTCCCCGCTCGATGCGGGCGCTGAACAAGGTGACGGGCTCGAACATCTTAACCAGATCTGCGCCGAACTGGCTTGAATCCTGGCTCAAAGCGCGACCGGTCTCCTGCATCGACGGCTGTCCGGTGATGAACAGGACAGGCAGCTGGAACTCTTTGGCCTGCCCCGCGGCCGTGATCAGATTCGTCCCTCCCGGTCCGGAGGTGCCGATCGCGATCCCCAGCGTTTTTTTCGCCAGCGCGTAGCCCGAGGCCTCAAATCCGCTGCCGGCTTCGTGGCGTCCGAGCACATACTCAATGCCATAACTTTCAAGTTCAAGCATCAGCGGAGAAATGGACTTTCCAGGGATGCCGAATACGTGAGTAATTCCCCAATTTTTAAAATGCTCGACCAATAGGGTATACACTCTCTTTTTCATCGTATCACCTTTGCAAATTGGTTTTGATATCCGCCGATTTCATCATAAGTTGCTCGATTTGTTCTGCCGGCAGCGGCTGGTAATAATAAAAGCCTTGTACGTCATGACAATTCTGACTGCGCAGGAAGTCCAGTTGCTCGATGGTCTCCACGCCTTCCGCGATCGCGTCGATGCCTAGCTTGTGGGCCATCGCGATGATCGTGGCTACGATATCCGCGTCATTCGAATCCGTCATGATATCCCTGACAAAGGACCGATCGATCTTCAGCCGGTCGATCGAAAATAGTTTTAAATAGTAAAGGTTGCTGTAGCCCGTCCCGAAGTCGTCGATGCACAGGTGTATGCCGAGCTCCTTCAGCTTCCCGAGCACCTCGATCGCGACATCGACGTTCATCGTCATCGATTCTGTAATCTCGAGCTCCAGATATTGCGGATCTATGCGGGTCTCGAGCAAGATCTCTTTGATCGTCTCTACCAGATCATGCTTGGAAAATTGGCGAGACGAGAGATTGACTGACACGCTCATAGGGGCGAAGCCTCGTTCTCTCCATACTTGATTCTGCAGGCAGGCGGTTCTGAGCACCCACTCCCCGAGAGGAACGATGAGTCCCGTCTCTTCGGCGATCGGGATGAACTTCGCCGGCGGAAGCAAGCCGAGCGTCGGGTGATTCCAGCGCACGAGCGCCTCGGTACCGATGATTCTCCCGGACAGCATATCGATCTGAGGCTGGTAATACAACACGAACTCGCCCTGCTGCAACGCTTTGCGGATCGAATTCTCCAACGTCAGCCGCTCGATGCCGCCTGCGTTCGGGTTCGGCTTGAACACGTTGTAGTTGTTCTTTCCGTCGTCCTTCATCCGGTAAAGGGCAATGTCGGCGTTCTTCATCAGCATCTCGACATTCGTCCCGTCCTGAGGATAGAAGGCAATGCCGATGCTGGCCGTAATGTAGAACTCGTAGCTGTCCACGGCGAACGGCTTCTCGAACGCCCGGATAATCTCTTCCGCCACCTGGATGGCTTCCGTGCGATCCGTGATATCCTGCAGGAGAATCGTGAATTCGTCCCCGCCCATCCTGGACACCAGGTGATGCGGAGCGTGGCAGCAGGTTGTCAGACGCTCGGCGACCAGCTTGAGCAAGGCATCCCCGTTGTTATGGCCCAGCGTATCGTTAATCTTCTTGAAGCTGTCCAGATCGAGAAACATGACGGCAAAGATACGGTCTTCCTTCACCCCATGCCTCAGCAGATCATCGATATGCCCGGTGAAAAATCTCCGGTTCGGCAAGCCGGTCAAGTCGTCATGGTAGGCCAAATAATTGATTTGCTTTTCCGTATGATAACGCTCCGTAATGTCTCTGAACTGGGCAAAGGCACCCATGACCTGCATATTTTCGTCGAGAATCGGGAAGGCATCGAACAGGCAGACCAGATCGCCTTGTCCCGTCTGGGGACACAGCATGAATTCCATATCTTCGTAATCTTTTCCGGTTAGGAGGACCTCTTTAATGAAGTCGTTTATTTTGGCGTCCGGAATCGGCCTGTTGATGACGTCCTGCTTTTTGGAACCGGTTAAAATTTCCGCAAACTTGTTGAATTCGGTGACGTTGCCGTCCCGATCCGTAATGATGATGCCGTTTCTCGTGGTCTCGATGACCACCTGGTTCAATATATGCAAGCGTCTATTTTGCTTTTTCAGCAGCAATTCTCTCTCGATCGAATCGACGACCGTGCATAGCATGGCCAGTAAAAAGGGGTTATGCTGATCGATCGTCGTCATGATCGTGATCGTGCCGAGCAAATTAGAGATGTCCGTATATTGGAAGGGTACGGAATAACAGGCGGAAGACCCTAAAAATTCATAATAATGCTCATCGCCGACAAGCTGGATCGGCTCGCGATGATCCAATACCAGATTGATGCTGTTGGTTCCCGCCTCGTGCTCGTTGAATACAAGGCCAACCTGAATGCCCGACTGCTGAACCACGCTCTTGATCGCTTCGTCCCCGGCCATTTCCAGAATGCAGCCATTCTCGTCGGAGATCAGGATCAGCAGCGGAAGTCCCTTCATGAGCTCCAGCATTTTGTTAACGAAGAAATCAATGACGGATAATATTTCCTCGTACTCCGCCCGCTTTAAGTGCAAATCGACATCCGATAAAAAGTTAGAAAAAGAGGGAATCCCCTTGGGATCGATCCCTCGCTGTTCACATCTCTTTTTAGATTCCGAGATCAAGGATACTTTCGTCAAAGCGATCCCCCTACTCTACCGAAAAAATGCAATAAATTTACTTAATTGATGAGAAACCCCGCTATTTATCGATTCTGTTTTCATTATGCCGACGCATAAAGTTTTTTGTCAATTTAATTCTGTTAGATTCTGGTTAACGCAGCCAAATAAAACAAAAAAGCGGTAAATAAAGCATGATTGCGGTTACACAAAAGAAGTAAATAAGAGTAAATAAGGCTGCATTCTTCGGGTAAATACAGAGGTACGGCATGAAGAGGGGAGCACGAGGATATGAAGCAGGCGATCATTATTATGAATCCTTCGTCGGGAAAAGAGGAAGCCCCCGTGTTCGTGGAGAACGCCGCAGGGCTGCTGCGCGCGCAGGGCTACGAGGTGTCGGTGAAGGAGACGGAGGCGGAGCACGACGCGACCCGCTTCTGCGCGGAAGCATGCGAGGCACGCTGCGAGCTGATCGTGTCCATCGGCGGGGACGGCACGCTGCACGAGACGATCAACGGCTTCGAGAACCAGGCGCACCTGCCGCGGCTCGGCATCGTCCCGCTCGGCACGGTGAACGACTTTGCGCGGGCGCTGCGGATCCCGCTCGATCCGTCGGCCGCCATCGACGCGCTCGCGTCGTCGCGGACGCAGCGGGTCGACGTCGGCCGGTTGAACGGCCGGCTGTTCGCCAATGTCGTGGCCGCCGGCCCGCTCGCCGAGACGCTGTCGTCCGTCACGTCGGCGGACAAATCCCGCTTCGGCGCGCTGGCTTACTTCAAGGAAGGCGCGAAGGATCTGCTGGGCCGCTCGGGGCATCCGCTCGTCATCCGTTACGACGGAGCGGTCTGGGAAGGCGAGTCGCCGCTGTTCATCGCCGCGCTGACGAATTCGGTGGGCGGCTTCGAGCGGCTGGCGCCGGACGCCGCCGTCGACGACGGCCTCATCCACGGCTTCATCGTCAAGGATCTGAGCTTCTTCCGCACGTTGACGGCGGGGCTGTCGCTGCTGCGGGGCCATCTGCAGGATCACAAGGATGTTATTTACTTCACGGCCAAAAGCGTGTCGGTGAGCTCGCCGAGCCTTGTCGGCACGAACGTCGACGGCGAGGAAGGGCCGCCGCTGCCGCTCGAACTTAACATTTTGCCGCGGCTTATCGACGTGCTTGTGCCCGAGGCGCCAGCCGGTACATAGTCGAGCGGGTTGACATGACAGACCGAAGCCGCCGCCGGGCTCATGCCGCGCCCTTCAACCGACGTTCCCGTCGAAGCAGGAAGATGAAGTAAGGCGCTCCGATAATCGCGGTGACGATGCCGACCGGGATCTCGCGGGGAACGATCAAGGTTCGGCCCAAGAGATCGCCGAGCAGCATCAGATCCGCGCCGATCGCCGCCGCCATGGGCAGGCGCCATCGGTTGCGGGTGCCGACCAGCGCGCGCGCCATATGCGGCGCCAGCAGGCCGATGAACCCGATCGCGCCTACGGCCGAGACGGATACGCCGGCCATCGCTACGGACAGCAGGAGCAGCCAGAGCCGTTCTTTTCGCACCAGCAGGCCAAGCGATTGGCTGAGGGCGTCGCCGAGCTGCAGGATGTCCAGCTTCCTGGCGTTCGCCATCGCGATAACGGACATGATCGCGATCAGGACGACAAGCGGAGGGACCTGATCCCAGCCCCTTCCCCACAAGCTGCCGGTCATCCACAGCAGCGCCATGTTTACGTTGGTCGGATTCGTGACCATAAAGTATTGGACGCCCGCCTGAAAGACCGCTCCGATCGCGACGCCGGACAGCGCGAGCGATGCCGGGGACAGGGTCAGCTTGCGGCTGATCAGGATCAGAATTAAGAAAGACAGCATCGCGCCGGCGAAGGCATACAGCGGCAGCGCGCCAGCCGTCGCGCCGGGCAGCAGATAGATGGCCGCCGCCGCCGCGAAGCTGGCGCCCTGCGTAATGCCGATGACGTCCGGACTGGACAACGGATTGCGGAGCAGGGATTGCAGTACCGCGCCCGCCACCGCCAGTCCGCAGCCGGCCCAGATGGCGACCAGCATGCGCGGCAGACGCACCTGGTGCACGATAAAATAAACCGAGCTAGTCGGATCGGTTAGCCCGCCGATCACCCGGGACGGCGCGATCGGCACGGCGCCCGAGGTCAGCGAGAGCCAGCAGAGAAGGAACATCAGCGTCAGGGCGGCGAGAAGCAGCACACCTCGTCTCATCGCGTCTTGCCTCCTTGTCTGCGGGCCAGGTACAGAAAGGCCGGCGCCCCGACCAGCGCCGTTACGATGCCGACCGGCGATTCGAACGGAAAAGCGATCCATCGGCTAAGCACGTCTGCGGCTAGCAGCAGGATGCTGCCGAGCAGCGCCGTAAAGGGGACGACAACGTTCAGCGAGCTGCCGCGGCCAAGCATGCCTCGGGCGATATGCGGAACGATCAGGCAGACGAAGCCGATCGGTCCGCATATCGCGACGGCCGAGCCGGCGAATAGCACCACGAGGAGCATGGAGAGGCCCCGGACGGCATAGAGCCGCGAACCCAATCCGACGGCGACTTCATCGTCCAGCTCCAGCAAGCGCAAGGCAGGCAGGAGACAGAGGAGCAGCGTCAGCCCCCCGCCTAATAGAGGAGCGAGCAGCCGCACGTCTTGCCAGCTGGCGTAATTAACGGATCCGACCAGCCAGGAGATCATGCTCTCCGTCGAATAAGACGCCAGAATCATCGCTCCCTCCGTCAGGGAGGCAAATAGAAAGTGAACCGATATGCCCGCGAGCGCGAGCGTGACGTACTGCTTGGGGCCGCTGCCGGCCAGGAACCAGATGACGAGCGCGCCCAGGACGGCGCCCGCGAAGGCCAGGCCGACAGATGCGAGCAGGCCGGCTGCCGGCAGGAACAGCAGCCCCGACACGACGGCGAGCGAGGCGCCGGCATTGATGCCGAACACGTGGGGAGAGGCTAACGGGTTCTTCGTCGCGAGCTGGGTCAACAAGCCGGCGAGCGCCAGCTGGGCGCCCACGAGGGCGGATACGACCGTGCGAGGCAGCCGCAGCGTGCGAATATAGAGCTCTTCCTTGGAGGCGCCGCCGGGCTGGAACACTGCTTCGAAGATCGTGCGCCATCCGATGGCCGCCGGGCCGATCTTGAGGCTCATCGTCAAGCAGAGGAGGAGCAGCAGGACGCCGCCGATAAACAGAAGCAGCAGAACCGTCATGCGGTTCTGCTTCCTGTCCGGATTTATCGTCCGGCCCATCCGTTTATTTACCAAGGTTCGCCGCGATGTCCGCCATGATCTGCTCCGAACCGAGCAGGCCGCGGGACAGCGACCAGTTGCGGCGCTCGACCGTGAAGACGCGGTTGTCGGCGACGGCATCGAGCTTGCTCCAGAGCGGGTTTTTCTCCCACTCATTAACGATCGTCACATCCGCCGTCGGCATGAGGAACAACGACTGCGGGTTCAACTCCGACAGCTGCTCCAGCGTCAGCTCCGGATAGGACGTCTCGTTCGCCAGCGGATCCGCGAAGCCGAGCAGCTTGACGATCGAGCCGGTATAAGAGTGATCCGAGTGTCCGAAGAAGCCCTTCGGATTCACGACGGCAGGGAGCACGGTCAGGCCGGACGCCGACAGCTTCGCCTGCGTTTCCTTCACCAGCGCTTGATGCTGCGTCAGCCGTTCGGCGGCTTCCGTCTCCTTGCCCACCGCTTTGGCGATGATATCGAAGTTTTTTAGCATCTGATCGTAATCCGCCTGGAAGTCGTCCAGGACAAGCACGGGAGCGATCTGCCCCAGCTGATCCAGGGCCGCGCCATGCTTGTTGATATCCGCAATGATCAAGTCCGGTTGGACGGAGCTGATCAACTCGATATTGGGCTCATAGCGGGAACCGACGGACGTATAGTTCCCCAGCTTCTCCTTGACGGTGTCCATGAACAGATCCGCGCTGCCGTCATCGGCGATGCCGACAGGCTGTACGCCGAGCGAGACCAGCATGTCCGTGAAGCTGAAGTCCATCGCGACGATTCGCGACGGTACCTTGTCCAGCTTGAGTTCTCCGCGCGCGTCCTGAATCGTGAGGGGGCCGGAGGCCGGATTGTCGCTAGCCGAGGAGCTGGCGGACGGGCTCGCGCTAGCCGACAGACTCGCGGACGGACTTTGTTGATTGGACGCCGAGTTCGTCTTGTTATTTTGGCCGCAAGCGGCGAGCGTCAGGACGATCATAAGAATGAGACTTAGAGCGGTAAAGTGTTTCATACGTTGCGGCATGTTGCCCTCCTGATAATGAGAATTATTATCACTGATTCTAACATCTCATTTTCAGCAATTACATGTCCAAATGCAGGATAAAGCATGTCTGTTTATTCGATTTTCTCCAGCTTATGCATATATTCAGACGGGCTCAAGCCGGTAAGCGCCTTGTAGGTCCGGCTAAAGTGGAAGTAATCGGCGAACCCCACGCTCTGCGCCGCCTTATTGGCGGAACGCTCGCCCTGGTCGAACAATTGCTTCGCTTTCTCGACGCGAAGCCGCTTCAGATAACGGCTCGGCGTCATGCCTGTCCGCTCTTTGAACAGAACGCCGTAGTGACCCGTGCTCAACCCGGCCCGCTCCGCCAGCATCGGCAGCGTCAGCTTAAGCATGTAGTGCTCCTCCAGATAGTGGACGGACTTCTCGATCTGCGCGTCCGAATTGCGCCGCTCCTCGTTCAGCCGGCTCTCGTACATGAAGAAGCTCAGAATCCGCTCCAGCATCATCCGGTTGCGGAACTGCTGGGCTTCGGCTTCTTCTCCGTCCATGCCCTGCTGATCCTCCTGGGCCTGGAGCAATCCGTCGACCATATAACGGACCTTATTCTCGCTAAGCACACGCTGAGGACCGTTCCAATCCCAGGGGGCGCCTTCCGGCGTAATCCGGTAGGTAACAACGGCGTATTCCGCCTCCCGGCCGGCGGGGGGCTGGAGCTTGACGGGGCCGGCGGCCGAGTGGCAAGCGTAGCCGTGCGACACGGGCCGCACTTCGCCGCTCTCCGTAATGGCGATCAAGTACCCCTGCCGGACGACAAGGAGCTTCTCGAAGCCGGGCTCCGGCACGATCAGTCGGGCATCGCGAGCGATCTCGATGCGTTGGAATTGCGGGATAACGGCGTTCATCTGCTGAAAACTCATGATTAGGGTTCCCTTTCTATTATTTATGAAAAAACCGAATGAGCGCCGAAATCTCATCTAAAGTTTCTTTTTGGCCGTTTTTGATCCACATCATCCAGATCTCAAACACGCCGGCGCTCATAAAGTCGATCCAGTAGCTTCGCTTCGCGCCCGTCCAGTCCGCAAAAGGAATTAACTCGTCATAGAACTGCGTAATATGAACCTTGAAAACCTGATAAAGCAAATAAGTGTAATTGCCTTCGATGGCCATCTGAAAATCCTTGGTCATGGCATTAAAAAAGCGCGTCAAATCGGCTACTTTTTGTTCGTGACTCTTTTTATTCGCGATTTTATCGAATATATCCGCAAATAGAGGCGTGTAGTATTCCTCCAACACTTGTTCGAGCGTTTCGTAGTTTCTATAGAATGCCATCCGGCTGACGCCGGCTTTTTTGACGACTTCCGAAATGGTTAGCTTTGATAACGGTTTGGTCCGCAACAGCTCCAGCAAAGCGGAAGTAATCCATTCTTTTGTGTCTTTTTTAATGCTTTGCGCGTGTTCGGTCGCTGCCATAACACTTCCTCCAGTCTGTCACAGATGCTTGCGTTCCGCTTGTTTTTGATCGATTTCTGTTTAAAATAAGTGTAATCCCGTTACAGTTGTAACGTCAATGGAGAGGGGCAATGACGATGGCAAACCTTAATAATCCCTTAGTGCTTGTGACCGGAGGCTCGGGGTTTATCGCCGTTCATATCATCTTGAAGCTGCTTAAGAAACAATATCGCGTGCGGACGACGCTTCGCACCATGAATAGGCAAGATGAAGTACGCGCCATGTTAAAGGCAGGCGGCGCTGCGAATTTGGAAGGCTTGTCCTTTGTTCAAGCAGACTTGTCTTCCGATCAAAACTGGGGCGAAGCCGTCAAAGGGGCGGATTATATCATCCATGTGGCTTCTCCGACGCCCAATAAAGTCTATAAAGATGAAAACGAAATGATCCAACCGGCGCGCGAGGGCGTTCTGCGCGTGTTGAGGGCGGCACGCGATGCGGGCGTCAAACGCGTGGTGTTAACCTCTGCTTTCGGGGCGATCGGCGTAGGGCATAGCCATCATAAAGGACCCTATACCGAAGAGGATTGGTCGAATACGGACGCCAAGATTCATCCCTATCAAAAGTCTAAAACGATCGCCGAAAAAGCGGCCTGGGCATTCATTCGCAGCGAAGGCCATGGATTGGAGCTTGCAACCGTCAATCCTGTCGGGGTGATGGGGCCGATCTTGGGCAACGATTACTCGCATTCAAATGATATCGTCCGCCAGATTATAGAAGGCAAGCTAAAGGCTGTCCCCAAAATTTATTCCGATTACGTAGACGTCCGCGACGTTGCGGATTTGCACATTCTGGCGATGCTGCGTCCCGAAGCGAACGGACAGCGGTTTATCGCTTCCAGCTCGGAAAATCTGTCGATGCTGGACATTGCGAATATATTAAGAAAACACTTGGGCGACGACGCCAAAAGCGCGCCAAAGAAGGAACTTCCGAATCTTGCGGTTCGCGCGGCGGCGGTGTTGAATCCCAAACTGAGGATGGTCGCGACACTCCTGGGACAAGATATGTCAACGAGCAATCGCAAGGCCAGGCAATTGCTTGGATGGAAACCGCGCCCGGCAGAAGAAGCAATCGCGGCGACCGGCAAGAGCATGGTGCAAATTATTAAAGGGCCAATGAAGTCATAAAGGGCAAATGAAGTCATTTGCTATCTGCTAAGCGCAATCGGAGCTATACAACCACGCGGATCATCATGCCGGGTGGTTTTGTGTTTTGTTGTATGATAAGGGAGTGAAGGCTAGAAAACACAGTAATGACGGGGGTATCAACTTGAACCATCTTCTGCTGGCGGACGACGATGCGAATATTAGGGCGCTGGTGCGCTATGTGATGACCCGGGAGGGATATCGCGTACATGAAGCCCAGGACGGTGCCGAAGCGGTTGCGGTTATGGAACGCATGCCGGTGGATCTCGCGATCATCGACGTGATGATGCCGCTGATGGACGGGTTCGAGCTGTGCGAGCATATTCGGCAGCACTACGATATCCCCATTATTTTGCTGACCGCCAGAGGCGAGTTGTCCGACAAAGAACAAGGTTATCTCAAAGGAACGGACGACTACGTGACCAAGCCCTTCGAGCCGGAAGAGCTGCTCTACCGGGTCAAGGCGTTGTTCCGGCGCTATAAGCGCGCAGCGAGCGACATCATCCGGATGCATCGCATTACCATCGACCGCAAAAACGTCGAAGTGTCCGACGGCGAATCCGTTTTTCTGCTGCCCATGAAAGAGTTCGAGCTGCTGGCCCAGCTTGCGCAATATCCGGGACGCCTATTCACCCGCGACGAGCTGATCCGACTCGTATGGGGGCACGATTATGAAGGAGACGACAACACGGTGAACGTGCACATTAACAGGCTGCGGCAGCGCTTTGCCGATTATGCGGACGATTTTACGATTCAGACGGTGCGCGGCTTCGGCTACAAGATCGTGGTGAAGGACAAATGAAGAGCCTTTACTATCGCGTGTTCCTGATCACGTTGGCGGTCATATTCGCTAGCAGCGTGCTGGGATTCCTCGCCTCGAACGTTTACTACCATATGAAGCTGAAGCCCTTTAACGACGACAAGCTTGTGGCCATTGCCGAGAACATGAGGCTCTATATTGAATCGGAGCCTGCGAACATGGAGCGGTACCTTCGCAACGCGGCCGCGCTCGGATACGAAATCTATGTGACGGACGGGCAGGGCGAGTCGCATTTTTACGGGAAAAAATTTCGTCAGCAAGACCTGGACGATCAACACGTGGCAGCCGTGCTTGGCGGAAGCGTCTATCACGGCGTGGCGCAGTTCCCGAACAAGCCGTTTATCTCGGGCTTCTTCGATAATCGCTTGAGCAATACGGTAGGCGTGCCCATCCGGTCGTCGGGAAAAAGCTATGCCTTGTTCATGCGGCCGGACGTGCTGCTGCAGTTCGGCGAGCTCCGCATTTTTTTTGCGCTGATCGGCTTACTGACCATTATCGTCAGTATTCTGCTGTTCCTGATCAGTACCCGCTATATCGTCAAGCCGATCTCGCGGCTGACCGATGCGACGAAGCGTCTTGCGCAAGGGAACTACAATCTCCGGCTTACGACGCGCAGACGCGATGAGATCGGTCAATTGGCTTCGCACTTTATGACGATGAGCCGCGAGCTGGAGCGGGTCGACCTCGCACGCCAGCAGTTCGTTTCCAACGTATCGCACGAGATCCAATCGCCGCTCACTTCCATCCAGGGCTTCGCCAAAGTGTTGGCCAAAGGAGAGCTGTCCGAAGATGAACGAAAGCAGTATGCCTCCATCGTGGAAGGCGAGAGCCGGCATCTCTCCTTGCTGAGCAAACAGCTGCTGCAGCTCTCTACCCTGGAACAAGGGGAGGAGGCGCTCCATAAAAAGCATTTCCCCCTGCGCGGCCACGTACGACAAGTCGCCGATATGCTGCAATGGCAGATGGAAGAGAAGGAGCTGCTGCTCAAGCTGTCCATCCCGGCTTCCGTTACCGTATATGGCGATGAGGTCCTGCTGCAGCAAGTATGGTCGAACCTACTGGACAACGCGGTGAATCATATTCCGCGCGGCCGCAGCATTGAAGTCCGCGCGGAGGAGGGGCCGACGCACGTCAACGTCTCGTTCAAGGATACGGGAGAGGGAATCGCGCCGGAGCATCTGCCGTTTTTATTCGATCGGTTCTACCGCGCCGACCGTGCGAGGGAACGCGCTTCGGGCCGCACGGGCCTGGGCCTTGCGATCGTGAGGAGAATCGTGCAGCTGCACAAGGGAAACATTGAGGTGAGCAGCTCGCCGGGCGCAGGCACGCAATTTACGGTCACCCTTCCCAAATTGTAATTTGTTATTTATGTGCCGTTTATGTTGGCTTCCTACACTGGAGACATCCAGGAGGAGGGGAAGCCGGATGTATCTAGCCATTCGAGAGATCAGATTTGCCAAAGGACGCTACGCGCTTATCGCCGTCATTATGCTGCTCGTCTCGTTTCTGGTGCTGTTCGTAACCGGGCTGGCCCGCGGGCTTGCCTATGACAACGCCGCATCCATTCAGAATATGTCCGCTACGCATTTTATGATGGAGAAGGACGCGAATCACCGCTTTACCCGCTCGCAGATCGGCGAGCAGGCACTCGGGCAGGCAAGCCGGGTCGTCGGCGAAAATAAGGCTGAGCCGCTAGGGGTCAGGATGACGACCGTGACTGCGGAAGGCGCCGCAGGCAAGCTGGATGTGACGCTGCTCGGCATGAGGCCGGAGGGTTGGCTGATGCCCTCCACGGTGGAAGGAGCCGCGATCTCACCGCAAGGAACGGGACAAGTGCTCGTCGATCGCAAACTGAAGGAATCGGGCGTTGGCCTTGGGACCGTTATTGTCGATCAGGCTACCGGCACGAAGTGGACGGTCGGCGGATTCGTAAGCGAGGAGTCGTTCAGCCATTCGCCCGCGGTCATCCTGAGCCTATCCGATTGGCGCCAGCTTCAGCTTAAGTCGTCCGCAAGCCTGGCAGGGGGAGCGGGAGGGGCTGGGGATGGCGCGATGTATAGCGCTATTGCGGTAAAGGCGACCAAAAGCCAGGCAGAGCAGCTGGCGGCGGCCCAGCCCGATGCCGAAGTCGTCGCCAAGCCGGATGCCGTATCGGCCATCCCCGGCTACAAGGAAGAGCAGGGCTCGCTGTGGATGATGATCGTCTTTTTATTTATCATTTCTTCCTTTGTGCTGGGCGTGTTTTTCTATGTCATCACGATCCAGAAGAGCAGCCAGTTCGGCATCTTGAAGGCGATCGGCACGCGCACGGCTTATCTGGCCCGCAGCGTTGCCTTTCAGGTATTGCTGTTGACTGCCGGCAGTCTTGTCGTCAGCATACTGCTTGTTCAGGCCATGGCGGCGTTCTTGCCTGACGGCATGCCTTTCAGGCTGCAAGCCTCTGCGCTGGCGTTAACGAGCGGCGCCTTTATCGCGATGTCTCTGGCCGGATCCCTGCTCTCGGTCTGGAAGGTCGCCCGAATCGACGCACTGGATGCGATCGGGAGGACGGCAGCATGAGACACAGACTGATCCTGCGCGATATCACGCACGCCTTCGAGGATGGCGGCGCGAGGCGAACGGTGCTCGACCGCCTGAACCTGCAAGTATCGGAAGGGGAGCTGGTCGCGGTGATGGGGCCTTCCGGCTCCGGGAAAAGCACGTTTCTGTCGATCGCGGGCGCGCTTCTCGCGCCGACCGGCGGCGAAGTGCTCGTCGACGGGGAGTCGCTGGCCGGCAAGGACAAGCAGGCGCTATCCGATCTACGGCTTCGCAAGCTCGGTTTTATTTTTCAGAGCTCCAATCTGATCCCTTACCTGAAGGTAGAAGAGCAGCTGATCCTGGTCAACAGGCTGGGAACGATGAGCAAAGCGCACACGGCTGCACGTACAAGCGAGCTGCTGCATGAGCTGGGCCTGGACCACCGCAGACATGCTTATCCCGATAGATTGTCGGGCGGCGAGCGCCAGCGCGTCGCGATCGCAAGAGCGCTCATGAACGATCCGGCCGTGCTGCTGGCGGACGAGCCGACAGCAAGTCTGGATGCCGCCAGAGGCATGGACGTGGTGCGGATGATTGCCCGGGAGGCACAGGAGCGGGGCAAGAGCGCGATTATGGTGACGCACGACGAGCGGGTGCTGCCGCTGTGCGATCGTATTCTTTATTTAGAGAACGGCAGTTTGGTTGAGAAATAAACGCTAAACATGCGTCTGCGGGGAAGCGGCCTTCAGGCTTAAGTATTTCCGGTGGGCCCTTCCCCAGCCGCACATGCCGTCCATCAGCTCGATCATGCCGAGTCCATACTCGGTCAGGCTGTATTCGACTCTCGGCGGGACCTCGGGGTACAGCTTCCACTACGCCCAAAAAGCGCCGCTGGGCAGAGTCGGGCAGAACGAGGAGATCGCCCCCGCGGTGGCTTATCTGATGACGAACACGTTCACGACGGGCAGCGCGATTTACGTGGACGGGGGATATACGCTGTTGTGATTTTCACAGCGCCGCAAAGCGGAGGGCGGTCAGGTGACGCGGCTGCAGCCGCGGATTTCTCGCTTACTGCGCCCTTGACCGTCGAACGCGCCGCGTTAACCGCGCAAATCTCGCTTGTACGAGCTTACTGCTCCTGCAGCCGCGGATTTCTCGTTTACAGCGCCTTTCGCCGCCGAACGCGCCGCGTTAACCGCGCATATCTCGCTTGCACGAGCTTGCTGCTCACGCAGCAGGCCTTTTACCGCTAGTCATCATTACCAGGAAAACATCCTCCCCGACCGCGATAACCGGTACAGCTCGGGCAGCGCGACGCCGACAAGCACGACCGCCACGCCGATCCACTGCCATCCGCTTACATGCTCGCGAAGCACGGTAGCGGACATAAGCACCGCCACCGGCAGCTCGACCGCCCCCATGATTCCGGCCATCCCGCCGCCGATATGCGGCACGCCGTAGACGAACAGGACGGGCGGAATGAACGCGCCGAAGAAGCCAAGCAGCAAGCCGATGACTAGGAGCGGACTCCAGAGCAGTCCGTTAAAAAGGAACGCCGGCGGGAACAAGATACACAGCAGCACGAAGCCGCCGGTTACCATCCAGGCGCTCCGGTAAACGGGGTGGGCCTCCGGTACGACCTTGCCGCTAAACAACACGAACAGCGAATAGCTGACCGCCGACATCAGGCCCAACGCGATGCCCCAGACATTAATTTTGCTAAGCCCCTGCTCCAGAAATCCGGCTGCGATCAGCGTGCCGCCAAACAGGACCAACAGCGTAAATAGCGTTACTTTATTGGGCCGCTGGCGTCGCATCAACGCTTGGATCAGTACGCTTATCCAGGTGAATTGGAACAAGAGGATAATCGCGAGCGATGCCGGAATATAACGCAGCGATTGATAGTACACGAGGCCGGTAATGACCGTTGGGGTGCCGGCAATCATCAGAATCAGGCGCTGCTTCCACTTCAACCGCCGGGAACCAGAAGGGAGACGAGCTGCGTCTTGCTCTTTTCCCGATGGGCGCTTTTTGCGGCTCTGTTTGAATTTGGTATAGATGACGAGCAACCAGGACAAAAAAACGCCGGTTAAGAGCTGGCTTCCGACCACCTCGCCCAGCTGATAGCCCCGCCCGTATGCCAAAACCACGATCGTCGACAATATGCCGTAGCTCATCGCTCCCGCGAGAACGGCCACATAGTATTTCATTTCTGCAATAACTCCCTTGCATTCGTGATGTATTTGTTCGAGCCGGTCCGGACGCAAAAAATCCTAACTCCGTCACCTGAATCAAGCGTTAAGCTTGGTTCGAGGTTCGTAGTTAGGAAGTTTAGGCCCCTGTAGAAACCCTCGCCCTGTGTGTTGCATGCGTCTGCGAGGTTATACGAATGGAATCTAGTATAAATCGTTAAAGGGCTGGTGGCAACCTATCAAATAATTAGCGCCAATTTGTGAAGAATATACAAGACTTACATCATACCGATCAATTCCATGAGCAGCTCGTATAAATCCCAAAAACAAACAAGGTTCGTCTCGAGGGTTTGTTCCCGATTCGTGCGGATAAGGCCATGCGTCATAGGATGCTTCCAATAGTCGGACCTAAATAAGAAGCTTGTCGTTAGGTTCAACACGGATAAAACGAGAGCCTTATGAAGGTGGTCTTCATTCGAAGTATGCTTGATTCGGTTTCTGATTTCTTTTTTCATAGCGGCGTATTTCTTTTTAAATTCGAGCGTGTCTGCCTCATCCTGCAATAAATCAGCGAACCGATCGTTTAGCTTCTCTGCTGGTGGGCTTGTCGGGGACACAAGCATTCTTTTGAGGACATCGTAAGTTTCTCGAAACTCCCCAAAATACATATCGCCGCTGTCCGTATAGTTTGACTCCACCACGAATTGAAAGCAGGTATACATGATCTCCTGAACGACTTCTTTGCCGATCGTTTCATTTTTAACCTCATCTTCCTGCACCAAAACAAGCGATAAGAAAAACCGTTGTAAAACCTCAGGCTGCTTCTGCTTTTTCCTGATCATCTCTAAGACTTCAGCGTTTATGTTTTGCAGATCGTCCAAATCGCTCATTTTCGGACCGTGCCTCACTTTGAAAGATTTATCATATCTGACGCTGGAGCGGCTGGGGCACAACAAAAGGGATCCATACAAAGATAATAGAATAATAAATGCAGGTAATTTTAACAGTTAAGGTGAGGCATTTATGATTCGTTCTTTAGAAAAAACAAGGGACAGGTACAAATTCTATTTATTTGCCTATCTTACAGGCTACCTCGCGGAACTTGCGGCTACTGGCGTACCTAACCTGCTTTCCTTACTTCCGGTTAAGCTGTTTGGATTCTTGTTTGTCTTTGTATTTGGAAATGCGTTTTATAAGGGTGCAATCGAAAGAGAGAATTCTCTGACTGTAAAAGGTCGTGTGGCTATAAGGGTTGTTCTTCTCGTACCCATTTTGTTACTGCTCTCTATCTTAGAAAGTTCTTATAATATCTCCGTGTTTCCAGAAGCAAAGCGAGTTGGGACATCGAACATCATAGTAATCGTTTTTCTGTACGTTACCGTTATTTTGTTTCTCAAGCATGTAAGGAAAATAAGATCATTGCAGCAGGAGAGAATTCAATGACCGAACGCTTACCCTGTCAGAACGCCGATTGTTCGGCAACCATTCTTCCTGCAACTGCTTTAAAGACAGGCGGGACCTGCATGCCATGCCATCAGAAGAAGCTTGCCAGGGAGAGGGAGGCTTATATTCTGCAAAATAGAAAAGACGTCGATCGGTACGATGGCGTAACGGAGCCGGTCGAGATTCTTATGATCATGCATGCGCCACGGCCATACGATCCGCTTGTGCGGGAAAACCCATTTCCGAAACGTGCGCAGGAACTCTATCATCAACTAACCGCGGCTGAGCGGGAGCAAATGGAGACCTATGCGATCTCGTTGATGGGATGAGGAGGACTTTGATCAAGCGGAGACGATCCTGCTGTCGCTGGCATGCTTTACGAACGAACGCATCGAGCGGGGGTTAAACGCCCTTTTCCGCCAAGAAAAGTATGACCCCGGTATCCTCTTCAAGGCGGCAAGCCCGGCGATCCGAGATGAACTGATTCGACTGGTTCAACGCGACACGGATAACCGGAATCATCTGGAGAAGAAGTCCGCCCAGCTGGGCGGCCGACCTTTATATTCCTCCGGAGAAATACGCGCATGAAGCCGGCTGGGAATTGGATCGAGACGGCGGGAAGCGATTGCTCTTCCACCCGTAGTGCTATCAGAGAGGGACGGGGTTTGTCGGAAAGTTAGAGCGAACGCTCTTCTCGAACTATCCCTCCAGCGTCTTCTGATTGTTCCCGAAGCACACCTTCAACAGCGGCGGCGCGACCAGCGTTGTTAATATGATCGCGAGAATGACCGGGGTGAAGTATTCGGCAGGAAGCAACTGCGCCTGCAACCCTGTCGCAGCGATGATCAGGGCTACTTCTCCACGCGAAATCATGCCCGATCCGATGGCAATGGAGGAACGCATGCTCATCCCGGTCACGCGAGCGCCAAGAGCCCCTCCGATTAACTTGGTTACGATAGCTGCCACGGTCAGAACGACCGCAAAGCCCAGCTGGCTTCCTACGCCGTCGAACGATATGTTCAACCCGATGCTGACGAAAAATACCGGCACGAACACGGTATAGGCTATAGGCTCCACCTTTGTTTCGACCGTATGCTTAAATGGCGTCCGAGAGATGGCAAGGCCCGCCGCGAAGGAGCCGATGATGGCGGCCATCCCCATTAGATCGGCGAAGTAAGCAAATGCGAAACAGATGACAAGCGCCATCGAAATCACGGGTTCCGTGACTTTTATGCCCGACAGCCACTTCATGAATCGCGGCACGACAAGCCACCCCGCTACGGCTACGCCTCCAAAGAATAGGGCTTTTTTTCCGATGACTAAGCCCAGCGAGGCTTGGGCGCTTCCGGAACCGAGAAAGCTCATCATGAACGCCAATAGGATCACGACTAACACATCATCCACTACCGCGGCGCCTAAAATGATCGTTGCTTCTTTGGTATGAAGCCGATCTAAATCTTTTAGCACCTGCACCGTGATGCTTACCGAGGTCGCGCTAAAAATGACGCCCAAGAAAAGCGAGTACGCGTAGGCAAGACCGAATGCCTCGCCGACAGCCAATCCGCCGACGAAAGGAAGAATAATGCCGGCAACCGCAACGGCAAACGCAGACTTCCAATTTTCCCGCAGTTGGTTCAAGTCCGTCTCCAGCCCGGCGATGAACATCAACAGTATGACGCCGATCTCGGCCATATAATGAATGAAGTCGTTGTTATCGATCCAGCCTAATAGGGCGGGGCCGAGAATAAGTCCGACGATTAGCTTGCCTAATACGGGGGGTTGACCGATCCGCGTAGATAGATGTCCCGCCACCTTTGTACTTATCAGGATTAAAGCTAGGTACCATATAAACGTCATTTCATCCCACCTCAGGTCTACATCTATGTTTTGTTGCCGGAAGGCACGGCAAGTCGTTTAGTGGATTTTAACGCATCTGGGACTTGAAATAAATATCGATTTTAACGCGCTTCAAGGTATCTGTGATCTCCTGCAAGCATGTCATTAATCCCTAGGGATTAGGTTGGGGCGTAGGCTTGTTAAAACGGAATATAGGACGCGATCTTGGATCGGTCGTTAATTTCATTGGCAAGAGGAGAGGACTTTGTTGAGCAGAAACAGAATATTAAAGAGCGTTACTGAGGAATGGAGAGAATGGTGAACGAAAAGCGATGATAACCCGCGAGAAGCTTGAACATCATCAGGTCTGGCTGTATGTCGCGACATTAGCGTTAGCAGCCGGGCTTGGTCTACTGGCTCCCGATCTGATGGCTGCATTAGATCATTCTATTTTCATTTCAATCGTCATCGCCGTTCTGATGTTCGGGATGTTCGCGCAGATTCCGTTCACCTCCATGAAGGGGTCGCTCGGCAATCGGCGCTTCATCTTAGCCATCCTGACCGCCAATTATATCGCAGTACCGATTGTCGTATGGGGATTATCTCAGCTGTTACCCCAAGAGTCTCCTGTGCTGTTGGGCGTTTACCTCGTTCTGCTGGCGCCTTGCATCGATTACGTCATCGTGTTCACTCAGATCGGCCGGGGAAATGAAAAAGCGATGCTCTTATCTACGCCGATCCTTTTTGTAACACAGATGCTGCTGCTACCCGTTTATTTGTGGCTGTTCATGGGCAAAAAAGCGTCAGAGGTGGTCAGTCCCGCACCTTTTATCGAAGCTTTTCTGATCATCATCGTATTGCCGCTTCTGTTGGCCGTAGGGCTGCAATTGTTTTCTAAAAAAGCCCGCAGCGGCGGACAACGACTGTTAGATGCGTCTGCATGGATTCCCGTTCCGCTGATGGCCTTAGCTCTTTTTATGATCGTTTCGTCGCAGATCGGCAAGCTATCCGTCTACCGGGACACGATTCTCCAAGTCATTCCCGTCTATATCGCTTTTATGTGCATCATGCCGGTCGTTTCTCGGTTGATCGTAAAAGGGTTTCGACTGGACGCGAGGTCGGGGCGGGCCGTTATTTTCAGCGCAGGAACGCGTAACTCCCTGGTGGTTCTTCCTCTCGCGCTGGCGCTGCCTGACGATTGGAGCACTCTAGTCGCTGCGATCATTGTAACGCAGACGATTGTCGAGCTCGCAGGCGAGCTTGTTTATGTGCGCATCATTCCAAATGTAGTACTTCGTGACACGCAGCAAGAGCGTCGATAATGCGCCTTCCTGGCGTTGGTATCGTCCGCGCGGACCACAGATGCGCTATTTCCCACAAATTTGCCTTCCTCGTTATCTAGCGGACAGGGGATCCGTTATTGCGCGAATGACCGGCTCGATCGGCCCCGTTTGACTCGCATAACGGATCGTATGTCCGGTACCCCTCCACATATCGCCGATTCAAAGGGATAACGGATCGTATGTCCCAAAAAAGCAGAGGCCCCTCGCGAAAGGGGCCTCTGTATCGATTAAGTCTGCGAACGGCTCTGAATTAATACGGTCAGGCTGACCAGGGTGACGAAGATTGTGGCGCCCATGTCGGAGAGGATCGCGATCCACAGCGTCAGCCATCCGGGGATCGTGAGCAGCAGGGCGATCAGCTTGAGCCCAAGCGCTACGCTTATATTGAACCGGATAATCCGGTTCACCCTGCGCGCGATCCGGATCGCGACCGGCAGCTTGCCGAGATGATCCTGCATCAGTACGATATCCGCCGTCTCGATGGCGCTGTCCGTTCCTTTGCCCATCGCGATACCGAGCTGGGCGGATGCGAGCGCAGGGGCGTCATTGATGCCGTCTCCGATCATGCCGACCGTCCCGGTGGCGGCCAGTTTTTTAACCATCGTTACTTTGTCCTCCGGAAGCAGGCCGCCGTGGTATTCGCTGACGCCGACCGCTCTCGCGACCTTTTCCGCCGTCTTCTGGTGATCTCCGGTCAGCATGACCGTGCGGCGGATGCCGCTGCGGTGCAGCTCCGCGATCACGCCCGCGCTCTCCTCGCGAATCTCGTCGGCGATGCCGAACATGCCCAGCACGCTCCGCTCGTCGGCAAGCAGCACGATCGTCAACCCGTCGTCCTTCAGACGTTGAACGGCAGCGCGGACTTCTTCCGTGAAGGACAGATGGGCCATGCTCTTCTCGTTGCCCAGCCAGTACTTGTGCCCTTCGTACGTTGCCGTGATCCCTTGTCCGGACACCGTCTGAATGTCGTCGGCTTCGCCGGCCGCTATACCGAGCCGGTCGATTTCCTTCATCACCGCTTTGGCCAGCGGATGGATGGAGGCTTTCTCGATCGCGCCCGCCACGACATAGAACCTTTCCTTGTCGTACACGACGGTCTCTTCCACATGGGGTTCGCCTTTGGTCAGCGTACCGGTCTTGTCGAAGGCGAGCGTATCCAGCTTGCCCAGCTGCTCAAGGAAAACCCCGCCTTTGACCAAAATCCCGTTGCGCGCATTGCGGGTAATGCCGGATACGATCGCAATGGGAGAGGACAAAATGAGCGCGCACGGACAGCCGACAATCAGAACCGCCAGGCCTTGATAGAGCCACTTCTGCCAATCGCCTCCGAGAAGCAGGGGCGGGACGAGGAGAACAAGAAGCGCGACAAGAATAATAAGCGGCGTATAATATCTCGAGAATTTATTGATAAACAATTCAGTCGGCGTCTTGGTCTCCTGCGCTTCTTGCACCAGATGAAGAATCCTGGCCAGCGAAGAGTCCTCGTACGCCTTGTCGATGCGGACTTGGAGCAGGCCTTCGTTGTTGATACTTCCGCCGAAAACGGATTGTCCGGTCGTTTTCTCCACCGGGAGAGACTCGCCGGTTATCGCTGCTTCGTTAACGGAGCTCTTGCCGCTCGCGACCGTGCCGTCGGAAGGGATCTTCTCGCCTGGTCTCACGACGACGATATCGCCGACCGTCAGACTGGCGATGGGGACGACCGTCTCGGCGCCGTTTTCCAGCTTCACGGCTTCCTTGGGAGCGACCTGCAGCAGCGTCTCCATCGACTTGCGCGCCTTCTCCATGCCCATGCCTTCGAGCAGTTCGTTGAGACCGAACAAGATGGCGACAAGCGTCGCTTCCTTCCAGTCCCCGATCGCCGCAGCGCCGACGAGAGCGATCGTCATAAGTGTGTCGATGTTGAACTTGAACTTCGCGAGGTTCTTAATCCCGCGCCAGAATGTGGAATACCCGCTAAGGAGCGAAGCCAAAATATACAGGGAGATGGAAACGGCCGTCGGCAGCAAGTCTTGCGTTAGCATCGTGCCTACGTACAAAAGCGTGGAGACGGCCAACAGCCAGACGATCCGCCTGGTGCCTGCGGCTCCGTGGTCGTGTCCGTGATCGTGACCGTGATCGTGACCGTGATCGTGTCCGTGATCATGATCATGTCCATTACCGTGCTCGTGCCCATTACCGCGCTCATGATCATGGCCAGTATGCCCTTCATGCCCTTTAAAACCCTTGTGCCCATTCCCATGATCATGCGCGCGATGCGGACGGCGCTCCAACGAAGCGCCGTCCGACTTGAGAATTCGTTCGACCTTGTCCAGATCGACCTTCTCATCTACGGTCAGCTTGCCGGAATTATAGCTCAACTTTGCCGTCTGCCCATGCTCGAGCCGTTTGATTTCTTGTTCGAGCTCTTGGGTACAATTCGGACAGGACAGTCCCTTCACCCGAAGTTCTATCGTCATCGCAGCATCGCTCCATTCTTGCGAACAACATATGAGTATATGTTCATATGATATGCCGGTTAACAGACGATGTCAATCTTTTCAAACGCTTTTCCGCATACGGGACACGCGCTTGGCGCGGATTCTTGGTTAACTGTAATCTTTTCTAATTAAACGGCCGTCTGTTATAATGAGTCATCGCTTACGGAAGATAAGAGGTGTCAAGGATGCAGCAGCATATAACGGACGAGTGCGAAGTTACATGCGGAGGTTCGGAAGCGGACCTGGTTCGCATCAAATCGGAGATGATTGAAGAACCGCTCATCCATGATATCGCGGAGTGGTTCAAAGTGCTCAGCGATCCTACCCGGGTTAAAATTATAAGCGCGCTAATGCGACGCGAATTATGCGTACACGATTTGTCCGAGCTGCTTGAGATGGGACAATCCGCGGTTTCGCATCAGCTCAGATATCTCAGGAATATGCGAATGGTCAAGCGGCGCAAAGTCGGAAAAACCGTCTATTACTCCCTGGACGACTCGCATATCGAGGAGATCATACAGGTTACGTTGGAGCATTTGAAGCATAAATAGATCGATTGAATAAATGTCCGTCTCGCGCCGCGGGATGGATAATTTTATGCGCATTCTCTGAGTGCCGGCGCCTTTTCAATGTTTTTGCGGGTCAAAAGCCTGCATCTGTACAGGTATTTTTTGCCGACCAAGGGCGCGTGATGAAATACCTGCAAATGTGGTTACTACTTAGGTGAGTTAGAACTGAAACTGCCCGTGAATGGCGAGTGAGAGGGATTTGAGGACGGAAAGGTTTTGTTTGAGGAGCGTGGAGACGACGGAGCGAATGCGTGCAAACTGCGTTGC
>NZ_JBHRYU010000041.1:0-79838 GCF_042649185.1 Cohnella sp. GCM10012308
GCAACGCAGTTTGCACGCATTCGCTCCGTCGTCTCCACGCTCCTCAAACAAAACCTTTCCGTCCTCAAATCCCTCTCACTCGCCATTCACGGGCAGTTTCAGTTCTAACTCACCTAAGTAGTAACCAACTGTGCAGGTATTTCGATCCGGAACGGCGACACGCTGGGGAAAAGATGCAAATATGCAGGTAAAATCAAGGCCCACGCCGGAAATGAGGCTATTTAAGGAAATTAACTGCACTTTGGCATTTATTCTATCCAAACGGGTCCACATCGGCGTAAAAAGATGTATATCTGCAGGTATTGCAGTAAAGGAACGCGGGCGACGACACGCGGACACACTGGAACGGCTGACGGATGAGCCGGTTTCATTTTCGCATGGCGGGCTAGCGTCCTTGTCGGGCGCTAGCTGCGCCGTCTCGAAGTGAAGCACTGGAACGTGACGCCGAACTTGTCCTTAACGACGCCGTAGGCAGGGCTGAAGTGAAAGGCGCCGAGCGGCGTGATCGCTTCTCCATCTTCGAGTAGCGCATGGTACATACGCGTAGCCTGTTCGGCATCGGAGGTCGTAATACAGACCGTGAGCAGGTCTCCTTGGCGCGGGCTCTTTCCCGGCTCGGAGTCGGCGACCATGAGCTGGGCCTCGCCGATTTTTAATTCGCTGTGCGCGATCCTTTCTTTCACGGCTTCCGGCATATTGCCGTCCGACGCGCCGGGGCCGGCGCCGAAGGTCTGGCTGAACGTCACTTCTGCGCCAAGCGCTTTGACATAAAAATCGATGGCTTCCCGAGCACGGCCGTCTAATTGAATAAAGGGTACAAATTGAACGCTCATTGCGATCAGCTCCTTGGCTCTTATTGGGTCGCCGAACGGCGTCCTCAAGAAAAGCTTACCCGCTGATAGTGACAAGTCCTGTCATCAATGCATAAAAAACTGAGAGCTTAAAGCTCGTCGGTTTCTTCGTAAGAAGCTAAGACCGCATTTAGCAGCCCTGGGAAGCGCGCCTCCAGATCTTCTTCACGCAGGGATAAAAGGCGTTGGGTACCGTGAGCCCGCGTCCGTACGACGCCGGCTTCGCGCAGCGTGCGGCTGTGGTGGGAGACCGTGGACTTGGCGATCGGCAGCTCGATATCGCCGCAGGCTCGTTCGCCGTTCTGCCTCAGCTTATAGACGAGCATAAGGCGAACCGGGTCGCTAAGCGCATATAGAACGGATGAGAGCTGGATATCCGCTGTATCCGGATGAAAGAGCGGCTTCATGGCGGAGCCCTCCTTGGTTTAGATTCGTAATTGCATTTTAGCACAAGGGATGTTATATTTCTATTGTTCGATAATCATAGAACATTAAAACATTGAAATAAGCGAATGGAGATGAACGAAATGAACGCAACAAGGGCCGTTAACGGCGCAACTGGGGGAACGGAAAATCCGGCGTTTAAGTCGGAGAAGGTCGCTACGTTTATTCTTGGCCTGGCTATGGTACTCGTTATTATGAATACGATGATGTTCAATCTGGCGCTGCCGGACGTCACGCACGACTTCGAGCTATCGCCGTCAAGCGCATCGTGGATCGTGACCGGTTATTCTATCGTATTCGCGATTTCATCCATTACGTACAGCCGGCTGTCGGACTACGTGCCGATCAGACGGCTCGTCGTGATCAGCCTGCTGCTCTTCGGTCTTGCCGCTATCGTCGGTCTATTCGCCAACAGCTTCCTGATGCTGCTTATCGTACGGATCGTGCAGGCGACGGGAGCAGGCGCGATTCCTTCATTATCGCTGGTGCTTATCAGCCGGTATGTACCGGTTGAGCGCAGAGGCGCCGCGATGGCAATCATTATGTCCGCCGCATCGCTCGGTCTCGGACTGGGTCCGGTCGTCGGCGGAGCCGTCGTACAATACCTCGGCTGGCACTTCCTGTTTGCCGTCAGCGCTCTTACGCTCATCCTCGTGCCCCTGCTGGCGATCGTACTGCCGCGCGAACGCAAGGGCGCCGGCTCGCTCGACTTGCCGGGCGCGCTGCTGGCCGCGATCAGCACGACGGGCCTGCTCTTATTTTTGACGAACCACCAATGGTACATGCTCGCCGGCGGAGCCTTGGCGCTGATCTTGTTCGCCGTCCGCATCCGAACGGCCCGTAATCCATTCGTGATGCCGGCGCTGTTCGCGAACCGCAAGTACCTGTTGCTCAGCGCAGTCGGCGTCGCGGCGTATCTGTCCAGCTTCGCCACGCTGTTTCTGCTGCCTCAGATCCTGGTGCATCTCCACGGTCTCAGCGCGATCGAGTCGGGTCTCGTGATCTTCCCGGGTTCCCTGCTCGCGCTTCTGATGTCCCGGAAGGTCGGCGGCATCATCGACCGCAGCGGCAACGCGGCGATTATCCGTTACGTCCCGGTGCTTATCCTGCTCTCCGTCGCCTTGTTCGCGCTGTTGTCCGGGACGTCATACATGTCGATCCTGCTGATCTACATGCTGCTCAGCCTCGGCTTCACCTTCATGACCAGCAGCATCTCCAACGAGATGTCGCGGCTGCTGCCGGCCTCGCAGATCGGCTCCGGCATGGGGCTGTTCCAGCTTCTCCAGTTCGTGAGCGGCGCCTTCGGCGTAGCGTTGTCCGCGAGCGCGATCGACTGGCAGAAAAACCTGCCGCTGCACGAAGCCTACAGCAACATCTATTGGGGGCTGGTCGTCGTCGTGCTGCTGTCCATCGGCTGCGCCTACCTTTACCTCCGCGGCAGAGGCGCGAAGCCTGTGCTTGCTCCGGCCGTGCAAGCGGAACGTCCTTAAGCTATGATAGTTGTAGCATGAGGGAGGTTGGGAAAATCGCATGGACATTCGCCATTTGACGCTCGAGGATTTCGACGAGCGAATCGCATTATCCGAATTCGCCTTTCAATTCAAGCTGCCGCAGGACCGTCGGGAGACGGAGCTGCAGTACTTCCGGCCCGAGGAGCATCTTGGCGCCTTTGACGATCAAGGCAAGCTGCTGTCGGCGCTGATCCTGCTTCCGTTTCGCGTATGGGTGAACGGCACCAGCATGGAAATGGGGGGCATCGCGGGCGTGGCGACCTGGCCCGAGGCCCGTCGCCACGGCTGCGTATCTCGTCTCTTGCGCGCATCGTTGGAGAAAATGCGCGAGCAAGGGCAGACGGTCAGCATGCTGCATCCGTTCGCCTTTCCCTTCTATCGCAAATACGGCTGGGAAATGACTTGCGAGCGCAAAAAATACGAGCTCGAGCCGCGTCACTTTCCGGCGAAAAGAAATGAGCCCGGAAACGTCGAGCGCATAGCGCCGGATACGGCGGCGGTCGCGGGGCTGTATGCCAAAGCGGCATTGCGATATACGGGCACGCTGGACAGAACCGAGGAGTGGTGGACGCGCAAGCGGTGGAGCACGCCGGGCCTGCTTGCCTTGTATCGCAACGAGGCGGGCGAGCCGGAAGGCTATCTCCATTATCAGGTGGAAAATCGGGTCATGACGGTGCTCGAGTGGGTATCCGTCACGGAAGGGGCCCGCAGAGGGCTGTGGGACTTCGTCGGCAACCATGATTCCATGATCGACCGGCTCCTGTTGACGATGCCTTCGGATGACCCGCTGCCGTTTCTGGTCGCCGATCCCCGCTTCAAGCAGGAAACGCATCCGTACTTCATGTCGCGAATCGTAGATGCCGAAGCGTTCGTATCCCAATACCGGTTCGCCTCCGGCGCGGAAGATTCGCTGCTGCTTCGCCTCCAGGATGCGCATGCCGCCTGGAACGACGGTACGTTCCGGCTGTCGATCGGGGCGGACGGGAAAGCGGAGATGGCTCGCGCGGAAGACGATTCCGCTGCTGCGGTCACGCTCGATATTCAGACGCTGACCGCGCTGCTATTGGGCGGGCGCCGTCCGGGATTGTTGGCCGAGGCCGGAAGACTGGGCGGCGATTCGTATGTCGTCGATCTGCTCGAGCGCCGCGTGCCGAGATACGATACGTATTTGATGGACTTTTTCTGAAAGACCGAGAAAGGCGCATTGCCAATTCGTCCAATTTGGGCGGCATTTGCATTGCGCCTTTTGCAACCATTGCAGCTCGGTGACTGCTGCTCAAGTAGGAGGCCGGCGCTACGACTTTGGACCTTTGGCAGCTTCGTACCTGTCGAGCGCCTCCTGGACGAGATCCCTGCCGGGGAGCTTCGAATTGATACGCAGCAGTAGAACGATTGCGATTACGAGCAGAATCGTATTAACAATGGCCATGAAGGATCACCGCTTCCAATGAGATTTATAATGTAAATGATAACCAGTTCGGTAGGAGAAGAAAAGCGCAAGCACACGATCGTTAAACAGACCCGAATCGGTGCATACTGAGGAGGAGAGCGACTAGGCGCCCGCTGCCGGACGGAATAACCGGCGGGGTTGCATTTTATTATAAAGTGCGTATAATATGGTTATAGTCAAAGAAAGTCAAAGTCAGAAGTCGAAGCCGTTCTCCGGAAAGGGGGTTAGGCTCTTGCTATGCGTAACATATCCGATCTGATCGAGCACTATCTGAAGCAGATTTTGCAGAGCAGCGCAGGCTCGATCGAGATTCAGCGGGGTGATCTCGCGGAGAGGTTCTCATGCGTGCCCTCCCAGATCAACTACGTCATCAGCACGCGGTTTACGCTCGAAAAGGGGTATAGTGTAGAGAGTAAACGAGGAGGCGGAGGCTACATCCGCATTCAGCGCGTGGACCTCCCCTCGCTGGAAGCCGTGCAGCGTCTGCTGCATCAGAGCGCAGGCAGCCGTATTGACGAAAACAAGGCCAACGGTTTGATCTATCAGCTCGAAGAGGCCGGCATCGTTACCGCCCGGGAGGCGCATCTAATGCGCACCGCGCTGTCAACGGAGGCGCTGCCGCTTAAGCAGCCGTTGCAGGACGAGCTGAGGTCCAACCTGATGCGGGTCATGCTGCTGGCGCTTCTCGCGCGTTAGATTTTTCCAATATCATGTTACCTAACCTATATAGCCGTGGGGAGGAGATCAAGGTGGTATGCCAGGAGTGCGGCCAGAGGCCGGCTACGCTTCATTTTTCAAAGTACGTCAACGGAGAAAAGACGGAGCTGCACATATGCGAGGCATGCGCGAGGGAGAAGGGCGAGCTCATTCCGGGCACGTCGTCAGGCTTTTCCATCCATAATCTGCTCTCCGGCCTCATGGACTTCGACCCCTCCGGATTGTCCGGCGCCAAAGCGCAAGTCCAACAGCAGCAGCGCTGCGAGGGCTGCGGGATGACGTACGGTCAGTTCAGCAAGCTCGGCCGGTTCGGCTGCGCCCATTGCTACAAGCAGTTCGCGGAACGGCTCGATCCTTTGTTGAAGCGGGTGCACGGGAATACGGTCCATGTAGGCAAAGTACCGAAGCGGGCCGGCGGACTGGTCAGGCTGCGTCGCGAGATCGACGGCTTGAAGCGGGAGATGCAGAGCCGGATCGAAGGCGAGGATTTTGAATCCGCGGCCGACCTGCGCGACCGCATCCGCGAGCTCGAGCGCGAAGTCCAGAACGGTTAGGGGGCACGGCACATGGGTAATCGGAAATATACCGCGGAGGCGCTGAGCCCCTGGATGAAGGAAGACGCGCCGGATCGCGACGTCGTGCTGAGCAGTCGGGTCCGCATCGCCCGGAACTTGCGGCATCTGCCGTTTCCGATGATGTCCAGCGCCGACCAAGCTTCCGAAGCGATGGATCGGCTGCTGTCGGTAAACGAGAGCGGCAGGCTGAACGGGCTCGGGGAAGTCAGCAGCGTGCGCCTGTCCGAGCTGAGCGAGCTGGAGAAACAGGTGCTGGTGGAAAAGCATCTGATCAGCCCGGCGCTTGCGAATCAGGCCCAACATGCCGCGCTGATGCTCGGCCCCGGCGAAGACGTCAGCCTGATGGTGAACGAAGAGGACCATTTGCGCATTCAATGTCTGCATGCGGGATTTCAATTAAAGGAGACCTGGGATACCGCGAGCAAGATCGACGATATCTTCGAGGAGGCCGTCGACTATGCCTTCGACGAGAAGTACGGCTTCCTGACCAGCTGTCCTACTAACGTCGGCACGGGCATTCGCGCTTCTGTCATGATGCATCTGCCTGCGCTCGTCATGACAGGGCAGATCAACCGGATCCTGTCGGCGGTCACGCAGGTCGGTCTGGCGGTCAGGGGCATGTACGGCGAAGGCAGCGAAGCGACGGGCAACCTGTTTCAGGTATCCAACCAAATCACGCTCGGCCAGTCCGAGACCGAGATCATCGACCATCTGCATGCGGTCGCCCGCCAGATCATCGAGCACGAGAAGGCGGCGCGGGCCAAGCTGATGGGCGAATCGAGACTCAAGGTCGAGGACCGCATCAAAAGGTCGTACGGCATTCTGAGCTATGCGGCCGTCATCGATGCGAAGGAAGCTTCTCAGCGTCTGTCGGATCTGCGGCTGGGCATCCATCTGGGCCTGCTGCCCGAGGTGGAAGAGGGAACGCTTAACGAGCTGCTCGTCTCGATCCAGCCGGGATTTTTGCAGCAGGCGTACGGTGACGCGCTTAGTCCGGAGCAGCGGGACATGACCCGCGCCCAAATGATCTCGTCCAGACTGGCAACTCATGCCTAAATCATCTATTCTTATATTATACGGAGGAGGTGCTGTCTCATGATGTTCGGACGATTCACCGAACGCGCACAAAAGGTTCTTGCATTGGCACAGGAAGAAGCGGTGCGCTTGGGACACAACAATATCGGCACGGAGCACATTTTGCTCGGTCTTATCCGCGAAGGCGAGTCCATCGCCGCCAAGGCGCTGATCGCGCTGGGCCTCGGACTCGAGAAGATCCAGGACGAAGTCGAATCCCTCATCGGACGCGGCCAGGAGCAGCCGACCAACATCGCTTACACCCCGCGCGCGAAAAAGGTCATCGAGCTGTCGATGGACGAAGCGCGCAAGCTCGGCCATACGTACGTCGGCACGGAGCATATCCTGCTCGGTCTGATCCGCGAAGGCGAGGGCGTGGCGGCACGCGTGCTCAATAACCTCGGCATCAGCCTGAACAAGGCGCGCCAGCAGGTATTGCAGCTCCTCGGGAGCAGCGAGAGCGTATCTCAGAATCACGGGCCTTCTAACAATGTAAGCACGCCTACCCTCGACGGCCTCGCCCGCGACTTGACGGCGAGCGCCCGCGACAACAATATCGACCCGGTCATCGGGCGCGCCAAGGAGATCGAACGCGTGATCCAGGTGCTCTCCCGCCGGACCAAGAACAACCCGGTCCTCATCGGCGAGCCCGGCGTCGGCAAGACGGCGATCGCCGAAGGTCTGGCGCAACGCATCGTGAACAACGAGATTCCCGAGACGCTGCGCGACAAGCGCGTCATGACGCTCGACATGGGCTCCGTCGTCGCCGGTACCAAGTACCGCGGCGAATTCGAAGACCGTCTGAAGAAGATCATGGACGAGATTCGCCAAGCCGGCAATGTCATCCTGTTCATCGACGAGCTGCACACGCTGATCGGCGCCGGAGGCGCGGAAGGCGCGATCGACGCGTCCAATATTCTGAAGCCGGCGCTCGCGAGAGGCGAGCTCCAGTGCATCGGCGCGACGACGCTCGACGAATACCGCAAGTATATCGAGAAGGATGCCGCGCTCGAGCGCCGCTTCCAGCCGATTACCGTCGACCAGCCGTCGCCCGAAGAAGCGATTCAGATTCTGAATGGCTTGCGCGATCGCTACGAGGCGCATCACCGGGTCAAGATCACGGACGAGGCGATCGAAGCCGCAGTCAAGCTGTCCGACCGCTACATTACGGACCGCTTCCTGCCGGATAAAGCGATCGACCTGATCGACGAAGCCAGCTCGAAGGTGAGACTGCGCTCGTATACGGTACCGCCGAATCTTAAGCAGCTCGAAGCGCGCCTTGAAGATATCCGCAAGGAAAAGGACGCCGCCGTGCAAAGCCAAGAGTTCGAGAAGGCTGCGGCGCTGCGCGACACCGAGCAGAAGATCCGCGAGGAGCTCGACTCCACGAAGAACCAGTGGAAAGAAAAGCAAGGCCGCACGGACTCCGAGGTGACGCCGGACGATATCGCCCAGGTCGTCGCGAGCTGGACCGGCATTCCGGTCGTCAAGCTGGCCGAGGAAGAAACCGAGCGCCTGCTCAAGCTGGAGAGCATCCTGCATGACCGCGTCATCGGCCAGGAAGAAGCCGTCAAGGCCGTCTCCCGCGCCGTGCGCCGCTCCCGTGCGGGACTCAAGGATCCGAAGCGTCCGATCGGCTCGTTCATCTTCCTGGGCCCGACGGGCGTCGGCAAGACCGAGCTGGCCCGCGCGCTGGCCGAAGCGATGTTCGGCGACGAGAACGCGGTCATCCGCATCGACATGTCGGAGTACATGGAGAAGCACTCGACGTCCCGTCTCGTCGGCGCGCCTCCAGGATACGTCGGCTACGAGGAAGGCGGTCAGCTTACCGAGAAGGTTCGCCGCAAGCCATACTCGGTCGTCCTGCTCGACGAGATCGAGAAGGCGCATCCCGAAGTGTTCAACGTGCTGCTGCAGGTGCTCGAAGACGGCCGTTTGACCGACTCCAAGGGCCGCACGGTAGACTTCCGCAACACGCTGATCATCATGACGTCGAACGTCGGCGCCGATCAGATCAAGCGCAACTCCTCGCTCGGCTTCACCGCCGTGCAGGATTCGGGCAAAGACTACAACAACATGAAGGATAAGGTGCTCGGCGAGCTGAAGAAGTCGTTCCGCCCCGAGTTCCTGAACCGGATCGACGAGACAATCGTCTTCCACCCGCTCGCCGAAGAGCACATCGCGCAGATCGTCACGCTCATGGCGGACGACCTCAAGAAGCGTCTCGTCGAGCACAACGTCAAGTTCGAGCTGACCGAGGCGGCCAAGAACTTCCTCGCCAAGGAAGGCTTCGATCCGGCCTACGGCGCGCGCCCGCTGCGCCGCGCGATCCAGAAGCACATCGAGGATCGCCTGTCCGAGGAGCTGCTGCTCGGCAAGATTCAAAAGGGCGACTCGCTCGAGATCGACGAGAAGGAAGGCGCGCTGGTCGTGAACACCACGAGCCCATCCTCCTCGGAAGAGAACGAAGCGGTCAAGAACAACAGCTGATCCAATAGCATGCAACGTCCGCGCCGGCGGGACACTCGTTAGAGTCGTCCCCCGGCGTTTTTTACGTTGGCGGGCCGTTCTAACTCCCTGGCCCTTCTGCGTTCGTGCACCATTGTTGTGCACGAACGATCCCGCGCCTCACCCGCGACCGGCACGCCTACTTCAATCTAACCGATTGCGCCGCGCACTCGCAGCGCTTATGATCAACATAGACCTAAAGCGAGGTGGAAGAGTTTGCCGATCAAAGTGCTGATCGCCGACGACAACTCATTTATCCGGGAAGGGATGAAGATCATCCTGACCAGCTTCGAGGAGTTCGAGGTGGTGGGGACGGTCGAGGACGGTGCCCAGGCCGCCGCGTTCTGCGAAGCGCATGCGCCGGACGTGGCGCTGCTCGACGTTCGCATGCCGAACATGAACGGCGTGGAGGCGGCGCGGCTCATCGCGGCCAACACGAAGACCAAGCCGCTCATTCTGACGACCTTCGACGACGAAGAGTACATTCTCGAAGCGATCAAAGCGGGGGCAAGAGGCTACCTGCTGAAAAATAACGACCCGGAGCGGATTCGCGACGCCATCAAAAGCGTGCATAACAACCACGACGTGCTCCAGGACGTCGTGCTGGACAAGATCAAGGCGCAGCTCGCGCAGGGCGCAGCCCCGCAGCAGCCGGCCCCGGCCGCGGCACGGTCCATCAAGCCGGGCGAAGCGATCGACCGCAGCCTGTTCACCGAGCGCGAGCTCGACATTATGGAGCAGATCGCCCGCGGCTTGTCGAACAAGGAGATCTCGCGCAAGCTGTTTATTTCCGAAGGCACCGTGGCGAACTATATTACCTCGATCTTAAACAAGACGGGCCTCGAGCATCGCACGCAGATCGCGATCTACTACCTCACGGGCGAAGCTCGCGTGCCGGAAGAGGAGTAGGAAGCGCCGATGGAGCTATGGCTGCTCGGGAACAAAGCCGCTCTGCTGCTATTTATCGGATACGTGCTGTACGGCGCGCCCCATGAAGGGGCTTTCCGGCCGGCTTATATGCTCGTCCTGTTATTGTACACGTGCCTGAGCTTTGGCCTTCCGCCCCTTAGGCGGATCAACAAGGCGTCGCTCGCGTTGTCGGCGCTGTCCGCCGCCCTCGCGATCTACGGTTCGCTGGAGCTGCATCCGCTGTTCCTGCTGCTGGCCATCCCGAATCTGTACGAAGCGGCTTCGGGACTTGGCGCCGCCAACTGGCAGTCCGCCGTCGTGCTGGCCGCGGCAGGCTTGCTGCTGCCTGCACCGTACAGGCCGACCTATGCGCTGGCGGCTGCGCTTTGCTTTATGCTCTATATCTCGACCTGCAAGCTGTACGCGCGGCTTGCCCTTCGCGAGGAGGAGCGGGACAAGCTCCAGGAAGACGCGCGCAGGCTGACCCGCGCGCTCACGGACAACGAGGAATACGCGCGCCAAGCCGAGTACACGATCAAGCTGGAGGAGCGGGGGCGGCTGTCGCAGCAAATCCACGACGAGATCGGACATTCGATGGCCGGCGCGCTCATTCAGATGGAGGCGGCCAGGCGGCTGCTCGACACGAACCGGACCAAGGCAGAAGAGCTGCTGGGCAATGCCATCGTCATCTCCAAAGAAGGCCTGGAGCGCATCCGCCTGACGCTGAAGCAGTCCAAGCCGCCTGCCGAGCAGCTCGGCATCGGACGCCTGCAGCTGTTCGTGGACGAGCTATCCGCCAAGCAGGACATTCGGGCGACGCTGAATTACGCTGGCGATCTGGATACAATTACCCAGCTCCAGTGGCGCATCATCCAGGCGAACGTCACCGAGGCGGTTACCAATTCGCTCAAGTACAGCGGCGCCGAGTCGATCGCGGTCGAGGTGCTCGTCTTAAACAAATTCGTCAAGGCGGTCGTGCGCGACGACGGACGCGGGGCGGACAAGGTCGTCAAGGGACTCGGCATCGTCGGCATGGAAGAGCGGGCGGCAACGGAAGGCGGGACGATTATCGTCGACGGCTCCCGCGGCTTCAGCGTGACGACGCTGCTTCCCGTACGCGCAGGCTCATGAGATTCTCATGAGCCAATCATATGAGATTTCTCATGCCAAAGGATGAACTTATGCACTGACATAAGAGCGTCCTTTTTTTTATGATTAGATTAACAAATGAACGACGGGAGCGAATGCGCGATGAACATTATCGAGATCGGCGGACTGACCAAGAAGTTCGGAGACTTTGCGGCGGTGGACAATATGACGCTCAATCTGAAGGAAGGAGAGATCTTCGGCTTCCTCGGCGCGAACGGGGCCGGCAAGAGCACGACGATCAGCATGATCGCCTCGCTGCTCCGTCCGACGAAGGGCGAGATCAAGTTTCTCGGTAAAAACATCGCCAAGCACGCGCATTTCGCCAAGATGAACATCGGCATCGTGCCGCAGGACCTGGCTATTTACGAGGATATGACCGCCTTCGAAAACGTGAAGTTTTTCGCCGGGCTGTACGGCTTCCGCGGAAGCGAGCTGAAGGCTCGGGTGGAGGAGGCGCTCAGCTTCGTCGGACTCGGCGACAAGCACAAGGAGCTGCCCAAAAACTTCTCGGGCGGCATGAAGCGCCGGCTCAACATCGCCTGCGCCATCGCGCATCGGCCGAAGCTGATCATCATGGACGAACCGACGGTCGGCATCGACCCGCACTCGCGCAACTACATTTTGCAATCGGTCAAAGAACTGAACCGCATGGGCTGCACGATTCTCTACACCAGCCACTACATGGAAGAGGTCGAGGAGATATGCACGCGCATCGCGATCGTCGACCACGGCAAGATCATCGCGGACGGCACCAAGGAACAGCTCAAGGCGATCATTACGGATTCCAAGGAAATCTGGATCGACGTGAAGAGCATCGAAGGGCTGGATCAGGAGCGTCTCAAAGAAATCCGCGGCGTCCTCGCCGTCCGGATCGAGGAACAACGGATCAAGATTCAATCGCGCGCAGAGATCGCCAACTTGAACGATATCGTCCAGCAGCTCATCCGCGACGGCATGGAGATTCGGGCGGTAGAAGAGCAGGCGCCGAATCTCGAAACGGTATTCCTGACGCTGACCGGCCGCAATCTGAGAGACTAAGGGGGACAAGAGCGTGAATACGCTGCATATCGCAAAAAAAGAAATCGTGTCGGCGCTGCGCAACAAGTCCACCTTTCTCTTCATGCTCGCCTTTCCGATCGCGCTCATGCTCATCCTGGGGCTGGCGTTGTCCAACGCCTTCTCGGGCAGCATCGAGATCGGCGACATCAAGATGGCTTATTCGATCGACCAGGCGAGTCCGGCGCTGGCTGCCGGATGGGAGAGCTTCGCCAAAGCTGCCGAGGACAGCGGAGTTTCCATTCAGCCGCTGCCTCCCGGACAGGACGGCAAGCAGGCCGTCGCGGAAGCGCAATACGCGGCTTTCGCCGACGTCTCCGACAAGGGCATCGCATACTACGACAACAGCCGGAGCACGATCGAGAGCAACATCCTGCAGGGCATGCTGACCTCTTTCGCAGACCGTTACAATTTGGAGGCGGCCTTTGCGAGGGCGGGCGCATCCCCACAAACGGACGGCAGCGGCCAATCGCCCGCTCAACTCGTGAAGGCAACGTCGCTTACGGCGGACAGCCAGCCGAATTCCATGGACTACTATGCGGTCGCCATGACGACCATGATTGCCTTGTACGCGGCGCTTAACGCCTCCGCGCTCATCGAGAGCGAACGGACCCGCCACACGATCGTCCGGCTGTCCGCCGCTCCGGTGTCCAAGGCCGAGATCTTCGCCGGCAAGGTGCTTGGCAGCACCGCCATCAACGCGATCTTCATCGTCGCCGTGATGCTGATCAGCCATTTCGCGTTCGGCGCGAACTGGGGGAATCATCCGGGGCACGTCCTGCTTGTCCTGATCACGGAGGTGCTCATGGCGATCGGCTTCGGCCTCGCGGTCGGCATGATCTTCCGCAGCAAAGCGTCGCATTCGTTCCTGCTCATCTTCATCCAGATCGCCTCGTTCGTAGGCGGCGCATACTTTCCGGTGAATGACTTTACCGGCTTTATCGGCGCCGTATCCTACTACTCGCCGCTGCGCTGGAACAACGCCGGCGTCATCGAGACGGTGTTCGGCGGACATACCGCCCCGGCTTTGCAGGCCGCCGGTTTTAATCTTGCGGGAGCCGTCGTCCTGCTCGCCGTATGCATGTTCCTGATCCGCAGAAGGGAGACGATCTAACCGTGAAAACGATCCTCTGGCTCATGGCCCATACTTTTCGCAACACCTTCCGCAAACGCTCGAATATGATTTTGTTTCTGCTGCCCGTCGCCGGCGTCCTGATATCCGCCGCTCTCTACGGAAACGCCGGCGGCACGGGTCTCCGCATCGGCATCGTGCAGCAGGACGGCGCAGACGCCGTCGGCCGCGACGTCGCCGCCTTCATCGGCGCGCTCGACGGCGTCAAGGTGACGGAGACGTCGGACGCCGATCTGAAGGATCAGATCGCGGCCGGCAAGCTGGATGCGGGCATCGTCATCCCGGCAGGGTTCGGGGAGACGCTCAAGGCGGGTTCGCCGCGGCAGCTCGAGCTGCTGTCCGTCAAAGGCGCGCAGGTGACGGCTTACGTCCAGGCCATGTTGGACGGTTATCTGAACAACGTCGCTTCGATCGCCGCGGAATCGCAGGGAGACAAGGCACGCTTCGAGCAAATCTACGGCGAGTATACGCAGGGCGGCTTTAAGGTCAACCGCGAACGCCTGAACGACGCTTCCAACGTCAAAGACACGACGTACCAGTCGCTGGGCTTCCTGGTCGCCTTCATCATGTTCTCGTCCGTCAACATGTCGGAGATGATTCTGCGCGAGAAAGAAAACCGCACGTTCCTGCGCCTCCTCTCCTCGCCGGTCACCGCCAGGTCGTACGTCGCGGCGAACGTCGCGGTCAATATCGTCGCCATGGTATGCCAGATCGCCCTGACGCTGACCTTCATGCGGGCGGTGCTCCATATCGACTCTGGCGTGCCGGTCATGCAGCTCGCCTTGGTCCTGGTGCTGTTCGGCCTCGGCGCGATCGCGCTGTCGCTGCTCATCGTCTCGCTCTCCAAGTCCAAGGGCCAGTCCAGCGCGCTGCAAAACCTTATCATAACGCCGACATGCGTGCTTGCCGGCTGCTACTTCCCGATGGATATCATGCCCGACGCCATCCGCAAGATCGGCGCGTTCCTCCCGCAGCACTGGCTGCTCGATACGGTGAACCGCCTGCAGCACGGCGACAGCTTCGGCAGCCTGTACATGAATCTGCTCGTGTTGGCCGCCTTCGCCGCCGCCTTCGCGGCGATCGCGATCTTCCGGTTCAGCCGCAACAACGACACGAGAACCTTCGTCTAACCATTGCCGCGGAAACGCCGCCAAGGCCGCTCTACCTATAATCCGTCGCCAGGTTGGTTCCCGGCGGCGGATTTTGGCGTTCGGGCGGGCGCCGGACTTTAACCGGGGAGAGCAAGTGTGATACACTTCTTGTAACTAGCGAAATAATGAAGGGAATCCCATGGCCAAGCTGAAAATCAAGTTCGTCTGCACCGAATGCGGCACCGAATCGCCCAAGTGGATGGGGAAGTGCCCGGGGTGCGGCGCCTGGAACACGATGGTGGAGGAAGCCGAGCAGGTCGTCAAGGCGAACGTCGGCCGCAGCAGCGAGCTGACCCGGACGAAAGAAAGTGCCCAGTCCATCATACACATAGAAAGCGGCAAGGAACCTCGGATCCCGACGGGAAACGGGGAGCTTAACCGCGTGCTCGGCGGCGGGCTCGTGCCGGGCTCGCTGCTGCTCGTCGGCGGCGACCCGGGCATCGGCAAGTCGACGCTCCTGCTGCAGACGTCGAACACGCTTGCGGGCCAAGGTCTTACCGTGCTGTACGTGTCGGGGGAAGAATCCGTCCGCCAGACCAAGCTTCGCGCCGACCGGCTGGGCGCGCTTAGCGAGCGCCTGTTCGTGCTGTGCGAGACGAACCTGGATCTCGTGGAGCAGTCCATTGAGGAAGTGAAGCCGGACTTTCTCGTCATCGACTCGATCCAGACCGTCTACCGTCCCGACGTGCCGTCCGCGCCGGGCAGCGTCGCGCAGGTGCGCGAGTGCACCGCCCAGTTCATGCGCATCTCCAAACAGGGCGGCGTCGCGACCGTGCTCGTCGGCCATGTCACCAAGGAAGGCGCGATCGCCGGCCCGCGGCTGCTCGAGCATATGGTCGACTGCGTGCTCTATTTCGAGGGAGAACGCCATCATTCTTACCGGCTGCTCCGCGCGGTCAAGAACCGCTTCGGCTCGACCAACGAGATCGGCATCTTCGATATGTCGGAGGAAGGTCTGCGAGAGGTGTCCAACCCGTCCGAGCTGTTCCTCACCGAGCGGCCGCTCGGCGTGTCCGGCTCGACGGTCGTCGCGAGCATCGAAGGGACGCGGCCCGTGATGGTCGAGCTGCAGGCGCTCGTGGCGCCGACGCACTTCCCTTCGCCGAGGCGCATGTCCTCGGGCCTGGACCATCATCGGATATCGCTCGTTATCGCGGTACTCGAGAAGCGCATGGGCATGTTTTTTCAAAATCAGGATGCATACGTAAACGTCGCCGGCGGCATCAAGCTGGACGAACCGGCGGCCGACCTGGCCGCCGCGGTCAGCCTGGCGTCGAGCTTTCGCGACCTGCCTACCAAGCCCGACGACGTCGTTTTCGGCGAGGTGGGACTTACGGGAGAGGTACGGGCGGTCTCCCGCGCCGAGACGCGCGTCAAGGAAGCGCTCAAGCTCGGCTTCAAGCGGGTCATCCTGCCCGAAGCGAGCATGAAGGGCTGGCAGCCGCCCGCGGGCATCCGGCTGGTGCCTGTCAAGTCCGTAGCCGAGGCGCTCAAGGCGGCATTGGAATAGGGGGAACGAATCGCGTGACGAAGGAGATCAAAGACAAAGAACGCGAGCAGCAGGACGTCATGAACCAGCTGCTCCGGATGGTCGCGCCGGGCACGCCGCTGCGCGACGGGCTCGAGAACGTGCTGCGCGCCAAGACCGGCGCGCTCATCGTCGTCGGCTACGGCCCCGAGGTCATGGAGGTCGTCGACGGCGGTTTTTCGATCAACTGCGACTTCAGCCCGAACTATCTGTACGAGCTCGCCAAGATGGACGGCGCGATCATCCTGAGCGAAGACGCCAAGCGCATTTTGTACGCCAATACGCAGCTGATCCCCGATCCCTCGATCTCCTCGATCGAGACGGGCATCCGGCACCGTACCGCCGAGCGGGTGGCGAAGCAGACGGGGCAGCTCGTCGTCTCCATTTCCCAGCGGCGCAATATCATCACCCTGTACCAGGGACAGCTGCGCTACGCGCTCAAGGACATGGCCGTTATCCTGACCAAGGCGAACCAGGCGATCCAGACGCTGGAGCGTTACCGGGTGGTCTATACGCAGACGCTGACGGATCTGTCCGCGCTGGAGTTCGAGAACCAGGTGACGATGCACGAGGTCGTCTACGCCCTGCAGCGCGCCGAGATGGTGCTGCGCATCCGGATGGAGATCAAGCGGTACGTGCTCGAATTGGGCAACGAAGGCCGTCTGATTAACATGCAGATGGAGGAGCTGGTCGGCCATGCCGAAGAAGAAGCGCGTCTCTTGCTCAAGGATTACGCCAAGGACGCCTCGGAGGAGCGCATCCGCGAGATTCAGCACGCGCTCAAGAAGCTGAACTCAGACGAGCTGTTGGATTCGGTGCTCATCATCCGGCTGCTGGGTTACGTGTCGCTGAGCGCCGTCGCGGAGGAGGGGCTGCCGTCCCGCGGCTATCGGATCCTCGGCAAGATCTCGCGTCTGCCGGCCGTCATTATCCACAATCTCGTCGATCGCTTCGGCGCGCTGACGCATATCGCCCAAGCTTCGATCGAGGACCTCGACGAGGTCGACGGCATCGGGGAAGTCCGCGCCAGAGCGATCCGGGACGGACTGAAGCGGATTCGGGATCAGGTGTTCATTGACAGACAGATATAGGCATCATACAATGGGGAATGTTGCCTGCGGAGACGATATCTGCATCCGCTCGCACCCGGCTCTTAGACTAGCCCGGCCGGGTCCATGCCGACTCGTGCGTTGGCGACAGGTCCGATCGGGTATAGTAAAGTAGAGGTGAAGTCCAATGTTTGCAAAGTCATTGCCGAACCTGTTCACCATAGGCAATTTATTTTTAGGCGTATTATCGATCATATTGGCGTTTAACGATCGTGCGGACGGCGCGGCCCTGCTCGTCATCATCGCGATGCTGCTCGACGGTCTCGACGGCCGGGTAGCCCGGGCGCTGAACGTTCAGAGCGAGTTCGGCAAGGAGCTGGATTCGCTGTCCGACGTCATCTCGTTCGGCGTCGCGCCTGCCTTCATCATGTACCAGGCTGCCTTTACCGATGTCAATCCGGCGCTAGCGTGGATTATCACCGCCATCTTCCCGATCTGCGGCGCCTTGCGTCTTGCCCGCTTCAACGTGATCGAGGGCATCCCCGGATACTTCATCGGACTGCCGATTCCGGCGGCCGGCGGCGTGCTGGCGACGCTGGCGCTGTTTCACGCCGATCTGCACGTGTACCTGCTGCTCGTCGCCACGCTGGCGCTGTCCTTCCTGATGGTCAGCAGCCTGAAGTACCCGAACTTCAAGAAGCTTGGGCTGCCCAAGGCGGCGATCTGGGCGGTGCCTCTCGTCGTCGCGGCCGCGGTGATCCTGGCGTTCATGTTCCCGCACGCGATTCCGAACTTCATCCTTGTGATGCTGCTCCTGTACGCGCTCTGGGGCTTAAAAAAAAACGTTGAGCGGATGTTCTCCGGCGCCTACAAGCGCCTGCGCCGCAAACGCCGCAAAAACGAGGAGCGTCCCCGCCGCGGCGCGTAGAAGCTGCGCGGGCCGACTTGAGCAAGGCAATAAAAAAGCCATCCTTCGCCATTTCGGCGCCGGACGGCTTTTTTTATTACATTCAGGCGGCGATTCGCGCCAGGTAGGCGTATATTAGGCGTGCCGGAGTTGCTTCGGAAGTTTGGAGGGTCGAAAAAGCTGCATTTTTACATGTATTTTTCACCAACACACTACTCTTCACAAAATACCTGCAATTATGCAGGTAAATGTAAAGCGCAAACCGGAAATGGGGCTGACGGGGGATAATGCCTGCATTTTCGCATCTATTCTTCTAAGATGGATAGATTCCGGCGAAATTGGATGTATATTTGCAGGTATTTCGGCGAATAAACGACGTTGGCGACCATGGTCCGGCCTATCGGAACGGCTGTCGGATGACCGCAATAAAAAAAGAGACCGCCAGGGCGATTCTCCCTGACGGTTCTCTTAGCGTGCGCGGACGTCCGTTCCCGATCTAGGTCAGGTTAAACCATCCGAGCGTGCTGCACTTTTCCGATTCCTTGGTGACGACTTCATCCAGGTTGACGCCAAGCAGATTGCAATAAGCGGACAGATAGAACAGATTCTTGCCCATCTCCGAACGGATGATGTCGGCGCATTGCTCGCAGAGCTCGCCTGCCATGTGGGACTTGGTCTGGCGTATGGCTTCGCCGAGCTCCAGGTCGGGGGAGAAACCCTGCTGCCTGGCATTCAGCTCGATGCACCCGCATTCGGTGATGGACTTGGACACAGCCCGGTTGACCGAAGCGTTCGATTGACTGTACTTGGTCATAACATCCAGCAAGCTGCGGTGACGAAGCAAAAGCTCAGACACCTGCTGCTGAAATTCCTGCAGTGTTGGCGCGCTCATCCCATCCACCTCGATTGCCTGTATTGGCGTTGCATAGAACTCATTATAGAACAAGGGCTTCCGTAATACAAAACAATACAAAACGAAAAGCGACCGGACTGCTGCGCATCGGAATGAAAAGCAGTCAGACAAGCCCCATCCCTTCAATAGCTGCTCCCTTCTATAGCTGCTCCCATCAAAAAGCTTGAGCCGACACATTCGCTTTCCGCTCCCGAGACAGGATTAATCCGCCTGAATTTGGACCATACTGGTAGCAAATCAGGTTATTCTTGGGAGTGATACTTTATGTTGATGAAACGATTGATACAAGCCTTCGGGCTGCTGGCGGGTCTTGCGATCGGACAAGGGTTCGCGTCTTCTGCCGGCGCGTCCGGCGGTAGCCGGACGTCCTGGATGGGCGGCGCGCTCGGCGCGGCGGCTTACGGCGGAGGGATCGGCGCCTACGCGACCTGGATCGGCGCGGCATTGGGGCTGCTCGTCGCGACGGCTTGCGCGGGACCGCTCTCGGAGCTGCTGCGCAGGGGCGTCGAGCGGCTCTCGGTTATGCCTGCCACGCAGCTGATCGCAGGGCTCGCGGGCGGCGGTACGGGGCTCGTCCTCGCGATGCTGCTCATGCCTTATCTCGGCGCCGTTCCGCGCGTCGGCGCGCTGCTCTCCGCGGCGACGGCGCTGACGTTCGCCTACGCGGGGACGCATATCGGCCTGCGCAAGCAGGAGGAGGTCGCGGGCTGGAGCGCGGACAGGCGCAAGCCGGAGCCGCCGGCAGAGGATGCCCCTAGATTCGAGGAGCATAAGATCTTGGATACGAGCGTCATTATAGACGGCCGCATCGCCGACATCTGCAAGACGGGGTTCATCGAGGGCACGCTGGTCATTCCCGAGTTCGTGCTGGAGGAGCTTCAGCATATCGCGGATTCTTCCGACCTGCTCAAGCGCAACCGCGGCCGCCGGGGACTCGACATTCTGAACAAGATTCAAAAGGAACTGGACGTAAAGGTGCTCATCTACGAGGATACCGGCGACGAGACCGGCGAGGTCGACAGCCGTCTCGTGAAGCTTGCGAAGGCGATGCGTGGCAAGGTCGTCACCAACGACTTCAATCTCAACAAAGTATGCGAGCTGCAGGGCGTATCCGTGCTGAACATCAACGATCTGGCGAACGCCGTGAAGCCCGTCGTGCTGCCGGGCGAGGAGATCGTCGTGCAGGTCATCAAGGACGGCAAGGAGCACGGCCAAGGGGTCGCGTACCTCGACGACGGCACGATGATCGTGGTGGAAGGCGGGCGAGACTTCATCGGCACGACCATGGAAGTGCTCGTCACGAGCGTCTTGCAGACGTCGGCGGGCCGGATGATTTTCGCGAAGCCGAAGCTGCTGGAGCGGGCTTTGTAAAAGGACGACTCGTCCCCACCTCTTGGAAAATGAACGCCGACCGGGTATGATGGAAGGGTATACGGGCGGGACCCGCTGGGGTCCCGTCCTTCTTCACGATTGCGGACGGTGCAGGGGGCTTTAGGCCGTCCGTCCGCGATCATGCCAAGGGGAAAGAGGGCATGGACATGGATTGGGGAGCGGTCATCGTCGCGGCGGGCAGCGGGAAGCGCATGGGCGCCGGAATGAATAAGGCGTATCTGCCGCTGGACGGACGCCCGGTGCTGGCGCATACGCTGGAAGCGTTCGAAGCTTGCGAAGCGGTGAGCGAGATCGTGATCGTGGCGGCGGCGGGCGAAGAAGCGCAGGCCGAGGCGCTCGCGCGCGAGCGCGGCATCCGCAAGCTGACGGCCGTCATCCCCGGCGGCGCCGAGCGGCAGGACAGCGTGTACGCCGGCCTGGCGGCGCTGCGTGCCGAGGGCGCGCTCGTCCATGACGCGGCGCGGCCGCTCGTGACGCCGGAGCGGATCGCGGCCTGCTGCGCGGCGGCGGAGGCGAGCGGCGCTGCCGCGCTGGCGGTGCCGGTCAAGGACACGATCAAGCTGTCCGACGGCGGCGGAATGATCGTGTCGACGCCGGAGCGGAGCCTGCTGTGGGCGGTCCAGACGCCGCAGGCGTTCCGCCGCGCGGAGCTGATGGAGGCGCACGAGCGCGCCCGCCGCGAAGGCGCGCAGGCGACGGACGACGCGATGCTGCTGGAGCGGCTCGGCCGCAAGGTTGCGATCGTGGAGAGCGATTATTCCAACTTGAAAATTACGACGCCGGAGGACCTGCCCATCGCTGAATTGCTGCTGGAACGGCGCCGGCGCGACGGATCGGAGCGAATCGGATGATTAGAGTAGGACAAGGCTTTGACGTGCATCAACTGACCGAGGGGCGCGCGTGCATCATCGGCGGCGTGCATATCCCGTACGAAAAGGGATTGCTCGGCCACTCCGACGCGGACGTGCTGCTGCATGCAATAAGCGATGCCGTGCTCGGCGCGCTGGCGCTCGGCGATATCGGCAAGCATTTTCCCGATACGGACGAGGCCTTTAAGGACGCGGACAGCGTCGGGCTGCTCGAGCGGGTATGGGCGCTCGCGACGGAGCGCGGCTACCGGCTCGGCAACGTCGACGCGACGATCATCGCCCAGGCGCCCAAGATGGCGCCGCATATCCCTGCGATGGTCGACGTGATCGCGCGCGCGCTCGGGGGCGAAGCCGATCAAGTGAACGTGAAGGCGACGACTTCGGAGCGGCTCGGTTTCACGGGCCGCGGCGAGGGCATCGCCGCGCAGGCGGTCGTCTTGCTCGTTAAGGAAGCTTAAAGACTGGAACGGGAACGGGAGGAGCAATGAACATGAGCAACGGACAAACCGGCAAGGTCAGGGTTCGCTACGCGCCGAGCCCGACTGGGCATCTGCATATCGGCAACGCGCGCACCGCTATTTTTAACTACTTATTCGCTCGCCATCACGGCGGGGACTTCATCATCCGGATCGAGGACACCGACGTCAAGCGCAACGTCGCAGGCGGCGAGGAGAGCCAGCTGACCTATCTCAAATGGCTCGGCGTCGATTGGGACGAGAGCGTGGACCGGCACGGGGATTACGGTCCGTACCGGCAGACCGAGCGTCTGCATATTTACGACGAGTTCACCAAGCAGCTGCTCGAGCGCGGGCTCGCTTACCGCTGCTATGCGACCGAGGAAGAGCTCGAGGCGGAGCGCGAGGAGCAGCTCGCGCGCGGCGAGACGCCGGCGTACTCTGGCAAGTACCGCGATATTACGAAGGAGCACGAGGAGCAGCTGATCGCAGAGGGACGCATTCCGGCGATCCGGTTCCGCGTGCCGGAAGGGCGTACTTATACTTTTGACGACATGGTCAAAGGCGAGATCACGTTCCGTTCGGAGGACTTCGGAGACTTCGTCATCGTCAAGCGCGACGGCATACCGACCTACAACTACGCGGTGGCCGTGGACGATCATCACATGGCGATCAGCCACGTGCTGCGGGGCGAGGACCACATTACCAATACGCCGCGCCAACTGATGATTTACGAGGCGCTTGGCTGGGAACCCCCGGTGTTCGGCCACATGACGCTCATCGTCAACGAGAGCCGCAAGAAGCTGTCCAAGCGAGACGAGTCGATCGTCCAGTTCATCGAGCAGTACGACGGTCTCGGCTATTTGCCGGAGGCGCTGTTCAATTTCATCACGCTGCTCGGCTGGTCGCCGGAGGGCGAAGAGGAGATTTTCACCCGCGAGCAGTTCATCGAGATCTTCAAGTCGGAGCGGCTGTCCAAGAGCCCGGCCGTGTTCGATACGGTGAAGCTCAACTGGATCAACCAGCATTATCTGAAAAGCGTCTCGCCGGAGCGTCTGCTCGAGCTGTGCCTGCCGCATCTGAAAAAGGCGGGCCGCATTGCCGAGCAGCCGGACGATAGCGAGATGGCCTGGGCCGCGGCGCTCGTGACGCTGCTGCGCGAGCATCTGCGTTACGGCGCGGAGATCGTGCCGCTGTCCGAGCTGTTCGTCCGCGAGCGGATCGAGGTCGACGACGAGGCGCGCGAAGTGCTGGCGGATCCGCAGGTGCCGACGGTGTTGCACGCGTTCGCGGGGCAGATCGAGGCCGCCGGCGAAGAAGGCTTCACGGTCGAGGGCATGAAGGCGCTCATCAAGGCCGTGCAGACGGAGACCGGCGCCAAGGGCAAAGGCCTGTTCATGCCGATCCGGGTGGCGCTGACCGGCCAGATGCACGGGCCGGACCTGAACGGCACGATCTGGCTGCTCGGCCGCGACCGCGTGCTCTCGCGGCTGCGGGAGACGGCGGCTTCGCTCGGCTGATCGGAGAGCGCTAGGGTCGGCTGCCGGCGGGCCGGGGCTGGCATTATAGAACGGAGAGGCGTTCTTGCTGGGTATAGCGAGTGAAGAAGGGATAGCGTAACTTTTTGCCGCTATTGCCTCGGATGCGGCGGAATAGCGATGTACGACATCGTTATTTGGCTGCGGATGTGAGAATGCGGCGGAATAGCGATGTTCGACATCGTTATTTGGCCGTGGATGTGAGAATGTGACCGAATAGCGATGTGCGACATCGTTATATGGCTGCGGATGTGAGAATGCGGCGGAATAGCGATGTGCCCCAGGCAGCGTGCAATGACGCTTGAACGGTCCTGTGTGTTGCTGCCGGACACGGTGCCCTTGCGTTGTATAACGCTAGCGGACAATAATTCCAGCCCGCGCTCCGCGCTTGCCCGCTCGCGCCCCTTGCCACCTGCCGGACCTTGCACTATACTTGCTGTAATAGCGACGAACAGGAGAGTACGCCACGACGAGGAGCGGCCAGAGAGGACTGCCTAGGGTGAGAGCAGTCTCGTATCCGACGTGGGGGAAATGCGCCTGGGAGCCGCAGCGCCGAGCGGAGCGCCGGTCGCCGCCGATTCGATTCCATCGAATCGGCCGGCCGGCAAGCTTGTGTTAGGCGTTGCCGGGGGGGCCCCGTTAACGGCCGAATGAGACGGGCGATCCGCCGCGCCTTGCTGGAAGAGCAAGAGCGCCGATCGCGCCAAGCAGAGTGGGACCGCGTCCGAAGACGCCTCTGCAGCGAGAGCTGCCGGGGCGTCTTTTTTTTGCGCATAACGCGCGCCGCCGCGCAGCTCCCGCGATTGTTTCGCATCCTGCGGTAGTTATGGCAGCACATATCAAGGGGGGAAGAACATGGGCTTCTGGGAAACGGTGCGTTCCGACGTAGAAGCGGTGTTCGAAAACGATCCGGCGGCCCGGAGCCGGTTCGAGGTCATCTTCACGTATTCGGGGCTGCACGCCATCTGGGCGCACAAAATCGCGCACGGCTTTTTTAAAAGAAGATGGTTTACCGCGGCGCGCGTCATCTCGCAGGTGAGCCGGTTCATGACCGGCATAGAGATCCACCCCGGCGCGAGAATCGGGCGCAAGCTGTTCATCGACCACGGGATGGGCGTCGTCATCGGGGAGACCTGCGAGATCGGGGACGAGGTCGTTATCTACCAAGGCGTGACGCTCGGCGGGACCGGCAAAGAAAAAGGCAAGCGCCACCCGACGATCGGCAACCGCGTCGTCATCGCTTCGGGCGCCAAAGTATTGGGTTCGTTCAAAGTGGGCGACAATTCCAATATAGGCGCGAATTCCGTCGTGCTCCGGGAGGTGCCGCCGGACAGCACGGTCGTCGGAATTCCGGGGCGCGTCGTTAAGCGGGGCGGACAACGGATCGGCGACCGTCTCGACCATACGAACCTGCCGGACCCGGTCATCGAGACGTTTCGCTTCATGCAAAAGGAAATCGACGATCTCAAGGGCGAGCTGGAGCATCTGAAGCGGGAACGCAACGGATACTTCGATCCGCCGCCGCTCAAGCTCAAAGCGAGATGCGACTCGGCAACCGACAGCGGCGACGGCCAGCCGGCCGAAGGCGATGCCGCGCCAGGGGACGACCGCGAGCGCCAAGCGGAGCCCGTGTATTCTTCCGCCCGTTCAAGAACATCAAAGGAGCCATAATCGAACATGACCCTTCGCATTTACAACACGTTGACCCGCGAGGCCGAACCATTCGTGCCTCAACAGCCCGGCCAAGTCACGATGTACGTATGCGGACCGACCGTATACGGGTATATTCATATCGGGAACGCGCGTCCCGTTATCTTTTTCGATGTCGTGCGCCGGTACATGGAGCATATCGGCTACAAGGTCAATTACTTGACTAACTTCACCGACGTCGACGACAAGATGATCCGGCGCGCGGAAGAGATGGGCATCACGGTACCCGAGCTCGGCGAGATGTTTATCAAGGCTTTCATCGAGGATACGACCGCGCTCGGCGTCATTCCGGCTACGCAAAATCCGCGGGTGACGGACACGATCCCGGAGATAATTTCGTTTATCCGAACGCTTGAGGAAAAGGGCTTCGCCTACGAGAGCGGCGGAGACGTCTATTACCGGACCGCGCGGTTCCCCGACTACGGCAAGCTGTCGCACAAAAACCTTGCGGATCTGCAGTACGGCATCCGGATCGAGGTCGACGAGCGCAAGGAAGCGCCGCAGGATTTCGTCCTCTGGAAGGCGGCCAAGCCGGGTGAGATCAGCTGGAGCAGCCCATGGGGCGAGGGGCGTCCGGGCTGGCACATCGAGTGCTCGGCGATGGTGCTTAAGTACGCGGGCGAAACGCTCGACATCCACGGCGGCGGCAACGACCTGCAGTTCCCGCACCACGAGTGCGAAATCGCGCAATCCGAGGCGTTGACGGGCAAGCCGCTCGCACGCTACTGGATGCATAACGGCTTCGTCAATATCGACAACGAAAAAATGTCCAAATCCATCGGCAACGTGGTCAATCCGCGCGAGTTGCTGCAGAAGACGAGCGCGCAGGCGATCCGCTATATTATGCTGACCGGCCATTACCGGAGCCCGATCAATTTCAGCGACGAATCGGTCGCGCAGGGCGAAAACAGCATTCAGCGTCTCGCCAACGCGCGCGACAACCTGAAGCATCGGCTGTCCTCCGTCTCCGAGCTGGTGCCGGCCGATCCTTCCGTGGCCCCGAGGCTTGCGCAGTTCCGGGCGGCGTTCGACGCCAAGATGGACGACGACTTCAACACGGCCGACGCGATCACGGTTTGGTTCCAGACGGTGTCCGACGCCAATACGTATCTTAAGCGCGATGCGGCGTGCGCGGCGGATATTCACGCGTATCTTGAACTTATCGCGGCGTTCGACCGGGTGCTCGGACTGCTGCCGCCGGAGGCGGGCGCAGAGCTGCTGGACGCGGAGGTCGACAGCCTGCTCGCCGAGCGCGCCGACGCGCGCAAGCGCCGCGACTTCGCGAGGGCGGACGAGATTCGCGACCTGCTGGCGGACAAGGGGATCATCCTCGAAGATACGGCACAGGGGATGCGGTGGCGCCGGAAATGACGGAGCTTCGCACGCATGTGCCGTCGCTTCCGGTCATCGCGCCGGAGCTGCCTTCGGATCAGCCGGTCAATCTGCTCAATCCGATCGTGCTTGCCTACGTTGGGGACGCCGTGTTCGAGGTGTACATCCGTCAGCGGCTGATCGCCTCTTCGTCGCGCAAGCCGCATGAGCTGCACAAGGCGGCAACCAGGTACGTATCCGCCGCCGCGCAGGCGCGGCTGCTGGTGCGGTGGGGGCCGCTGCTGACGGAGGAAGAAGCCGACATCGCAAGGCGCGGCCGCAACGCGAAGTCGGGGGCGCCCCCGCGCAATGCGGATCCGGGCGATTACCGCCACGCGACCGGTTTGGAGGCGCTGGTGGGCTATTTGTATTACCGAGGGGAACGGGAGCGGCTCGAGAAGTTGATAGGGCTGGCCTTCGAGCCCGAAGAAACGAAGCCGGAGGGGTCCGCGCGACCCGGGCGAAAGGAAGAGACGACATGAGCAGCAATCGCAGCAATCGCCCGGGAGGACCGGGGAAAACGGATCGTCCCGCGCGTGGCGCGGGCGGGCCGACCGCCAATGGCGGGGCCGCCGCAGGGGGACGGGACGGACGCCGTCAGGCGGAAGGCCGATCGACCGGCCGGGACGAGGGGCGGGCCGATCGGCGCGCGGCGGACAAGCCGACTGCCGGGGGCGCACGCAAGCCCGCGGGCGGCGCCTACAAGCCCGGCTTCGCGGCGGACCGCAGAGGCGGATCCGGGCAACAGGCGCAGGGCCGCCGGCATGAAGCAGACGCTGCCGAGCGCGAGGCTCGCGCTCGCGTCGCAGCTTTTGAGGATGAAGCGGCCGATGCCTTGCCGGCGGACGATGCGGAAAGCGAAGGCGAGCAGTACCTGGCCGGCAAGCATCCGGTGCTCGAAGCGCTTAAAGCGGGCCGCGCGCTGAACAAGATCTGGCTCTCGAACCAGGCTCAGAAAAGCCTCGTTCAGCCGATCCTGGAAGAGGCCAAGGGGCGCGGCGTTGTGGTCCAGTATGCGGACAAACGCAAGCTGGACAGCCTGGCGCCGGGCATCCAGCACCAAGGGGTCGTGGCACAGGCGGCGGCGGTATCTTACGCCGAGCCGGAAGAACTGCTCGCGCGGGCGGCCGAGCGCGGCGAGGCGCCGCTCATCGTGCTTCTCGACGAGGTCGAGGATCCGCATAACCTCGGCTCCATCCTGCGGTCGGTCGACTGCACGGGCGCCCATGGCGTCATCGTGCCCAAGCGCCGCAGCGCGAGCCTCACGGCCGTCGTCGCCAAGACGAGCGCCGGCGCGGTCGAGTACGTGCCCGTCGCGCGGGTATCCAACCTGGCGCAGACGATCGACCGGCTGAAGGAAGCAGGCGTCTGGATCGCGGGCGCGGCCGGCGAGGCGAAGGCCGACGTCTACGCCACGGACCTGACTGGACCGATCGCCATCGTTATCGGAAGCGAAGGCAAGGGCTTGTCCCGCCTGATCCGCGAGAAATGCGATTTTTTGATCTCCCTGCCGATGTTCGGCAAGCTCAACTCGCTCAACGCTTCGGTAGCCGCGGGCATCATCCTCTACGAAGCCGTGCGTCAGCGGCTCGCGAAGCGCGGCGGCGATCCGGGCAGTGGCGGCCATGCTTCGCCGTGAGGACGTTCTCATCGTCGACGGCTACAACATGATCGGCGCGTGGCCAGAGCTGGACCGCCTGAAGGCGACCCGGCTGGAGGACGCGCGCGACCGGCTGCTCGACATGCTGGCGGATTACCAGGGGTACCTGGGACTGAAGGTCATAGTCGTATTCGACGCGTTTCGCGTGCCCGGCGCGGGCGCCAAGCTCAAGCAGCATCGGCTCGGCGTCGTATACACCCGCGAGAAAGAAACGGCGGACGAATGCATCGAGCGCCTCGTCGGCGAAGTGACTTCGGTCCGGCGGGACGTATACGTCGCTACTTCCGACCAGACCGAGCAGCACGTGGCGTTCGGTCGCGGCGCGCTGCGGCTGTCCGCGCGGGAACTGCTGCTCGCGGTGGAAGAAAGCCGGCGCGAGATCGGCAAGACGATTCGCAAGGCGCCGCCGCCCAAGCGCAATCCGTTGGGCGGCGTGCTAAGCGACGACGTGGCGCGGGTCTTGGAGCAGTGGCGCCGGGGCGAGCGTGCGTCCGACGATTCGGGCGGCAAGTCCTAGGACGGGAGCAGGGCGGGACCTGTCTCCCGCCGCTGCCCCGGCGATCGTTGCGCCCGAAGTAGGCTGCAAGTCTCTTGGCCAAAACGCAAACACATGTCCGCATTGCCCGGAAGCCTTGAATTATAAGGGTTTTCTTCATTGACGCTATCGGCTGCATCAAGTATATTGGTAATAGTTTGGTAGATCCAGAGTGTATCCTTTTAAAGTCTTGAAGCCGGAGGGATGACCGTGAGCGTCGACGTTAACGACCTTGTCACATATGAATACGACTTCAAGACCGACGAGGATATCGTCGAGTCGGTACGCGCGGGCGATGCCGAGGCACTGGAGTATCTGATCAATAAATACCGCAATTTCGTCCGGGCGAAGGCCCGTTCTTATTTTTTGATCGGTGCGGAGCGCGAGGATATCGTGCAAGAGGGCATGATCGGCCTTTACAAGTCGATCCGCGACTTCAAGGGGGACAAGCTGGCCTCCTTCAAGGCGTTCGCGGAGCTGTGCATCACGCGCCAGATCATCACCGCGATCAAGACGGCGACCCGTCAGAAGCATATTCCGCTCAACTCTTATGTTTCCCTGGACAAGCCGATCTATGACGAGGACTCTGACCGTACGCTGCTGGATGTCATCTGCGGCTCACGCGTCTGCGATCCCGAGGAGATGATCATCAACCAGGAGGAGTTCTACGGTCTCGAGGACAAGATGTCCGAGATTCTGAGCGACCTGGAACGCAAGGTGTTGATGCTTTATCTGGACGGGCGCTCCTACCAGGAGATCGCCGTCGACCTCGATCGCCACGTCAAGTCAATCGACAATGCCCTTCAGCGCGTGAAGCGCAAGCTCGAGCGATATCTAGAGGTCAGGGACATCGGTCTGTAGGCCGGCCGAAGCCGTCAGCTACATAGGGGAAGCGTACAGAGGCAGCGCCGGACGGCAGGCTGCTTTTTTCGTTTTTTCAGCGGCTGCGCCGTTCCGGGTTTAAAGACCGCTTCAGGTGGGCTAGAATAATAGAGAGCTCTGTGGCCGCAGAGTCTTAATAACGTCCCGCACCTGCCGCCCGTACTCGATTGTCAAGCTTTCTCGTTGACATTGCGTATGGGCTATGATAAATTACTTTAGTAACCTTAAGGTGGAGTTTTATGCGCAGCCCTGAATATGGTGTGATACGCCAGGTGTCGTTGTCGTACGTAACGGCTTAGGCGTATTAACCCGGATTCAATGTCTTTTTTTTTGTGATCTGGCACAGCCCGGGAGGTGGAACAGATGCGGGTAATCATCACTCTCGCTTGCACGACCTGCAAGCAGCGGAATTATGCGACGACCAAGAACAAGCGCACGCACTCCGATCGCATCGAACTGAAGAAGTTCTGCAAGTTCTGCAATGAGCACACGGCTCATCGCGAGACTCGCTAAGCTCTAGGAGGTTTTGGGACGTGACTTTCCTGGCCAAAATGAAACAGAGCTTTGGGTCCTTTACTTCGTTCTTTGCCGATAGTTGGAGTGAACTGAAGAAGGTCCGTTGGCCCAAGCGTAAAGAGTTGATCAGCTACACGCTCGTCGTTATTGTGACGGTGCTGATCGTTACGATTTACTTCTGGGTGCTGGACGTCATCATTTCGCGCTTGATCGACCTCGTCATTTAACGCGGAACCCAAAGGTGGCTTTTCCGATGGAAAAAAGATGGTATGTAGTACACACGTACTCCGGTTACGAGAACAAGGTTAAGACGAACCTGGAGAAACGCGTGGAATCGATGGGCATGCAGGACAAGATTTTCCGTGTGCTCGTGCCCATGGAGGAAGAGCTCGTCAACAAGGACGGCAAGAAAAAGACCGTGATGCGCAAGGTGTATCCGGGCTACGTCCTCGTCGAGATGGTCCAGACGGACGATTCCTGGTACGTGGTCCGCAACACGCCCGGCGTTACCGGGTTTGTCGGATCGACCGGATCGGGATCGAAGCCTACGGCCCTGCTGCCCGAAGAAGTGGATCAGATTCTGAAACACATGGGCATGGAGGAACCGAAGCCGGTCATCGACTTCGAATTGAAGGAGAATGTCCGCGTCAAGGTCGGTCCTTTCGCGAACTTCGTCGGGTCGGTCGAAGAGATCCTTCACGACAAGAGCAAGCTGAAGGTGCACGTCAACATGTTCGGCAGAGAAACCCCGCTTGAGCTGGATTACACTCAGGTGGAGAAGATATAATAGTCTGGCGGATGGGGGCGTTCGCGCCGCCGCTCGCAGGTTTCTGGATTTGAGCGGGAGGGACCAAGCATCCCGTTATACCGCATTTTGAGCTGGAGGTGCAACAACATGGCAAAAAAGGTCATTAAAATGGTCAAGCTGCAGGTGCCGGCCGGCAAGGCTAACCCTGCGCCGCCTATCGGTCCCGCACTGGGTCAAGCAGGCGTTAATATCATGGCCTTCTGTAAGGAATTCAACGCGCGTACGGCTGACCAAGCCGGCCTGATCATTCCGGTCGTCATCACCGTATTCGAAGACCGTTCCTTCACGTTCGAGACGAAGACGCCGCCTGCGGCAGTATTGCTTCGCGTCGCTGCTGGCATCCCTAAGGGATCCGGCGAGCCGAACAAGAAGAAGGTCGCTACCGTTAAGCGTGCGAAAGTTCGCGAGATCGCCGAGCAGAAGATGCAGGATCTCAACGCGGCTTCCGTCGAAGCGGCTATGCGTATGGTCGAAGGCACGGCGCGCAGCATGGGCGTCGTCATCGAAGACTAATTGCAGCGGACCTGATATAGGGATCGCGATCGCGCTTCGGACCGTCCTTGGGACGAAGAGCGAAGTGGGAGGAGACTTCCGTTACTACCACACAAGGAGGAGAACTACATGGCTAAGCACGGCAAGAAGTACCAAGAAGCCGCCAAGCTGATCGACCGCGACGCAACTTATGAAGCTGCGGAAGCGATCGAGCTTGTGAAGCAAGCGGCCAAGGCTAAGTTCGACGAGTCCGTCGAAGTAGCTGTCCGTCTCGGCGTCGATCCGAGAAAGCAAGACCAGAACGTGCGCGGCGTCGTCGTCCTGCCTCACGGCACGGGTAAGACCCAGCGCGTGCTTGTATTCGCCAAGGGCGACAAGCTCAAAGAAGCCGAAGCCGCTGGCGCTGACTATGTCGGCGACACGGACCTCATCAACAAGATCCAGCAGGGCTGGTTCGAATTCGACGTCTGCGTAGCGACGCCGGACATGATGAGCGAGGTCGGTAAGCTCGGCCGTATCCTCGGCGGTAAGGGCCTCATGCCTAACCCGAAGGCCGGCACGGTTACGAACGACGTGACCAAGGCCGTCCAAGAGATCAAGGCCGGTAAGATCGAGTACCGTCTGGACAAGGCAGGTCAGATTCACGCTCCGATCGGCAAGGTATCCTTCGATTCGGCGAAGCTCGCCGACAACCTGAAGGCCCTGGTCGACGCGCTGAACCGTGCCAAGCCATCCGCTGCGAAGGGCGTATACCTGAAGAACATCTCGATTTCCTCGACGATGGGCCCAGGCGCGCGTCTCAACGTTTCGGCATACCGTCTCTAATCGCCAGCTTCTGGCGGTTGACAGACCGAGTATGGACGTGTTACTTTAATCAAGTTGAATATTGATACCGTAGACCGTAGGTGCCGCGAGGCTTAATTTCCTACCGAGGTGTGTGCATACATTCGTTACCCGTCCTTGCCTTGCAGGGATGCGTAAGATTAATGTAACGTCATGCCTCCGCGATGTCTGCGGGGGCATTTTTAATGCCTTCGTGAAGGCTGTAGCCTTATAGACGATCGATACGGTGAAGTCCTACGACCAGGAGGTGTACCAAATGGCAAATGCAAAGATTATCGAAGCCAAGCAGCAGGAAGTCGAAGCGATCGCTGCCAAGCTGAAGTCCAGCGCGAGCACGGTTGTTGCCGATTACCGCGGCCTGAACGTCGCTCAAGTCACGGAACTTCGCAAGCGTCTGCGCGAAGCCGGCATCGAATTCCAAGTATTGAAGAACTCGCTCGTCAGCCGCGCTGCGGCTAGCGTTGAGCTGAGCGACCTGGATTCCGTCCTGACGGGTCCTACCGCTGTAGCGTTCAGCGCTACGGACGTCGTTGCCGCAGCGAAGATCCTCAACGACTTCGCCAAGAAGAACGATGCGCTTAAGTTGAAAGGCGGCGTCATCGAAGGTCGCTTTATCGACGCTGTTCAAGTCAAGGCGTTGGCTGACCTGCCTTCCCGCGAAGGTTTGCTCTCCATGCTCCTCAGCGTCCTGCAAGCGCCGATGCGCAACTTCGCGCTCGCCGTCAAGGCTGTCGCCGAGAAGAACGAAGCAAGCGCATAAGTCGAACGCCTCGGTCATCGGGGCGCCCGAATTGACTTTCCACCAACAAATTATCTAATTTAACGGAGGTACTACCATGAGCAAAGAGTCCATCTTGGAAGCCATCAAAGGCATGAGCGTCCTGGAACTGAACGACCTGGTCAAAGCAATCGAAGAAGAATTCGGCGTAACTGCTGCAGCACCTGTTGCTGCTGGCGCAGTTGCAGTAGCAGAAGTTGAAGAGCAAACTGAATTCGACGTTATCCTGCTCGAAGCTGGCGCTTCCAAGATCAACGTTATCAAGGTTGTTCGCGAAATCACGGGTCTCGGCCTGAAGGAAGCGAAGGACGTTGTCGACAACGCTCCTAAAGCTGTTAAAGAAAAAGTGGCTAAGGACGAAGCTGACGCTGTTAAGGCTAAGCTCGAAGAAGCCGGCGCTAAGGTCGAAGTTAAGTAATTTAGCTTAACAATCGAATCGCGAACCCCTTGAAGCTTGCCTTCGAGGGGTTTGTGCATGTTTGTGCAGAGGGGACGAGGAGATGGCTGATCATTATTATACGCAGCAGCCCAGCGCGCGCAGCGACCGCAAAAAAATCGAGGCCGTGCTGCGGGGGCAAAAGTTGCAGTTCGTCTCCGACTCCGGCGTGTTCTCGCGGGACGGGGTGGACTACGGCAGCCGGGTGCTCATCGAGCATGTCGAGCTGGAGCAGCAAGATCGCGTGCTTGATGTCGGCTGCGGGTACGGCCCGATCGGACTGACGGCGGCCCGCCTGGTGCCGCGAGGACATGTGACGATGCTGGACGTGAACGAAAGGGCAGTCGCGCTGAGCCGTGAAAATGCGGCGCTCAACGGCATCGACAACGTGGACATTCAGGTTAGCGATCTATATGAAGCGATAGGCGGCAAGACGTTCGACGTCATCTTGTCCAATCCGCCGATTCGGGCGGGCAAGGCGGTCGTGCACCGCATTCTCGAAGAAGCGGCAACGCACTTGAACCCCGGCGGTTCGCTCTGGATCGTCATTCAGAATAAGCAAGGCGCGCCGAGCGCAAGAGCCAAGCTGGAAGCGTGCTTCGGTGAAGATCGGGTGAGCGAAGCAGGCAAGGACAAAGGGTATCGCGTGTACAGGGCGGTTAAGGCTTAAACAGAAAAGCGGCTTTTGCACAGAAGCGTAAGGGCGTTGTTTTGACAAATGTCAAAGCGTGCATGGGGCTTTCCCCGTCTTTCCTTTTCCCCCGCCCGAAAAACGGGTTTGACCTGGGTAGGCGCTTGTGTTACTATTGGAAGATGTCAGATTTAAGATGGGCTAGTTGTCTGTATGTAAAGAAGTTATGCGATTAGCGCCATTCAGAGGAATAAAAATACGCCGTTTGGCGTATATTGGGTGAATGGGCTGGATACGAGTGCCATTGTGCCTCCGTTTGGGGCATAGGGGCTTTTATTTGTTTGCCGCTGTGATTTTGTATGCACAATTGCGCTTATAGCGTCCTCCCGATGTTATTTTACCCACTTTCCGCGTTTTATCATAACCGCAGGGTTCTCCGCGGACGGCTGCCTCTGCTAGTGCTGGAGAGAGGATCTCGCTCCGCTACCATAAGCTTCACAGTAGACTGAAGGGGTGAGGATAAGTTGGCAGGACATCTTGTTCAGTATGGTCGCCGCACCAGGCGCAGTTATGCCCGCATTCATGAGGTGCTGGACATCCCGAACCTGATTGAGATCCAGCAGCAATCGTACCAGAAGTTCCTGGACGACGGGCTGCGCGAGATCTTCCAGGACATTTCTCCGATCTCGGACTTCACGGGCAACCTCGTGCTCGAGTTCGTCGATTACAGCCTTGGAGAGCCGAAGTATTCGGTTGACGAGTCCAAGGAGCGCGACGTGACTTACGCGGCTCCGCTGCGCGTCAAGGTTCGCCTTCTTAACAAGGAGACGGGCGAAGTCAAGGAACAGGAAGTGTTCATGGGCGATTTCCCGCTCATGACGGAGACCGGTACCTTTATCATCAACGGCGCTGAGCGCGTCATCGTCAGCCAATTGGTACGTTCGCCTAGCGTCTACTACAGCACCAAAATCGACAAAAACGGCAAGAAGACGTATACCGCAACAGTCATTCCGAACCGCGGCGCTTGGCTCGAGCTCGAGACGGACGCCAAGGATATCATCTACGTACGTATCGACCGCACGCGCAAGATTCCGGTAACCGTACTGCTTCGCGCACTCGGATTCGGCATGGACGCCGAGATTCTGGACTTGCTCGGTCAGGACGAGTTCATCCGCAATACGCTCGAGAAGGACAACACCGACTCCACCGAGAAGGCGTTGATCGAGATTTACGAGCGCTTGCGTCCGGGCGAGCCCCCGACGCTGGAAAATGCGCGCAGCCTGCTGATCGCCCGCTTCTTCGATCCGAAGCGCTACGATCTGGCTAACGTCGGCCGCTACAAGATTAACAAGAAGCTTCATATTAAAAACCGTCTGTTCAACCAGCGTCTCGCGGAGACCCTTGTCGATCCGTCGACCGGCGAGATTATCGCCGAATCGGGACAGGTCATCGATCGCCGTCTGCTCGACCAGATCCTCCCGATGCTGGAGAAGAACGTCGGCTTCAAGAACTACCGCGTAACGGGCGTCAACGAAGCGGAAGACATCCCGCTGCAGAGCATTCTCGTGCACTCGCCGGTCGAGGAAGGCAAGGTCGTCAAGATCATCTCCAACGGCATCATCGACAAGTCGGTGAAGCACATCACGCCGGCGGACATCATTTCGTCCATTAACTACTTCATCGATTTGCTGCACGGCATTGGCAGCACCGACGATATCGACCACCTGGGCAATCGTCGTCTGCGTTCGGTCGGCGAGCTGCTGCAGAACCAGTTCCGCATCGGCCTGTCCCGGATGGAGCGCGTCGTGCGCGAGCGGATGTCGATCCAGGATCAGAACGCGATCACGCCGCAGGCGCTGATCAACATTCGTCCGGTTATCGCAGCGATCAAGGAGTTTTTCGGCTCGTCCCAGCTGTCGCAGTTCATGGACCAGACGAACCCGCTTGCCGAGCTGACGCACAAGCGTCGTCTGTCCGCGCTCGGCCCAGGCGGTCTGACGCGGGAACGCGCAGGCTTCGAAGTGCGCGACGTTCATCCGTCCCACTACGGCCGCATGTGTCCGATCGAGACGCCTGAAGGTCCGAACATCGGTCTGATCAACTCGCTGTCCACGTTCGCGCGGATCAATGAGTATGGCTTCATCGAAGCGCCTTACCGCAAGGTCGATCACAGCAACGGCGTCGTCACCGAAGAGATCGTTTATATGACCGCCGACGAGGAAGACAACTACATCATCGCTCAAGCGAACGCCCAGCTCACCGAAGAGGGCAAGTTCGCAGACGATATGGTCATCGTTCGTTACAACAAGCAGGCAGACAACATCCTGACAATGCCGAGCGATCGCGTCGACTACATGGACGTTTCGCCGAAGCAAGTCGTATCCGTCGCGACCGCGATGATTCCGTTCCTCGAGAACGATGACTCCAACCGCGCGCTGATGGGTTCGAACATGCAGCGTCAAGCGGTGCCGCTGCTCGTCCCGGATTCGCCGTACGTCGGCACCGGCATGGAGCACAAGGCTGCGAAGGACTCCGGCGTCTGTATCGTCGCCAAGCACGACGGCGTTATCGAGCGCGTCACAGCCAACGAGATCTGGCTGCGCCGCATCGAGCTGCTCGACGGCAAGGAAGTCAAGGGCGACGTCATCAAGTTCAAGCTGCAGAAGTTCATGCGTTCGAACCAAGGCACTTGCATCAACCAGCGCCCGATCTGCCGCAAGGGCGACATCGTCAAGAAGGGCGACATCCTTGCCGACGGTCCGTCCACGGATACCGGCGAATTGGCGCTCGGACGCAACGTCGTCGTCGCGTTCATGACGTGGGAAGGCTACAACTACGAGGATGCGATCCTGCTCTCCGAGAAGCTCGTGAGAGAAGACGTCTACACCTCGATTCATATTGAAGAATACGAGTCCGAAGCGCGCGACACCAAGCTCGGACCGGAAGAAATCACGCGCGACATCCCGAACGTCGGCGAAGACGCGCTCCGCAATCTCGACGAGCGCGGCATCATCCGCGTCGGTGCCGAGATCAGCGCGGGCGACATCCTCGTAGGCAAGGTTACGCCGAAGGGCGTTACCGAGCTGACCGCGGAAGAGCGTCTCCTGCACGCCATCTTCGGCGAGAAGGCGCGCGAAGTGCGCGACACGAGCTTGCGCGTACCGCACGGTACCGACGGCATCGTCGTCGACGTCAAAGTGTTCACGCGGGAAAACGGCGACGAGCTGCCGCCAGGCGTCAACCAGCTGGTGCGCGCTTATATCGCGCAAAAGCGGAAGATCTCCGAAGGCGACAAGATGGCCGGACGCCACGGCAACAAGGGCGTTATCGCGCGCATCCTGCCTGAGGAAGACATGCCGTTCCTGCCGGACGGCACGCCGGTTCAGGTCGTTCTGAACCCGCTGGGCGTACCGTCGCGGATGAACATCGGTCAGGTGCTCGAGGTTCACCTCGGCATGGCTTGCCGTTACCTCGGCATTCGCGCCGCTACGCCGGTATTCGACGGCGCGCGCGAGCACGACGTGTTCGACACGATGGAAGAAGCCGGCATGCAGCGCAACGGCAAGACGAAGCTGTACGACGGCCGCACGGGCGAACCGTTCGAGCGCGAAGTCACCGTCGGCGTTTTGTATATGATCAAGCTCGCGCACATGGTCGACGATAAGATCCATGCGCGCTCTACCGGTCCTTACTCGCTCGTCACGCAGCAGCCGTTGGGCGGTAAAGCCCAATTCGGCGGCCAGCGCTTCGGGGAAATGGAAGTTTGGGCGCTGGAGGCCTATGGCGCTGCCTATACGCTGCAAGAAATTCTGACCGTGAAGTCCGACGACGTCGTCGGCCGCGTGAAGACGTACGAATCGATCGTCAAGGGCGAGAATGTCCCTGAACCTGGCGTGCCGGAATCGTTCAAGGTCTTGATCAAGGAGCTTCAGAGCCTTGGCATGGACGTGAAGATCTTGTCCGGCGACGAGCAGGAGATCGAGATGAGAGAGATCGACGACGAGGACGATACGACCGGCGACAAGCTGAACTTGAACCTGGAAGGCTCAGAGGTCAGCGCCGAGTAATACCGACAGGATCCGGACGGGGCCCGTGCGTGAACCGCAATGGATCCCGTCCGGCCATCGCCGACGAAGCAGCACGAGATCGTCACGACCGTTCGTCAATCGCAACGTAATCCGAGCCACGATGAAGGAGGGCTTGCTCCTTGTTAGACGTTAACAATTTTGAGTTTATGAAGATCGGGCTGGCTTCCCCGGACAAGATCCGTTCTTGGTCCCGAGGCGAAGTCAAAAAGCCTGAGACGATTAACTATCGTACCTTGAAGCCGGAGAAAGAAGGTCTTTTCTGCGAAAAGATCTTCGGACCGACCAAGGACTGGGAATGCCATTGCGGCAAGTACAAGCGCGTCCGCTACAAGGGCGTCGTGTGCGACCGCTGCGGCGTCGAAGTCACCCGCGCGAAGGTGCGCCGCGAACGCATGGGCCACATCGAGTTGGCCGCTCCGGTTTCGCATATCTGGTATTTCAAAGGCATTCCGAGCCGCATGGGTCTCGCTCTCGACATGTCGCCGCGTTCGCTCGAAGAGATCATCTACTTCGCGTCGTACGTCGTGACGGATCCGGGCGACACGCCGCTTGAAAAGAAGCAGCTCCTGTCGGAGAAGGAATACCGCAGCTACCGCGAGAAGTACGGCTACGCGTTCAGCGCAGGCATGGGCGCCGAAGCGGTGAAAAAGCTGCTGCAGGACATCGATCTCGACCGCGAGCTCGACATGCTGAAGGAAGAGCTCCGCACGGCGCAAGGCCAACGCCGGAACCGCGCGATCAAGCGTCTTGAAGTCGTCGAGTCGTTCCGCAACTCCGGCAACCTGCCGGACTGGATGATCCTTGACGTTCTGCCGGTCATCCCGCCTGAACTGCGTCCGATGGTACAGCTCGACGGCGGCCGCTTCGCGACCTCCGACCTTAACGACCTGTACCGCCGCGTCATCAACCGGAACAACCGTCTGAAGCGCCTGCTCGACCTGGGCGCGCCGGACATTATCGTACAGAACGAAAAGCGGATGCTTCAGGAAGCCGTCGACGCCCTGATCGACAACGGCCGCCGCGGCCGTCCGGTCACGGGTCCCGGCAACCGTCCGCTCAAGTCCCTCAGCCACATGCTGAAGGGAAAGCAAGGCCGCTTCCGTCAGAACCTGCTCGGCAAGCGCGTCGACTACTCGGGCCGTTCGGTTATCGTCGTAGGTCCGAGCCTCAAGATGTTCCAATGCGGTCTGCCCAAGGAAATGGCGCTCGAGCTGTTCAAGCCGTTCGTCATGAAGGAGCTCGTGCTCAAGGGCCAGGCGCACAACATCAAGAGCGCGAAGCGCAAAGTCGAACGCGTCAGCCCGGAAGTATGGGACGTGCTCGAGGAAGTTATCAAGGAGCACCCGGTTCTGCTGAACCGTGCGCCTACGCTTCACCGTCTCGGCATTCAGGCGTTCGAACCGATCCTGGTCGAAGGCCGCGCGATCAAGCTGCACCCGCTCGTTTGTACGGCTTACAACGCCGACTTCGACGGCGACCAGATGGCCGTTCACGTACCGCTGTCGGCCGAAGCGCAGGCTGAAGCCCGCCTGCTCATGCTGGCGTCCGGCAATATCCTGAACCCGAAGGACGGCAAGCCTGTCGTCACGCCTTCGCAGGATATGGTACTTGGTTGCTACTACCTGACCATGGACAACAAGGACGCGCATGGCGCCGGCATGCGCATATCCGAAGTGAACGAAGCCGTATCCGCGTACCAACGCGGCGCAGCTGACCTTCATGCGCGCGTTGTCATTCCGGTCAAGGCGTTGAACAAGAAGACGTTTAACGAGAAGCAGCAAGGCGCGCTGCTCGTGACGACGATCGGCAAGATCATTTTCAACGAGATTTTCCCGGATACGTTCCCGTACATCAACGAGGCGACCAAGGACAATCTGCTGAAGGGTACGCCTGAGAAGTACTTCATCTACGACAAGGGCGCGGATCTCGATCAGATCATGCAGGATATCCCGACGCCGGGCGCAGTAGGCAAGGAATATCTCGGCCATATTATCGGCGAGTGCTTCCGCATCTACCATACGATGAAGACGTCGATCATTCTCGACGACATCAAGCAGCTCGGCTTCACGTACTCGACTCGCGCAGGCATCACGGTTGCTGTGTCGGATGTTACGGTACCTGTGGAAAAGGTCGAGATCCTGAAGAAATCCGACGAAGCCGTCAGGACGATATCGAACCAGTATCGCCGAGGTCTGATCACGGACGCCGAGCGTTACGATCGCGTCATCGACATCTGGTCGAAGACAAAGGACGAGATCACGGAAGTGCTCATGAAGTCGATGGATCGTTACAACTCCATTATGCTCATGGTCGATTCCAAGGCGCGGGGCAACAAATCGCAGATCACCCAGCTGGGCGGCATGCGGGGTCTGATGGCGACGCCGTCGGGCCGAATCTTCGAACTCCCGATCAAGTCGAACTTCCGCGAAGGCCTGACGGTCCTCGAGTACTTTATCTCGACGCACGGAGCGCGTAAAGGTTTGGCCGATACGGCGCTTCGTACCGCCGACTCGGGCTACCTGACCCGCCGTCTCGTCGACGTCGCGCAGGACGTTATCGTCCGCGAAGAAGATTGCGGCACGGATAAGGGCATCATCGTCAGCCGCATCGAGGACGGCAAGGAAGTCATCGAGGAACTGTTCGACCGAATCGAAGGACGCTATGCTTTCGAGACGATCCGTCATCCGGAGACCGGCGAGATCATCGTCGGCCGCAACGATCTGATCGATACGCCGAAGGCGGAAGAACTGATCCGCGCAGGCGTTCAGAAGCTGCAAATTCGCTCCGTACTGAGCTGCCGCGCTCGCCACGGCGTGTGCAAGATGTGCTACGGCCGCAACCTGGCAACGGGCAAGAAGGTCGAGATCGGCGAAGCGGTCGGCATCATCGCCGCCCAATCGATCGGCGAGCCGGGCACCCAGCTGACGATGCGTACGTTCCACACCGGCGGCGTTGCCGGAGACGATATCACCCAAGGTCTTCCGCGTATCCAGGAGCTTTTCGAGGCCCGGAATCCGAAGGGCCAGGCGGTCATCTCCGAGATCGACGGCGTCGTCAAGGAAATTCGCGAGACCAAGGATCGCCGCGAGATCGAAGTGCAAGGGGATGCCGAGACCAAAGTATATCCCGTCACTTACGGCTCCCGTATCCGCGTCTACGAAGGTCTGCACATCGAAGCAGGCGACGAACTCACCGACGGTTCGATCGATCCGAAGGAAATGCTCCGGATCAAGGGCGTACGCGGCGTGCAGAACTACATTCTGCAAGAGGTACAGCGCGTATACCGGAACCAGGGCGTAGAAATCAACGACAAGCACGTCGAAGTTATGATCAAGCAAATGCTTCGCAAGATCCGGATCGTCGATCCGGGCGACACGACGCTGCTGCCTGGTTCCTTCGTCGACGTGCACGAATACGAAGCAGCGAACCGCGAAGCGATCTTCGCAGGCAACGAGCCTGCGGTCGCGCGTCCGGTCCTGCTCGGCATCACGAAGGCGTCGCTCGAGACCGACTCGTTCCTCTCGGCCGCGTCCTTCCAAGAGACGACTCGCGTCCTCACCGACGCAGCCATCAAGGGCAAGGTTGACCGCCTGCTCGGCCTGAAGGAGAATGTCATCATCGGCAAGCTCATTCCGGCGGGCACGGGGATGTCGCGTTACCGCAACATCCGCGTCGTCGATCCGACCGAAGAAGGCTACGAGGACGAAGCCGAGCTGGAGCCGGTATCGGCGGACTAATGCGCCGCCGATCGGCCGAACGCTTCAATTAAGTAAGCCATGCATCGCAGACTGCCGGGCACGCTGCCCGGCAGTTTTTCTGTTGAGCGAGGTTTACGAAACCCTAAAAGTATGGGTAAAATCTAGGAAAGCCCTGTGCGATCGGAGAGGAAGGCCGTTGCGCCAACGTCTTGCAGACGGGGACCTAAGGGAAGGAGGCGATATGCGCCTTGAAAAACGCTAAAGCAGTAGCGACGCTATTGATTTGCCAACTCATCTTCGTCCTTCTCGTTGTCCCCTGGGTAGTCGTCGCCCTCACGTCATTTATCGCCTTGGATTCTCCGGACTCCGTCATAGAAACATGGCCGTTCGCAGTTGTCGTTTTTTACTGGGCTTATCCGGTCGCGCTGATTGTCAGTCTGATCATCAGTTGGGCGCTTTACCACAAGCGCAGGTTCAAAGGCGCGCTCTGGTGGGGCTTCATCCCTGTGCTATGGCTGCTGGCCGCAATCTACGTCGTCTTTTTCCTCGACGCCTTCTAAACGCCGCATGGGAGCCCGCTTCAATTGTTTCGTAGGACCGTCCCAAACGCCTGTTTGCCTCCTTCTTATGAAGCGAGCGGACAGGCTATTTGACGTGCCGGCGCTTATCCACATGTGGATAGAGACAATCTCCGCTAACTTGTCCACGGGGGATAGCCGTTGAATAGATTATTCGCCTGTGCATAAGTGAGAAAAGCATGAAATACCCCCAATATCTCCCCAAACTGCCCACAAGTTCGGGATAATTCCGCCGAAAATGTGAATAATCGCATTGTGAAACGGACTTTAATTTTAATAGTATTAATATAAATGTCCGTTAACGAACGGGAGGAAGGACCGTGAATCCGAACGTCGTACTCCGTCTTGTGCAGGCGAGCAAGCAATATAAAGGAAAAACGGTGCTTAACCGCGTTACCCTGGAGATGAGCAGGGGAGAGACGGTGGCTCTTACCGGACCGAACGGCTCGGGCAAGAGTACGCTGCTAAAACTGATGGCGGGACTTTCGGCGCTTTCTTCCGGCAAAAGAGAAGTGCGCGGATCCGGCGAAGGGGGCAGCCTCATCATCGGTTACGCGCCCGATCATCTGCCAAAGCTCAAATTTACGGCTCGCGAGTACTTGCACCATATGGCTTCGATTCGAGGGCTGGAAGCGGCGGCGAGGACGAGAAGAATCGAGGAGCTTCTTGAATTGGTGGACCTGCGGGACAAGCCAGGGCAGCAAATGAAATTTTTTTCGAAAGGCATGCTCCAAAAAGTGAATCTCGTGCAGGCACTGCTTGGCGATCCGGAACTGCTTTTATTGGACGAGCCGATCGGCGGGTTGGACGAAGAAGCGCAAGGCGTGCTAGCTTCCATGCTGATGAGCTTGAGGCAGAAGGGGACGGCTATCGTGGCGGCAAGCCATGAGCGGGCGCTGATCGGTCAATGGACGGACCGGATCGTGGCGATCTCGGAAGGTCGAATCCAGTCGGTCGCGGCGAACGCTGCCTCGATAGAGGGCAAGCGCTGGCGCCGTATCGTGTCTCGATGGCCGGAAGGGCGGGGGGAGGATGCGAAGGCTTTCGCAAACTGGCCGGGAACGATAAAATGCAGAGCGGAGAATCAAGAGGCCGTATACTGGACCGAGCCTGCAAGCAGCGATGCGTTGCTTAAAGAACTGCTGGAGGCGGGAGCCTCCATTGATTCGGTTGCAACGGGCGCCGGAAGGATGGTGTAAACGTGCTGCCGCTGATTCGATACCATTTAACCTATTACACGAGATCTTACCGATACGTGGCTCCATTGATCGCCTATGTCGGCTTACTCCTTTTTATCTACACGATATCGCCGAATCCGGTCTTGGAGAGCTATGCGTTCTCGTCCGTCTGGTTGTTCGTCATATCCGCCTGGATCATCTGGGGCTTGACGGACCTGGAGCCGGAAGCCCAACAATCGGTGACGGCCATGCATGCCGGCAGTGCCAACGCTTATTATCTGTCCAAACTGCTGCTGATGGCGGCTATCGGCTTGCTGCTCGCTGCTTTTGCCGTCCTCTATCCGGCGTTAGCCGGGAAGCTGGAACGGTGGCCCGCTCCGGAGGAATGGTTGGTCGCCGCTTGTGTCCATATCGCTTCTTCTCTGTTGGGCACGGGAATCGCGCTTTGGTTCACGGACCGCGGCTTCGGCAGGTCCGCGGCCTCGCTTCCCGCCCTGATCGGTTTCATGGTACTGTCGCTTGCTTCCGCCAGCGCGGTTGCGCAGCTCCCTGAGCGCATGACGTTCGTCCGCTGGCTGCTGCCGCCTGCCGGCGTCTTGTCGGAGGTTCTGAGCGGGTTGGAACATACCTCGTCGTGGACGGCGGTAGGCACCATTTTGTATGCGCTTGCGTATGCACGGCTATTATGCGGAGGTTATGTCGTACGGGCCGCTGTTAAAAAGTTTTAGACTGCAGCATGGCGTGTGCCGCTAGTTTTTCGTTGACAAAACAGACGGGAACCCCTAAAGTAATGATAAACGTTATCAATGATAATGATAATCATTCATAGTTGGGGGCAGAGAAATGAAAAGACAGGCACATTCGCAATTCAATCGCACTACACTTGGCAGAGGTCTGCTACTGATCGCCTTATTCATGGTCGCAGCATTTGCGCTGGCCGCATGCGGCAACAATAATAAAGGAAGCAATGCATCGCCTGCCGCGAGCAGCTCCGCCGCCGCGACAACCGGCGCTTCCGAGAGCGCTTCGGCCAGTCCTTCCGTCAGCCCGTCGGCGGAGGCGCAGACCGGGACGATTACCTACCAGTCGGAGACCGGTCCGGTTGAAGTTCCCGCGAATCCGCAGCGCGTGGTCGTACTGACCGGCTATACAGGCGACGTGCTCCAACTCGGCGTGCCGATGGTCGGCGTCGATTCGTGGTCGTTGAACAATCCTAAATTCGCCGAAAAGCTGCAGGGCGTAACCGAGGTGTCCGACGAAGATCTGGAAAAGATCATCGAGCTTAAGCCCGATCTCATTATCGGCTCCTCCGACAGCAAAAATCTCGATAAGCTGAAGAAGATCGCGCCGCTCGTCACCTATACGTACAACAAGGTGGACTATCTGACGCAGCATCTGGAGATCGCCAAGGCATTGAACAAGGAAAAGGAAGGGCAAGCCTGGATCGACGACTTCAAGAAGCGTGCGGCGGACGTAGGCGAGCAGATCAAGGCGAAAATCGGCGCCGACGCCACCGTCTCGGTCATCGAGGCATACGACAAGCAAGTCTACACGTTCGGCGATGCATGGGGACGCGGCACGGAGATTCTGTTCCAGCTGATGGGCCTCAACATGCAGCCCAAGGTAAAGGAAGCGACCGCAAAAGACGGCTATTTCACGCTTTCGGCAGAGGTGCTGCCCGACTATGCCGGCGACTATATCATTTTGAGCAAGGACCCTGGCGCCGACACTTCCTTCCAGCAGACCGCTACCTACAAGAACATTCCGGCAGTGAAAAACAACCGCGTATACGAAGTCGACTCGCGGACGTTCTACTTCAACGACGCCATGACGCTGGAATGGCAGCTGGAGTTTTTCAAGGATAAGTTCCTCGGCAACTAACGGTCCCCGTATACACCGGGAATTTCGCGCGCGCGAAGTTCCCCTTTCCTATTTTTAAATAGAAAGCGGAGCGGCAGATGAATTCGAATAGAAAATGGAATTTTGCTTTGGCCATCGTCGTGGGATTGATCGCGCTCGCGGGCATGTTTACGATCTCGATGGTTTATGGTGCCAAAGACACGACGCTTAGCGACGTATGGTTAGCGTTAACGACCCATGCTGTCGGCGAGCAGCTTACCGTCCTTCGCGAGCTCCGGCTTCCCCGCGAGACGGCCGGCATGATCGTCGGGGCGGCGCTCGGGGTTGCCGGAGCCGTCATGCAAGGTCTGACGCGCAACCCGCTTGCCGATCCCGGATTGATCGGCTTGTCCTCGGGCGCCAATGCGGCGTTGGCGTTCACGATGGCGACGATGCCGGCTGTCGGATACTTCGGTACGATGGTCGCCTGCTTCATCGGCGCGGGGATTGGCGCTTGCCTGGTGCTCGGCATCGGCGCCTCGCGCAGAGGCGGCATGTCTCCGATCCGGATGGTGCTCGCGGGTTCGGCTGTGTCCTTATTTTTGTATGCCATAGCTGAAGGTATCGGTCTTTCCTTTAAAATATCAAAAAGCGTATCGATGTGGACGGCGGGGGGGCTTATCGGCACGACATGGCAGCAGATCGGCACGATCGCGCCGTTCATCGCCGCGGGCGTCGTCGCGGCGATCGTCCTGGGCAAGGCGCTCACGCTGCTCAGCGCCAACGAGGAGGCGGCCATCGGGCTCGGGCTCCGTACCGGCCAGATTAAGTTCGTCTTGTACGCCGCGGTCGTCGTTCTGACCGGAGCCTCCGTCGCCCTTATCGGCAACATGGCGTTTGTCGGCCTGATGATTCCGCATATCGTACGGTTTGTCGTCGGCACGGATTACCGCAAGGTAGTACCGATGTCCGCTGTCGTAGGCGCGCTCTTCATGCTGGCAGCGGACACGATCGCGCGGAACGCGATCGCTCCCTATGAGGCGCCGATGGCTTCCATCATCGCGGTCATGGGGCTGCCGTTCTTCTTGTTTATCGTGCGCAAAGGAGTGAAGACCACCCCATGACGGACGCCCGTTCGATTCGCAAGCAGCGTGTCTTGCTCGTGGCGCTGGCGGCACTCATTTTGTTGACCGTTATCTTAAGCCTGGGATTAGGCTCGTCTTCCGTCTCCTATGGAAGAATATTGCCGACCTTGCTCGGGCATGGAGAGTTCAAAGAAAAGTTCGTCTTGTTCGAACTTCGTCTACCCCGCATTTGCATCGTGCTGGCGGCCGGCATGGCACTGGCGCTGTCGGGCTCCATTCTGCAGGGAGTCACGAATAACGATCTGGCCGATCCCGGCATTCTCGGCATCAACTCGGGGGCGGGGCTCGGCGTCGCGGTAAGCTTTTTGCTCATTCCGGCCGATCCCGGCGCATTTGTTTACGTCATTCCGGTGTCTGCCTTTATAGGCGCGGTTTTGACGGCGGGTTTGCTTTACGCGTTTTCTTACAGCCGGGAATCCGGCCTTCATCCCATGCGGCTTGTCCTTACAGGCATCGGCTTTTCGCTCGGTTTATCGGGCTTGATGGTATTCATTACGTCCGCGGTCGATATTTACAAAGTCGACTTCATCTCGCGTTGGCTCGCTGGCAATGTGTGGGGGACGGACTGGACCTTCTTGTGGGCGCAGCTGCCATGGATTCTGGTACTCCTCCCGTATGCGATGTACAAATCCAACACGCTGAACTTGCTGTCGCTGAATGACGCGACTGCCGTCGGAAGCGGCGTCCGGATCTCACGCGATCGCGGTCTGCTGCTGCTTGCTGCGGTAGCGCTCGCTGCGTCCGCGGTAGCCGTAACGGGCGGCATCGCGTTCGTGGGATTGATGGCGCCGCATATCGCCAAGTCACTTGTCGGTCCCAGGTTTCAGCGTTTTGTGCCCGTGTCGGTGCTGATCGGCGGATTCCTGCTGCTGCTTGCCGATACGATCGGCCGGAACGTAGCGGATCCCGAAGGGATCGCGGCCGGCATCGTCGTTTCTTTTATCGGCGCGCCCTATTTTATCTACCTTCTTCTAAGAAGAGCGTGAGAACAAGCACCTCGCCGATGCCGGCGGGGCGCTTCTACGTCTGAACGAAGGGACGCGTGGAAAGCGATTCGGCTAAAAGATATTCGGGCCCAAGGTTCTCTTGACACTGCCTATACGAGGTGTTAAGATAGCCTATGTGTGTGCCCGACGTGGTGGATTTTGATCGTTTCGTAGGAGTTGTTTTGATGGACTTGATAGCTCATCATCTCGCGAACAACGTCAAAGTCGGCACCAAGCAGACGACCAAGATGGTAGAACAAGGCAAGGCCATCGGCGTCTATGTCGCGCAAGATGCAGATTCGCGCCTGATCGGCCGCATCGCGCAGTTATGCCAGCAACGCGGCGTTCCCTTAACCGAGGTGAGCACCATGCGCGAACTTGGCAGACGGTGCGGAATCGATGTCGGCACGGCGATGGCCGTGGTAGTAGAGAGAGCATGAACCGGGACCTAACCGCGCTTCTCGTATGGGGAGTACAGCGGGCGGACCCTTTCGTTTATCTCAAAATGAACCGCCTGGATCTGTGGGCTTCGCGCCGCGGGAACCGGTAGCCGTTAGTTTAATGCAAGGCAATCATGGGAAGGGGGTGGCAACATGCCAACAATTAACCAGCTCGTCCGCAAGGGTCGCGAGCCTAAGGTGGTCAAGTCCAAGTCTCCTGCTCTGCAAAAGGGATTCAATGCCCTGAAGCGCATCGAGACCGACCTGAGCGCTCCTCAAAAGCGCGGCGTATGCACGCGCGTAGGCACGATGACGCCGAAAAAACCGAACTCCGCACTTCGTAAGTATGCGCGTGTACGTCTGACGAACCGCGTAGAAGTCACGGCTTACATTCCGGGTATCGGTCACAACCTGCAAGAGCACAGCGTCGTACTGATTCGCGGCGGCCGGGTCAAGGACCTTCCGGGCGTACGTTATCACATCGTTCGCGGCGCGCTCGATACCGCAGGCGTCAACAACCGCAAGCAAGCTCGTTCCAAGTACGGTACGAAGCGCGCTAAGGTGAAGAAGTAAGATAATTCTGCCGGAACATTTCGGCTTTATCATTGATATGGGAAAGGAGGAACTCAGATGCCACGTAAAGGACCAGTACCGAAGCGGGACGTGCTCCCGGATCCGGTATACAACAGCAAGCTCGTCACTCGCCTCGTCAACCGCATCATGATCGACGGCAAGAAGGGCGTAGCCCAACAGCTGCTTTACAATGCGTTCACGCTGATTCAAGAGCGCTCCGGCAAGGATCCGATGGAAGTTTTCGAAGCTGCCATCAAGAACATCATGCCTGTGCTCGAAGTTAAGGCTCGCCGTGTAGGCGGTGCTAACTACCAAGTTCCGATCGAAGTCAAGCCGGAGCGCCGCACGTCCCTTGGACTGCGCTGGCTTGTCAACTACTCCCGCAACCGCGGCGAGAAGACGATGGAAGAGCGTCTGGCGGCCGAGATTCTCGACGCTTCGAACAACACCGGCGCTGCCGTCAAGAAGCGCGAAGACACGCACAAGATGGCTGAAGCCAACAAAGCGTACGCCCACTACCGCTGGTAATCCCGCGGACACTAGGGAACGAAAGGAGACCATTGCATGGCTAGAGAGTTCTCCTTGCAAAATACGCGCAACATCGGCATTATGGCGCATATTGATGCAGGCAAGACGACTACGACCGAGCGGATCCTGTTCTATACCGGCCGTGTCCACAAGATCGGCGAAGTGCATGAAGGCGCCGCTACCATGGACTGGATGGAGCAAGAGCAAGAGCGCGGCATCACGATCACGTCTGCTGCGACTACCGCTCAATGGAAAGGTCACCGCATCAATATTATCGACACACCGGGACACGTTGACTTTACGGTCGAGGTCGAGCGCTCGCTGCGCGTATTGGACGGGGCTGTCGGCGTATTTAGCGCCAAAGAAGGCGTAGAACCTCAATCCGAAACGGTATGGCGTCAAGCCGACCGTTACGGCGTTCCGCGCATCGCTTACGTTAACAAGATGGACATCATCGGCGCAGACTTCCTGAACGTTGTCCGCGACATGCGCTTGCGTCTGCAAGCCAATGCTGTTGCCATCCAGCTTCCGATCGGTGCAGAGAACGGATTCGTAGGCATGATCGACTTGATCGAACGAGTCGCTTATGTGTACGAGGACGACCTCGGCAAAGATCCGAAGACGGTTGAGATTCCGGCCGACTTGGCCGACCAAGCCGAAGAACTGCGTCTTGAGCTCGTCGAGAAGGTCGCCGAGCTTGACGACGATCTCATGGCGAAGTATCTTGAAGGGGAAGAACTGTCGGTCGCCGAGATCAAGGCAGCTCTTCGCAAGGGCGTCGTGGAAGTCCGTATCTTCCCGGTCGTCTGCGGCTCTTCTTACCGCAACAAGGGCGTTCAGCCAATGCTGGATGCTGTCGTCGACTTCCTCCCGGCTCCGATCGACGTCCCTGCAATCAAGGGCACGACCGAAGACGGCGAAGAGACGGTTCGTCATTCTTCCGACTCGGAGCCGTTCTCGGCGCTGGCGTTCAAGATCATGACCGACCCGTTTGTCGGCAAGCTGACGTTCTTCCGCGTCTATTCCGGCGTTCTGAACTCCGGTTCGTACGTCGTCAACGCGACGAAGAACAAGCGCGAACGTATCGGCCGTATTCTGCAGATGCACGCGAACAGCCGTCAAGAAATCAGCATCGTCTACTCCGGCGACATCGCCGCGGCAGTCGGTCTGAAGGACACGACGACTGGCGATACGCTGTGTGACGAGAAGAACCCGGTTATCCTCGAATCGATGAACTTCCCCGAGCCGGTTATCCAGCTTGCGGTTGAGCCTAAGACCAAGGCTGACCAAGACAAGATGGGTATCGCGCTCCAGAAGCTGTCCGAAGAGGATCCGACCTTCCGTGCGCATACGGACGAAGAGACTGGCCAGACGATCATCGCCGGTATGGGCGAGCTTCACCTGGAAATTCTCGTTGACCGCATGCTTCGCGAATTCAAGGTCGAGACGAACGTGGGCAAGCCGCAAGTTGCTTACCGCGAGACGTTCAAGACTTCAGCGAAGGTCGAAGGCAAGTTCGTTCGCCAATCCGGCGGACGCGGCCAATACGGCCATTGTTGGGTTGAGTTCGAACCGCTCGAAGCAGGCTCCGGCTTCGTGTTCGAGAACAAGGTTGTCGGCGGCGTAGTACCTCGCGAATACATCGCGCCGGTACAAGCCGGTATCGAAGAGTCGATGAAGAACGGCGTACTCGCCGGCTTCCCGCTCGTCGATATCAAAGCGACGATCTTCGACGGATCGTACCACGACGTCGACTCGAACGAAATGGCGTTCAAGATCGCCGGCTCGATGGCGCTTAAGGCTGCCAAGGACAAGTGTAATCCTATCCTGCTCGAGCCGATCATGAAGGTCGAAGTAACTGTTCCGGAAGAGTACATGGGCGATGTAATGGGCATGCTCAGCTCCCGCCGCGGACGCATCGAAGGCAGCGACACCCGTCACGGTGCGCTCATCGTGCGCGCCAAGGTGCCGTTGGCTGAAATGTTCGGCTACTCGACCGTCCTTCGTTCCGGTACGCAGGGCCGTGGCGTATTCTCCATGGAACTGTCGCACTACGAAGAAGTGCCGAAGTCGATCTCCGAAGAGATCGTCTCCAAGAGCAAAGGCGCTTAAGTTTTCGGGCATTCGGACGAGCCGCGGGGCCTGAGGTCTCCGGTTTGTCCTCCCTATAAAAATGGCTTTACTAACAAGGAGGAGAAAAGATCCATGGCAAAGGCTAAATTTGAACGTAATAAACCGCACGTTAACATCGGTACGATCGGCCACGTCGACCACGGCAAAACGACGCTGACGGCTGCCATCACGACGGTTCTGTCCAAGAAATACGGCGGCGCAGCTGTTGCGTTCGACCAAATCGACAAGGCTCCCGAAGAGCGCGAGCGCGGTATCACGATCTCCACGGCTCACGTTGAATACGAAACGCCTAACCGTCACTATGCTCACGTTGACTGCCCTGGACACGCCGACTATGTCAAGAACATGATCACCGGCGCTGCTCAAATGGACGGCGCGATCCTGGTTGTATCCGCAGCTGACGGCCCTATGCCGCAAACGCGCGAGCACATCCTGCTCTCCAAGCAAGTAGGCGTTCCTTACATCGTCGTATTCCTGAACAAGTGCGACATGGTTGAAGACGAAGAACTCCTCGAGCTGGTTGAAATGGAAGTTCGCGACCTGCTGAACGAGTACGAGTTCCCGGGCGACGACACGCCGATCATCCGCGGCGCTGCTCGTGAAGCTCTTCAAAATCCTGATGGCCCTTGGGCTGACAAGATCGTTGAGCTGTTCGAACAAGTCGACACCTACATCCCGCAACCAGAGCGCGACGTAGCTAAGCCTTTCCTGATGCCTGTCGAGGACGTGTTCACGATCACGGGTCGCGGTACTGTTGCTACGGGCCGTGTTGAGCGTGGTACGATCAAAATCGGCGATGAAGTTGAAATCATCGGTCTGGTTGAAGATTCCCGCAAATCCGTTGTAACGGGCGTTGAAATGTTCCGCAAGCTGCTTGACTCCGCTCAAGCCGGCGACAACGTTGGCGCACTGCTTCGTGGTGTTGACCGTAAGGACATCGAGCGCGGTCAAGTTATCGCTAAGCCGGGTTCGGTTAAGCCGCACACGGAATTCACGGCTCAAATCTACGTCCTGACCAAAGAAGAAGGCGGCCGTCACAAGCCTTTCTTCACGGGCTACCGTCCTCAGTTCTACTTCCGTACAACTGACGTTACGGGTATCATCAACCTGCCGGAAGGCACTGAGATGGTTATGCCTGGCGACAACATCACCGTTACCGTTTCGCTGATCGCTCCTATCGCTGTTGAAGAAGGCACTCGCTTCTCCATCCGCGAAGGCGGCCGTACGGTTGGCGCCGGCGCTGTTGCTTCCATCCAAAAGTAATTTCGCCTTACCTAGAGAAGACCTTATCGGGCACTGCGCCGGATAAGGTCTTCTTTTTGTTACGGTAAACAATGTCTGTGAAAGATACGACAATATGGGTCTTTATTCGACAAGAAATGACATGTATTTCTAACCTTTCTCCCTTATAATAGAAACAAATCCAAGGGCGAGGTGCATCCATCTGTCTAGACTTCAAATTCGCAAAAGCCTGGTTTTTACAAGCAGTCTTGTTCTGTCCGTGCTGTTTATCTTCCTGATTGGAATCATGTCGTGGCTTCAATACAACGCGCAGCGCGATGCTGCATACAAAGAGTTTATGTCCATAGGCGACCGGCTTGCTGCGCAGGCCTCGGCCAATACGAATCTGTTGCAGCCCGTAGCCGAAGCTTTTGAAAAGGGAGCGGAGCCCGACCAGGAGAGCCAGGGCATATTGCGCAGATTGCTGGATGCCATGACCGACGGAGACCTTATGATCAATTCCTATTACTTCTCGACATTCTCCGAAGAGACGGCGGAAGGGACGAAGGTCGTCCTGCTTCAAGTCAATCAAGCGTTGGATGAAGCCGGTAATCATACCGGGAACGACTACATGCTTTCCGGGGATTTTAAACGGGCATATATGGACGCTTTGGCCGGAAAGTCGTCGCTCAGCGATGCCTATACGGATAACGTCGGAAATTGGATATCCTATCAGGGACCGGTGAAGAACGACTCTGGACAAGTTGTCGCGGTACTCGGCCTAGACTATGATTACGGCAAGGTTCAAGGGCGGATCAACGGCTTGTTGATCCGCACGGTCTGGATTGGCGTTGCAATCGCAGCGGCCGCGATTTTGCTGCTTGTCCTCTTTATGCGTTACGCGCTGCGCCCGCTCAAGCGACTGGCCGCTCTCGCTCAAGAAGCGGCGAAGGGAGATCTGACCGTACAAGTGCCGGTGAGCTCGAATAATGAAATCGGACAGGCGGCGGAATCGTTTAATGCGATGGTCCGTAGCCTTAGGGATCTGACGGGGAGCGTTAAGCGTACGGCAGACGAGGTAACCGCCGCTTCGCGCACGCTAAAGGATACTTCCGCGCAAGCGGCTGTCGCCACAGGAGAGATTACGGAGTCGATTCAAACCGTGGCCTCGGGAGCCGAAGCGCAATTGACGAGCTCGCAGGAATGTCAGCGTGCGATGTCCGAGATCGCGATCGGGATCGGTCGTATCGCGGAATCGTCGGCAACGTTGTCCGAACTCGCGGGCGGTACGGCCGAGTTGGCGACGGCAGGCGAGCAAACCCTGGAGGATACGGCGCGGCAAATGCGGCAGATCGAGCAGGATGTGTTCGGTGCCAGCGATATAATAGGAGAACTGCAAGCTTCGAGCGTGAAAATTCAGGAAATCGTCAGCATGATCGCGGAAGTCGCCAATCAGACGAACTTGCTCGCGCTGAACGCATCGATCGAAGCGGCCCGCGCAGGCGAGCAAGGCAAGGGATTTGCCGTTGTCGCGCAGGAGATCCGCAAGCTGGCCGAACGCTCCAAGGAATCGTCCGAAGCGATTGCGACGATTCTGCATGCCGTAAGTGCCAAGACGTCCGCGGCGGCATCGACCTTGTCGCAATCGGCCGAAGAAGCGAGGGCAGGCACAGCGCTCGCTACGCGAACGGGCGATTCGTTCCGGACGATCCTTCAAGCGGTAAGGGATGTATCCGATCAAGTGCAGGACGTATCCGCCGCATCGCAACAGATGTCGGCAGGCAGCCAGCAGGTTGCCGCATCCATCGAGGAGCTTGAACGCGTAGCCAAGCGCTCTTCGGAAGAATCGCAGCAGGTGGCTGCGGCATCCGAAGAACAGCTTGCTTCCGTTCAAGAGATCGCCGGTTCTGCCGAACAGCTTCGGTCGCTTGCGACGGAGCTCAACGAAGCAGTCAGCCGGTTCCGCGTTTGACCGAACGATCGTTTAATTGAGAAAAGCCGACGCATACGCGATCGGCTTTTCTTTTATGGACGGAATAACAGTTATATAGAAGAAACACGATGACGGATCGCTTGATCAGGAGTGATGAAAGGGGTGTTCAAGGGACGTGCCATGATTACTTTTCATTTTGACTAAAAATTTGTTGCATTGATCTAGGCGAATCGCTATAATAATAAATGTTGGTCTGCGACTGTGCGATGATGTGAGAGGTTGCCGACACACCCGGCCCCTTTGCCATAGGGCGGCTGAGCGGTGAATGTCGGGGTATTCTCGCGGAGTATGTCCGATTCCAAAATTGGGCGAATGAAGGAGGGAATTTTCTATGGCAAAGCAAAAAATCCGTATCCGTTTGAAAGCCTACGACCACCGCATTCTTGATCAATCCGCGGAGAAGATCGTAGAAACGGCAAAGCGCACGGGTGCCGGCGTATCCGGTCCGATCCCGCTGCCGACCGAAAAGCAGATCATCACGATCCTGCGCGCGGTCCACAAGTACAAGGATTCGCGTGAGCAGTTCGAAATGCGTACGCACAAGCGCCTGATCGACATCGTCAATCCGACGCCGCAAACGGTCGACGCGCTGATGCGTCTGGACCTGCCGTCCGGCGTTGACATCGAGATCAAGCTGTAATAAGCACGACAAAGACTTATCCAGATGTGAATAAGAAGTAGAAGAGAGGTGTCAACATGCCAGGAATCTTGGGACGTAAGCTCGGTATGACGCAAGTGTTCGCGGCTGACGGAAGCGTCGTGCCGGTCACTGTCATCGAAGCAACGCCAAACGTCGTGCTGCAGAAGAAAACTTCCGACAACGACGGATACGAAGCTGTGCAACTCGGCTTTGCCGACAAGCGCGAAAAGCTCGCAAACAAGCCGGAAACGGGCCATGCAAAGAAGGCCGGTACGGCGCCCAAGCGCTTCATCCGCGAAGTTAGCGGATCTTCGGAACTCGAAGTCGGCGCTGAAGTTAAAGTTGACGTATTTGCCGAAGGGCAGTTTGTTGACGTAACGGGTATTTCGAAGGGTAAGGGAACTGCAGGCGCCATCAAGCGTTGGGGCTTCCAACGCGGCAAGATGACGCACGGTTCGAAGTACCACCGCGGTAACGGCTCGCTTGCTACGATCCGCGACGCAAACCGCGTACCGAAGGGCAAGAAAATGCACGGCCGTCTCGGCTCCGAGACGATCACGGTTCAAAACCTTGAAGTCGTCAAGATCGACGTTGAACGCAACGTTATCCTGATCAAGGGTTCCGTGCCGGGCGCTCGCAACAGCTACCTCAAACTCCGCTCGTCGGTGAAGAAATAATCCGATTCAACAAGAAAGGAGGACTACCACATGCCTAAAGTATCTGTATACAACGTGAGCGGCAGCGCGGTCGGCGAGATCGAATTGTCGGACCTGATCTTCGGCGTTAACCCGAATGCATCGGTCATGCACAGCGCGGTCGTGCTTCAACAAGCAGCCGTGCGCCAAGGCACTCACAAGACTAAAGGACGCTCCGAAGTACGCGGGGGCGGCCGCAAGCCATGGAAGCAAAAGGGTACCGGCCGCGCTCGTCAGGGCTCGATCCGCTCCCCGCAATGGAAGGGCGGCGGCGTTGTCTTTGGACCGACTCCGCGCAGCTACGGCTTCAAACTTCCTCGCAAGGTTCGCCGTCTGGCGATCAAGTCCGCGCTGTCCAGCAAAGTCATCGCCAGCGACATCATCGTCCTGGACCAACTGAGCCTGGCATCGCCTAAGACGAAGGAATTCAAAGGCATTCTGAACAACCTCAAGGTCGGTCGCAAAGCGCTCGTCGTCACTGCCGATTATGAGAATAATGTGGCCCTGTCCGCACGCAACATTCCTGGCGTCAAGTTCGTCTCCGCCAACGGAATCAACGTGCTCGATGTTCTTGTCCATGACAAGTTGATCATCACGAAGGACGCGGTCGCTAAAGTCGAGGAGGTATTCGCGTAATGAAAGACCCTCGCGATATTATCAAGCGCCCCGTCATCACGGAACGCACGAGCGAATTCATCGATCAGCTGAAGTACGTCTTCGAAGTCGACCTTCGCACGAACAAGACGGAAATCAAGCAAGCGATCGAAGCGATCTTTAAGGTGAAGGTCGTCAGCGTCAACACGATGCGCGTACCGCCGAAGCCGCGCCGCTACGGCCGTCACTCGGGCTACACTTCCGAATGGAAGAAGGCCATCGTGCAGCTGTCCGCGGACAGCAAGCCGCTCGAATTTTTCGAAGCATCGGTCTAACATCTTCGTAAAGTAAGGAGGGAAACCAAGTGCCAGTCAAAAAGTTTAATCCGACATCGCCAAGCCGTCGTGAGATGACGATGTCTACGTTCGAGGAAGTCACCACGAACGTACCGGAGAAATCCTTGCTTGCACCGCTGTCGAAGCGCGGCGGTCGTAACCACCAAGGTAAGATTACGGTTCGTCACCAAGGCGGCGGACACAAGCGCAAGTATCGTATCATCGATTTCAAGCGTAACAAGGACGGCGTACCGGGCAAGGTCGCTCAGATCGAGTACGATCCGAACCGTACCTCTTATATCGCTCTGATCCACTACCTGGATGGCGCAAAGAGCTACATCGTCGCTCCGAAAGGCTTGAAAGTCGGCGATCAAATCGTATCCGGCGCTGACGCCGACATCAAAGTGGGCAATGCCCTTCCGCTGGAGAACATCCCGGTCGGTACGGTTATCCACAACATCGAGCTGAAGCCAGGCAAGGGCGGACAACTCGTTCGCGCTGCAGGCACCGAAGCTCAACTGCTGGGTAAGGAAGAGACTTACGTCACGATCCGCCTGGCATCCGGCGAGATTCGCCGCATCCTGAAGCAGTGCCGCGCTACGATCGGATCCGTGGGCAACCAAGACCACGAGCTGATCAACATCGGTAAAGCCGGCCGCTCCCGCAACCTCGGCAAACGCCCGGTTGTCCGCGGTGTCGTCATGAACCCGGTCGATCACCCGCACGGCGGTGGCGAAGGCCGCGCTCCAATCGGCCGCAAGTCTCCTCTGTCCCCTTGGGGCAAGCCGACGCTCGGTTACAAGACGCGCAAGAAGAAGAAGGCCTCGAGCCAATACATCGTACGCCGCCGCAAGTAAAGGCGAGTCCATTCCGGGCTGAAGGGAGGATTTACCCATGGGTCGCAGCTTAAAGAAAGGCCCGTTCATCGACGGCTATCTGCTTAAGAAAGTCGAAGTGCTGAACGAGTCCAGCAAGAAAGTCGTCATCAAGACGTGGTCGCGTCGCTCGACGATTTTCCCGCAATTCGTAGGTCATACGTTCGCCGTCTACGATGGCCGCAAGCATGTGCCGGTATACGTATCGGAAGACATGGTCGGTCACAAGCTTGGTGAATTCGCGCCTACGCGCACGTACAAAGGCCATACCGCCGATGACAAGAAGACCGGCAAACGATAAATCCTAAGCGCCGGCTTCGTCCGGCGAACGCAACACGGGAGGAGGTACATCGATGGCACAAGAAGCCAAGGCCGTAGCGCGATACATTCGTATCCCGGCCCGCAAAGTCCGTCTGGTCGCAGATCTGATCCGCGGCAAGAAGGTAGGCGACGCAATCGCCATTCTGCGCCACACGCCGCGTTCGGCTTCCCCGATCCTGGAGAAGCTCCTGAACTCCGCAGTGGCTAACGCAGAGCACAACTATCAGCTCGACGTCAACAAGCTGGTTATCAGCGAAGCATTCGTCAACGAAGGTCCGACCCTCAAACGGTTCCAACCCCGTTCGCAGGGCCGCGCGTTCAGCATCTTCAAGCGCTCCAGCCACATCACGCTGGTCGTATCCGAGAAATAAGGAGGGATAACGTGTGGGTCAGAAAGTAAATCCGGTCGGTCTTCGTATCGGCGTCATCCGCGATTGGGAATCCAAGTGGTACGCCGACAAGGATTTCGGCACGCTTCTTATGGAAGATGTCAAAATCCGCGAATTCCTCAAGGCCAAGCTTAAGGACGCATCCGTATCGCGCTTCGAGATCGAACGCGCCGCGAACCGCGTCAACGTCACGATTCATACTGCCAAGCCGGGCATGGTCATCGGCAAGGGCGGTTCCGAAGTAGAAGTTATCCGTGGTCAGCTGACGAAGCTGACGAACGGCAAGAAGGTACACATCAACATCTCCGAGATCAAGACTCCGGAAATGGATGCCATCCTCGTCGCCGAGAGCATCGCGCAACAACTCGAACGTCGTATCTCGTTCCGCCGCGCCATGAAGCAATCGATGCAGCGCACGCTGCGCATGGGCGCTAAGGGCATCAAAACCCTCGTAAGCGGACGTCTGGGCGGCGCCGAAATCGCACGTACGGAAGGCTACAGCGAAGGAACGGTTCCGCTTCACACGCTGCGCGCCGACATCGACTATGGTACGGCTGAAGCGCACACGACCTACGGTCGTATCGGCGTCAAAGTCTGGATCTACCGCGGCGAAGTCCTTCCAGCCAAGAAGAAGAGAGTAGTAGCTGAGGAAGGAGGCAACTAAGCATGTTGGTCCCTAAACGCGTCAAACACCGCAAGCAGCACCGCGGGAAGATGAAGGGCCGTGCCAAAGGCGGCACGGAAGTAAGCTTCGGCGAATTCGGCTTGCAAGCATTGGAGCCTTCGTGGGTTACGAACCGCCAGATCGAATCTGCGCGTATCGCAATGACCCGCTATATCAAGCGTGGCGGTAAGGTATGGATCAAGATCTTCCCGTCCAAGCCGATTACTCAAAAGCCTCTCGAGGTGCGGATGGGTAGCGGTAAAGGTAACGTCGAGAAGTGGGTTGCCGTCGTGAAGCCGGGCAAGATTTTGTTCGAGCTCGCAGGCGTCTCCGAGGAAATCGCACGCGAAGCGATGCGTCTGGCTGCTCACAAGCTGCCGATCAAGACGAAGTTCGTGAAACGCGAAGAACTGGGTGGTGAAGCAAATGAAGGCCAGTGAATTCCGTAACCTTACTTCGGTCGAAATCGAACAGAAGGTTTCCGGCTTCAAGGAAGAGCTGTTCAACCTTCGTTTCCAACTGGCTACCGGCCAACTGGACAACCCGCATCGCATCAGCGAACTGCGGAAAGAGATTGCCCGGGCCAAAACCATTTTGCGCGAGCGTGAACTGGGTATCATCAGCTAATTGCTGATTCGAGCCCAAGACGCCTCCGGGAAGGAGTATTACCATGAGCGAACGCAACAACCGTAAGGTTCAGATCGGCAAAGTCGTTAGCGACAAGATGGACAAAACGATCGTAGTGGCTGTCGAAACGCACAAGAAGCACAGCCTGTACCATAAGCGGATCAAGTACACGAAGAAATTCAAAGCGCACGACGAGAACAACGAAGCACAAATCGGCGACACCGTGAAGATCATGGAGACCCGCAAGCTGTCCAAGGACAAGAACTGGCGCCTGGTCGAAGTTACCGAGAAAGCCGTTATTCTGTAAGAACCGCCACCTTAGCACCGAAAGGAGGACCTCACGATGATTCAACCGTTTACGAGATTGCGCGTTGCCGACAACTCCGGCGCGAAGGAACTGATGTGTATCCGCGTGCTTGGAGGCACGGGACGTCGCGTCGGTCACATCGGCGATCTGATCGTCGCTTCCGTCAAACAAGCAACACCAGGCGGCGTTGTCAAGAAGGGCGATGTCGTTAAATGCGTAATCGTCCGTACGAAGCGTTCGGTACGCCGTAAAGACGGCTCCTACATCGCGTTCGACGAGAACGCAGCCGTTATCGTCAAGGAAGACAAGAGCCCGCGCGGTACCCGTATCTTCGGGCCAGTCGCACGTGAGCTTCGCGAACGTGATTTCATGAAAATCATTTCTCTGGCACCGGAAGTGCTTTAATCCGGCCGATGTCCATGGAGAAACACTCAAGGAGGTGTACCCATGCCCCGTTTGAAAAAAGTGCTGGAATCGCACAACAATAAGCTTCACGTCAAAAAAGACGATAACGTCATCGTCATCACCGGCAAGGACAAGGGCAAGAAGGGGCGCGTAATCGCCGCTTACCCGCGTCAAAACCGCGTTCTGATCGAAGGCGTCAACCTGGTGAAGAAGCATACGCGTCCTTCCCAGACGAACCCGCAAGGCGGCATCATCGAGCAGGAAGCGCCGATTCACGTATCCAACGTCATGCACGTTGATCCGAAGAGCGGCAAGCCTACGCGTATCGGCTACAAGGTGCTGGACAACGGCACGAAAGTCCGCGTCGCGAAGAAGTCCGGCCAAGAAATCGACTAATACGATCCCTGAAAGAAAGGAGGTCACTGTGACACATGGCAGCAAGAATGAAGGAACGTTACAACGCTGAAATCGCGCCTGCACTGGTGCAGAAGTTCAGCTACAAATCGGTCATGCAAGTGCCGAAGATCGAGAAGATCGTCATCAACATGGGCGTCGGCGAAGCGGTCTCGAACTCCAAGGTTCTGGATGCGGCAGTCGAAGATCTGCAAAAGATCGCCGGTCAAAAGCCGGTCATCACCCGTGCGAAGAAGTCCATCGCAGGCTTCCGTCTCCGTGAAAACGCGCCGATCGGCGTGAAGGTCACGCTGCGCGGCGACCGCATGTACTACTTCCTCGACAAGTTGTTCAACATCTCGCTTCCTCGCGTACGTGACTTCCGCGGCATCTCGAGCAAATCGTTCGACGGTCGCGGCAACTACACGCTCGGCTTGAAGGAGCAACTGATCTTCCCCGAGATCGAATACGACAAGATCGATAAGGTCCGCGGGATGGACATCGTCATCGTCACGACGGCGAATACGGACGAAGAAGCGCGCGAACTGCTGACCCAACTGGGCGCACCGTTCGTGAAGTAACTCCGCCAAGCCTGGCTATCCAAGCCAAGGTACCCTACGGGAGGTGTGAAAGCAAAGTGGCAAAAACGTCGATGAAAATCAAGCAGCAACGTCCGCCGAAGTTCCAAGTTCGGGCTTACACGCGGTGCGAGCGCTGCGGACGTCCGCACTCCGTGCTGCAAAAGTTTAAAATTTGCCGGATTTGTTTCCGCGAATTGGCATACAAAGGCCAGATTCCTGGCGTTAAAAAAGCGAGCTGGTAATCAGCCTAGTTCGGGAAGGAGGTTTACCCCATGGTTATGTCTGATCCCATTGCAGATATGCTGACGCGCATTCGCAACGCGAATCTCGTCCGCCACGAATCGGTGGAACTGCCTGCGTCTACGGTCAAAAAGCAAATTGCTGAGATCCTGAAGCGCGAAGGCTTTATCCGCGACGCCGAATACGTTGAAGACAACAAGCAAGGTTTGATCCGCATCTTCTTGAAGTACGGACCGAACAACGAGCGCGTCATCACGGGCCTGAAGCGTATCAGCAAGCCCGGCCTGCGCGTTTACACGAAGTCGAACGAAGTACCGCGCGTACTCGGCGGCCTCGGCATCGCGATCATCTCGACGTCCAAAGGCATCATCACCGACAAGGAAGCCCGTCAAGGGAAAGCCGGCGGCGAAGTCCTTTGCTACGTCTGGTAATTTAAAGCGACAAGTTAGGAGGTGTACCAATGTCCCGTATCGGACGCAAACCCATCCAGGTGCCAAACGGCGTGAACGTGAACCTGGACAACAACGTCATCACGGTCAAGGGCCCCAAGGGCACGCTGAGCCGCACACTGCATAAAGACATGAAGCTGGTTGTCGAAGAAGGCGTCATCAACGTCGAACGTCCTACCGACAACAAAGAACACCGCGCCCTGCACGGCACGACGCGCTCCGTCGTCGCCAACATGGTAAGCGGCGTTACCGAAGGCTTCGCCAAGAACCTTGAGCTTGTCGGCGTCGGTTACCGTGCCAGCAAGCAAGGCGAGAAGCTCGTCCTGAACGTCGGCAAATCGCATCCGGTCGAGTTCGTCGCTGCTAGCGGCATCGAATTCGAAGTGCCTGCTCAGAACCGTATCACGGTTCGCGGCATCGACAAGGAAGCGGTCGGCGCGATTGCAGCGAAGATTCGCGAAGTACGTCCGCCTGAGCCATACAAGGGCAAAGGCATCAAGTACGAAGGCGAACGCATTATCCGCAAGGAAGGCAAAGCCGGCAAGAAGAAGTAATGAAAGGCGGCATCGCGCCGCTTAAGATATGGCACTCGGCCGGCACACGGCGATCCGTTGCCTGATGACCGGTCGGATAGCGAAGCGAGAAGGGAGTGAACCCCGGAATGATTACCAAAGGCGATAAGAACAAGGCCCGTCTGAAGCGTCACCTGCGCGTGCGCAAGAAGATCAGCGGCACGAACGAACGTCCGCGCCTCTCCGTGTTCCGTTCTTCCAAGCATATCTATGCGCAGCTGATCGACGACGTCAAGGGCGTGACCCTGGCATCGGCATCCACGCTGGATAAGGAAATCGGCGAGATCGGCAACGGCGGCAGCGTTGAAGCGGCTGCTAAAGTCGGTCAACTGGTTGCAGAACGCGCTAAGGCGAAGGGATACGAGGTCATCGTATTCGACCGCGGCGGTTACCTGTACCACGGACGCATTCAAGCACTGGCGGACGCGGCTCGCGAAGCCGGTCTTCAGTTCTAATATTACGCAAACAAGGAGGTTAACGACTTGCGTGTAGATCCTAATTCCCTGGAACTTACCGAAAAAATGGTCCAGATCAACCGCGTTTCCAAAGTCGTCAAGGGCGGCCGTCGCTTTAGCTTCAGCGCACTTGTCGTCGTAGGCGACGGCAAAGGTTGGGTTGGCGCGGGCATCGGCAAAGCCAGCGAAGTGCCAGACGCAATCCGCAAAGGCGTCGATGACGCTAAGAAGAACTTGATTTTCATTCCGCTTGTCGGCAAAACGATTCCGCACGCCGTTACGGGTCACTTCGGCGCCGGCAAAGTGCTGCTGAAGCCGGCATCCGAAGGTACGGGCGTCATCGCGGGCGGTCCTGTCCGCGCTGTACTCGAACTGGCCGGCGTCGGCGATATTTTGACGAAATCGCTGGGTTCCTCCAACTCGATGAACATGATCAACGCGACGTTGGAAGGTCTGTCCCGCCTGAAGCGCGCCGAAGACGTAGCCAAGCTCCGCGGCAAAACCGTGGAAGAGCTGTTGGGTTAAGGAGGGGTTAAAATGGCGAAATTGCAGATCACCCTCAAGCGCAGCTTGATCGGCCGTCCTGAGAACCAACGCCAAACCGTCAAATCGCTGGGCCTCGGCAAAGTGAACTCGACGGTCGTTAAAGAAGACAACGCGGCGATTCGCGGCATGGTTAACACTGTTAGCCACCTGATCACCGTCGAAGAAGTATAAGGCTATATAGCCAATAGCAAGGCAAATCAATCAAGGAGGTGCGACGAACGATGAAATTGCATGAACTTTCTCCTGCAACTGGATCCAAGTTCAGCCGCAAACGCGTCGGTCGCGGCATCGGTAGCGGCATGGGCAAGACGTCCACGCGCGGCCATAAAGGCCAGAACGCCCGTTCCGGCGGCGGCGTACGCCCCGGCTTCGAAGGCGGTCAAAACCCGTTGTACCGCAGACTTCCGAAGCGCGGCTTCAACAACGACCGTTTTGCTACGGAATACGCGATTGTTAACCTGGATCAACTGAGCGGATTCGCAGCCGGCACGGAAGTAACGCCGGAACTGCTGCTTTCCGAAGGGATCGTAAAGAACCCTAAGGACGGCATTAAGATTCTGGGCAACGGCGAGCTGACTGCAGCTATCTCCGTAAAAGCCCACAAGTTCTCCAAATCCGCTGCTGAAAAAATCCAGGCCGCCGGCGGTAACTCCGAGGTGATCTAATGTTCGCTACCGTGAGCAACATCTGGAAGGTCGAGGACCTTCGCAAGAGGATCCTATTCACGCTTTTCATACTGCTCGTCTATCGCGTCGGCTCCTTTGTCCCGGTGCCGAACATCGACAAGAGCGTGCTGGAACAGGCCAATCAGCAAGGCAACGAGCTGTTCGGCCTGCTCAATACGTTCTCGGGCGGCGCGCTTTTCCAATTCTCTATCTTCGCGCTCGGGATCATGCCGTATATCACGGCATCGATCATCGTGCAGCTCCTCTCCATGGATGTTATTCCAAAGCTTGCGGAGTGGGCGAAAGAAGGCGAGATCGGTAAGCGCAAGTCGGCGCAGTTGACCCGTTACCTAACGATTGTCCTCGGTTTGATCCAAGCTTTCGCGACCTCGATCGGCTTTAACCGTATCTATAGCGCGAAGATGGTCATCGATCCGTCGCCGGCGACCTATATCTTGATCGCCATCGTGCTTACGGCCGGTACGGCCTTCCTGATGTGGCTCGGCGAGCAGATCAACGAGAAGGGCATCGGCAACGGCATTTCAATCCTGATGTTCGCGGCGATCGTCTCCCGAATTCCGACGTATATCCAAGAGATCTATCAGGACCAATTCGTGAACGGCGACCAGATCTTCTGGGCCGTCCTGAAGATGGTCATCATCCTGATCGTAATCCTGTTGATCATCGTCGGCGTTATCTTCGTCCAGCAGGGCGTTCGCAAGATTCCGGTCCAATACGCCAAGCGCGTAGTCGGCCAGAAGATGTATGGCGGCCAATCGACGCATATCCCGCTCAAGGTTAACGGCGCGGGCGTCATCCCCGTCATCTTCGCTTCTTCGCTCCTGATGTTCCCGATCACGATCGCCCAATTCTGGGCCGGTCACACTTGGGCCAACTGGATCATCAACAACCTGTACTACAACAAGCCGCTCGGTATGGTATTCTATATCTTGCTGATTGTTGGGTTCACCTTCTTCTACACGTTCGTGCAGTTCAATCCGCAACAGCTCGCGGACAACATGAAGAAGAACGGCGGCTACATCCCAGGCATTCGTCCGGGCAAGCCGACGGCAGGCTACCTGATGAGAGTCATTACCCGCATCACCCTCGCCGGGGCGCTGTTCCTGGCTGTCATCTCGATCCTTCCCGTCATCTTCGGTTCTGCCTTCGGTCTTCCGAAGTCGGTTCAGTTGGGCGGCACGTCGCTGCTGATCGTTATCGGCGTCGCGCTTGAGACGATGAAGCAGGTCGAGAGCAACCTGATCAAGCGTCACTACAAGGGGTTCATCAATAAGTAAGCTGCTTCAAAATGAGGGACATTCAGGAGGTACGGCAATGAACATCCTGTTTATGGGTCCTCCTGGGGCCGGCAAAGGCACGCAGGCGGAACGCATCGTCGATTCGTTCGGCGTGCCGCACATCTCGACCGGCGACGCATTCCGTCTGGCGATGAAGGAAGGCACCGCGCTTGGCGTCGAAGCCAAGAAGTACGTGGACCAAGGCCTTCTCGTCCCGGACGAAGTCACCAACGGCATCGTCAAGGACCGACTGTCCCTGGCCGACTGCGACAAGGGATTCCTGCTCGACGGCTTCCCCCGCACGCTGGCGCAGGCCGAAGCGCTTGACGAGATTCTCGCCGGACTCGGCAAGAAGATCGATCATGTCGTGAACCTGAAGGTTGATCGCGATCGTCTGCTCGCGCGCCTGACGGGCAGACGGATCTGCCGGACCTGCGGCGCTACGTATCACGTTCTGTTCAATCCGCCCAAAGTCGAGGGCGTCTGCGACAAGGATGGCGGAGAGCTGTACCAGCGCTCCGACGATACGGAGGAGAAGGTCGGCACCCGGCTGGATGAATACACGAGCAAGACGGCTCCGCTGCTTGCCTACTATGAAGGCAAAGGGCTGCTCCGAGAAGTGGACGGGGAGAAGGACATCGACGCGGTTACGGCCGATATTTCCTCCCTCCTCAGAGGGTAACCGGCCATGATCGTATGCAAGTCCGAATCGGAACTGAACTTGATGAGACGGGCCGGAGAGATCGTCGCCAAGACGCATCAGCTGATGAAAGAAGCTGTGCGTCCGGGCGTGACGACCGCCGAGCTTGACCGGATCGCCGACACGTACATCCGCAGCCAGGACGCGGTTCCGTCTTTCAAAGGCTATAACGGTTTTCCATCCAGCATTTGCGCATCGGTCAACGAAGAACTGGTGCACGGCTTTCCCGGTCCCCGGGTGCTTCAAGAGGGCGATATCATCAGCATCGACATCGGCGCGCAGTACAAAGGCTACCACGGCGATTCCGCCTGGACCTACGGCGTCGGCACCATCTCCGCGGACGCCCAGCGTCTGCTCGAGGTGACCGAAGCCTCACTGTATGCAGGCCTTGCGCTTGTGAAGCCCGATGTCAGGCTGTTCACGGTGTCACACGGCATCCAGAAGGTGATCGAAGAGGCGGGCATGTCGGTCGTGCGGGAATACGTCGGACACGGCGTTGGACGCGAACTTCACGAAGAGCCGCAGATTCCCAACTACGGCGTGCCCGACAGAGGGCCCCGTCTGAAGCCGGGCATGGTGCTCGCCATCGAACCGATGGTGAACCTGGGCTCGCGCTACGTGCGGACCCTCTCGGACAACTGGACGGTCGTGACGGTGGACGGCTCGCTGTGCGCGCACTTTGAGCACACCATCGCCGTAACCGAGGACGGGTTCGAGATTCTGACCCGTGCGGAAGACTAGGCGACAGCCATGACGGAGACGCCATCGCTGTCGCCCGGGGAAGTCGTGAGGAGCCGCCGCGGCAAAGACGAAGGTCAGCTCGCGGTGGTCATCGCCGTGGCCGACGAACGATTCGCGATCGTCGCGGATGGCGACAAGCGCCGGTTCGACCGGCCGAAGCGCAAAAACGTGCTGCATCTCGAATCGGTCGGCATCGTGAGCGACGAAGTCGCAAGCAGCATTCGGGACACCGGACGCGTGACCAACGGCAAGCTTAAGCATGCCGTCGTCATTGCCATGAGGCGGCTCGAAGCGCATGCTGAAGAGAAAGGAGAATGACGGTGGCCAAAGAGGACGTAATCGAAGTGGAAGGCGTGGTCGTCGAACCGCTGCCGAACGCAATGTTCAGGGTGAAGCTCGAGAACGGCCATGAGATTCTGGCTCATGTCTCCGGCAAGCTGCGGATGCACTTTATCCGGATCCTGACTGGCGACAAGGTCGTGATCCAGCTCTCGCCGTATGATCTAACGCGAGGCCGCATCACTTACCGCAAATAGTTCTTCCGGTCTACCGAACCACACGTGACGGCAGCATGACGCGCATAGGCGCATCAGCGCCGCCGCACACTTTAGGAGGCTATTACCATGAAGGTGAGACCATCGGTCAAACCCATTTGCGAAAAATGCAAAGTTATTCGCCGCAAGGGTAACGTAATGGTTATCTGCGAAAATCCGAAGCACAAACAAAAACAAGGCTAAGAGGAGGTGCTCCTAACATATGGCACGTATTAGTGGTGTTGACCTCCCGCGCGACAAGCGCGTGGAAATCGCCCTGACGTACATCTTCGGGATCGGCAAGACGACGTCCCAGAAGCTTCTTGCTACGGCAGAAATCAACCCCGACACTCGCGTACGCGATCTGACCGAAGACGAGCTCGCTCGTCTGCGCGAAGCGATCGACAAGACGCAAAAGGTCGAGGGCGACCTGCGCCGCGAGATCGCGCTGAACATCAAGCGCCTGATCGAAATCGGCTGCTACCGCGGTGTCCGTCACCGTCGCGGCCTGCCTGTCCGCGGCCAACGTACGAAAACGAACGCCCGCACGCGCAAAGGTCCGCGTCGTACGGTAGCGAACAAGAAGAAGTAAGAAGGGAGGATAAATCAGCATGGCACAAAAAGGCAAGAAGGTTGTCCGCACGAAACGCCGCGATCGGAAAAACGTCGAGACCGGCGTTGCGCACGTTCGCTCGACGTTCAACAACACGATCGTTACGATCACGGATCCGCACGGCAACGCGATTTCCTGGGCCAGCTCCGGCAACATGGGCTTCAAAGGCTCGCGTAAGAGCACGCCTTTCGCTGCACAAATGGCTGCCGAAACTGCTGCCCGCGCCGCGATGGAACACGGCATGCGCGCTGTCGAAGTCATGGTCAAGGGTCCTGGCGCCGGCCGCGAAGCCGCGATCCGTTCCCTGCAAGCTGCAGGTCTTGAAGTCAGCATGATCAAAGACGTAACGCCGATCCCTCACAACGGCTGCCGTCCTCCGAAGCGTCGCCGCGTATAATATGCGCCACTATGTGGTATCAAACAAAAACAACTTGTGAATAATGGTTGTAATGGTTAGGCATACTACATGGTTTGCCCAATTCGGTTATACTGGTTGAGGGACTGTACGTCATCCCGGATGACCGGACGGGGCGAACAAACGGCAACGTCAGCAACGCAGCGACGTTTTGAAGGAGGGTTTGGTTGTGATTGTGATCGAGAAGCCAAAGATCGAATCGGTGGAGATTCAAGAAGACAAGAGGTACGGACGCTTCGTGGTAGAACCGCTCGAACGCGGCTATGGCATGACGCTCGGCAACTCCCTTCGCCGGATTCTGCTGTCGTCTCTGCCAGGCGCCGCCGTCATATCGGTTCAGATCGATGGCGTGCTTCATGAATTCTCCACCATTCCTGGCGTGATTGAGGACGTCACCGAGATCATCCTCAATCTCAAGCGTCTCTCCCTGAAGATTCATTCGGATGAGGAGAAGGTGCTGGAGATTGATGCTGAAGGCGAGGGCATCATCACGGCTGGAGACATTCGGGCAGATAGCGACGTGGAGATCCTTAATCCGGATCTGCATATCGCCACGCTGGCTTCCGGTGCGCGTCTTCACATGCGCATCTTCGCCAGACAGGGACGCGGCTACGTCCCGGCGGATCGCAACAAGAAGGAAGATCAGCCGATCGGGGTCATTCCGATCGATTCGATCTACACGCCGATTACCCGCGTTAACTACAAGGTCGAGAATACTCGCGTCGGTCAAGTAACCAACTACGACAAGCTCACGCTTGAAGTATGGACCGACGGCAGCATCCGGCCCGAAGAAGCGGTCAGTCTGGGCGCCAAGATCCTGACGGATCACTTGTCGCTGTTCGTCGGCCTTACGGACGAAGCCAAGGATACCGAGACGATGAAGGAGAAGGAAGAGGACAAGAAGGAGAAAGTGCTCGAGATGACCATCGAAGAGCTCGATCTCTCCGTTCGTTCCTACAACTGCCTGAAGCGCGCCGGTATCAACACAGTTCAAGAGCTGATCACCAAGACCGAAGAAGACATGATGAAGGTCCGCAACCTGGGCCGCAAGTCTTTGGAGGAAGTACAGGAGAAGCTCGAAGAACTCGGTCTCGGTCTTCGCTTCGAAGAATAGAAGACCTGACAAGACCGCATCAAGCGACAAGGAGGGAATAACAGATGGCATACCAGAAACTGAGTCGTGATTCGAGCTCGCGGAAGGCGCTCTTCCGTGACCTGGTCACCGACCTGTTCCTTTACGAACGTATCCAAACGACGGAAGCGAAAGCGAAAGAAGTTCGCTCCATCGCCGAGAAGCTGATCACGCTGGCTAAGCGCGGCGATCTGCACGCGCGTCGTCAAGTGGCGGCATTCGTGCGTCGCGAGACGCTGAACGGCGAGCAGGACGCGATCCAAAAGCTGTTCTCCGATCTCGCGCCGCGTTACGCGGAGCGCGCAGGCGGATACACGCGCATCCTGAAGCTCGGACCTCGCCGGGGCGATTCGGCTCCAATGGTGTATCTCGAGCTCGTCGACCGCGCTTAAATCCCGCGGATCCAGCGCATCGGTTTCGACCTCTCCCAAGACGAGAAGCCGTTGCGCGGGCGTTAACGGTTTCGCCCTCCTTCGGGAGGCGCGCGTCCGTTCACGCGGAGGAATTCCAAGCTCAACTAGCCTACGGCGAACAGGGCTTTGAATTCAAAAAAGGATGGACCGAATGCTACCCTTTCGGCACATCCTTTTTTTGTGCCACAAGGAGGAATGGCGCATGCGCAACATCGCGCTTCTCTTGAGCTACGACGGCACGGGCTACTATGGTTTCCAGAGCCAGCCCGGCGGCAATACGGTGCAGGACAAGATGGAAGAGGCGATTCGTATGCTCTCCGGCGAGCGCGTCAAGCTGACCGGCTCGGGTCGCACCGATGCCGGCGTACACGCGCTCGGACAGGTCGCTAATTTTCAGACGACGTCAAGCATTCCGGCCGAACGCTGGGCGATCGCGCTGAATTCCCGGCTGCCGGACGATATCGTCGTGCACGCGGCCGTCGAGGTCGACACGGATTTTCACGCCAGACGCTGCGCCGTGGGCAAGACCTACCGCTACTCGATCAATTCCTTCCGTTTCCCGGACGTATTCGCCCGGCAGCGCGTCTTCCATCATCCGGCACCGCTTAACTTTGCCGCGATGCGCGAGGGGCTGACGCATTTGCTGGGCGAGCACGATTTTACGTCCTTCACTTCGCCGCTATCCACCAAGCCGCATCATGTACGTACGCTTTACGAAGCTTCCTTGCATGTGGATTCGGCTTCTAATGGCAGCGAGGCGGCGGGAAGAGGTATCGCGCATATTACCGTTACGGGGAACGGTTTTCTATATAACATGGTGCGCATCATAACCGGGACGATTCTGCAGGTCGGGGAAGGCAAGCGGAAGCCGGAAGAAATCGCCGACATTCTCGCCGCCAAGAACCGGGCAAGGAGCGGTCCGACGGCCGTACCATACGGTCTAACGATGTGCAGCGTGGCGTATGGACCCGAGTGGGGATTGAACTGGCAGCCGCCTTATAATTAATACGTTAAAATGCATGAATTAGTATTGCGGCGCCCAAGGATATCATGTACAATAGTCATTGTGTGTTCTTCATGGCTTCCCACGGCCCCGATGAAGAATACGCAAAGCGGCCGGTCGCGCGCCGCGCGTTCTCTTTCCCGAAGATGGAGGCGCAGAAGCGGACAATCGCAACTTACGCATTTCCCGACTGATACGCAATCGACGAGGCCTATAGGCCGATCACGGATAAGAGCAGGATTGAAGGAGGAAGTAACATGCGCACAACGTACATGGCGAAGACGAACGAAGTTGAACGCAAGTGGCATGTCATCGACGCTGAAGGCAAGACGCTGGGTCGTCTGGCTACCGAAGCTGCAGCGCTGATCCGCGGCAAGCACAAGCCGGAATTCACGCCGCATGTCGATACGGGCGATTTCGTCATCGTCATCAACGCGGAGAAGATTGTCCTCACGGGCAAGAAGCTTCAACAAAAGAAATACTACACGCACTCGCACTACCCGGGCGGTCTTAAGACGACGACGGCTGGCGATATGATCGCCAAGAAGCCGGCTCGCATCATCGAGCTTGCCGTTTACGGCATGCTGCCGAAGAACAAGCTCGGCCATCAGCTTCAAACGAAGCTGAAGGTATACGCTGGCGCTGAGCATCCGCACCAAGCACAACAACCTGAAGTTTACGAACTTCGCGGTTAATCGAGAGGGAGGACCTACCAATGGCTCAAGTGCAATATATCGGAACTGGCCGACGCAAGCATTCGGTAGCGCGCGTACGTCTCGTGCCCGGCGAAGGCCGCATCGTGATTAACAAGCGCGACATCAACGAGTACTTCGGTCTGGAGACGCTCAAGCTGATCGTTAAGCAACCGCTGAACCTGACCGAGACCGCTGGCAAGTACGACATCATCGTACTGGCTAACGGCGGCGGAATCGCAGGCCAAGCAGGCGCGATCCGTCACGGCATTTCCCGTGCTCTTCTGAAGGCTGATCCGGAGCTTCGCGGCTCCTTGAAGAAAGCCGGATTCCTGACGCGCGATCCGCGTATGAAGGAACGTAAGAAGTACGGACTCAAGGCTGCACGCCGTGCGCCTCAGTTCTCCAAGCGTTAATCTATGTTCTCGAGCCTCGACGGCATCTTCGGACGACGTCGGGGCTTTTTTATGCCGATTTTATTCTTGTATATTCCGATCAGGAAGCGTATAATTTTTTAGACTAAAGCATCGAATTGCATCACCTACTTGTCAACAGGGGGTAGTGAAAATGAATTTGCTTGAAAAAGAAGCGCTGATCCGCGAAAAAGCGGAAGAATTCGAGCATGCTTCTCCAGAGACCGTTATCCGTTGGGCAGTTGAGACGTTCCCTAACATTACGTTTGCCTGCAGCTTCGGCGCAGAGGACGTCGTGCTAGTCGATATGCTTCAGAAAATCAGCCCCAAAACCGATATTTTTTACCTGGATACCGACTTCCACTTCAAAGAAACGTACGAGACCCGCGACAAACTCGCGGCTTATTATAACCTGGAGTTCGTTCGCGTCAGCCCGCTCATTACGCCTGAAGATCAAGCTGCACAGCACGGCCCCGAGCTTTGGAAGGCTGATGCCAATGCGTGCTGCAATATTCGCAAGGTCGAGCCCCTGACCCGTATTTTGGGCCAATACGAAGCATGGATCACCGGCATTCGCCGCGATCAAGCGCCGACGCGCGCCAACGCGAAGAAGGTCGAATACGACACCAAATTTGGCTTGGTCAAGTTCAACCCGATCGCGTCCTGGACGAACGATGACGTATGGAACTACATTCGTTCCAACAACATTATTTATAACGCGCTTCACGACAACTATTATCCGAGCATCGGTTGCGAGTATTGCACGCGCCAAGTCATGCCGGGCGAAGATCCGCGCGCTGGACGTTGGGCAGGTCAAGAGAAGACCGAGTGCGGTCTGCACAAATAAGCGGCCTTACGAGAGGAGCAGCTACATCTAATGAGTACGATTCAGCCGCATGGCGGCACTTTGATCAACCGCGTGCTTGAAGGAGCCGCCAGAGACGAACTATTGGCTCAAGCGAGCGGCTTCAAGTCGATTAAGGTCAACGCATGGACGATCTCGGACCTTGATCTCATCGGCGTCGGCGCTTTTAGCCCGCTGACAGGTTTTCTTAACGAGCAGGACTACAAGAGCGTCGTCGACAGCATGCGTCTGGCAAACGGCACGGTATGGAGCATTCCGATCACGCTTACGGTTACCGAAGAGCAGGCGGCCGGTCTGGCTATCGGCGATCGCGCGGCGCTCGTAGGCGAACAGGATGGCGTCGTATACGGCGTCGTCGATATCGAGAGCCTCTACACGCCGGATAAGAAGCATGAGGCCGTACAAGTATTCAAGACGGACGATCTGGAGCATCCCGGCGTCGTCAAGCTGATGGAACGTCCGAACGTCTACGTTGGCGGACCGGTACAGGTGCTGAACCGTCCGCAACCGGAGAAATTCGGCGAATATTACTTCGACCCGGCCGAGACCCGTCGGATCTTCGCGGAAAAGGGCTGGCGCACGGTTGTCGGCTTCCAGACGCGCAATCCGGTTCATCGCGCGCACGAATATATTCAGAAGTGTGCGATGGAGATCGTAGACGCGCTCTTCCTGAACCCGCTCGTAGGCGAAACGAAATCCGACGACGTGCCTGCTAACGTCCGCATGCATTCCTATGTGGCTTTGCTTGAGAATTATTACCCGAAGGATCGCGTATTCCTCGGCGTATTCCCGGCGGCGATGCGTTATGCAGGTCCTCGCGAAGCCATTTTCCATGCGATGGTCCGCAAGAATTACGGTTGCTCCCACTTTATCGTTGGCCGCGACCATGCGGGCGTAGGCGATTACTACGGCACGTACGAGGCGCAGGATCTGCTCAAGACCTTTTCGGCGGACGAGCTGGGCATTACGCCGCTGTACTTTGAGCACAGCTTCTTCTGCAAGAAGTGCGGCAACATGGCTTCGAGCAAAACCTGCCCGCACGGCAAGGAAGAACATCTGACGCTGTCCGGCACGAAGGTGCGCGCGCTGCTGCGCGACGGCATCTGCCCGCCGCCTGAGTTTTCTAGACCCGAGGTTGCCAAGATCCTGATCGAAGGCATGTCGGCATCCGCCGAGACGGCCGCCCGTTAAGGACGATCATAAATAACCACCCTGTCCCATAAGATGTAGCGTACATCAAATGGACAGGGTGGTTTTTATTATGCGGCAGAACGAGCGGCAGCATCATTCGGGCAGCAGGCATTCAAAAAGAATCATTGTCTGGGTTACCCGCAAGGGAGCGGTCCGCCTCGCGGCCGTGGCAGGGCTTGTCGCGCTTCTCAGCGCGCTGCTATGGGCGGAGATCCCCGCGTTGGAGACGGGCGGCCAGAGCTATCTAAAGACGCCGCTCACAGGCAAAACGATCGTGCTGGATGCAGGACACGGTGGCGTGGACGGGGGCGCGGTGAGCCGCGACGGCGTGATTGAAAAAGATATCAATATGGCGCTCGTGCTCCAATTGCGCGATTACTTGCAACAGGCGGGAGCCATCGTTTATTTAACGCGCGAGGGCGATCATGACCTGGCGGACTCGGACGTTAAGGGATATTCCAAGCGCAAAACCCAGGACTTGCTCAACCGGACCGCATTCATAACCGGCAAACGTCCGGACATCGCGCTTACGATTCATATGAACAGCGTACCTTCGGCCAAATGGTCCGGCGCTCAGACGTTTTATTACCCTTCCAACACGGAAGGAGGACGTCTCGCGACGCTGGTGCAAGCCGAGATCCGGGAGTCCGTGGGCAATACGAACCGCGTAGCGCTTACCAAGGATAACGTTTACCTGTTAAAAGCGTTGAAGATGCCGACGGCGCTCGTCGAGGTCGGATTCCTGTCCAATCCAGGCGAATCGCGGCTGCTTGCAGGCGAAGGTTATCAAACGAAAGTAGCGGCTGCCCTCTATAGAGGCATACTCCGATACGCAGAAGGCGAGGGGAATTCGCCCGCACCTAAAGTTATCAAATAGTCATCGGCTTGGAGACTTCGCCCCTTGCCTGTCCGACACAGTTTCGCCTGACGCGATTGTGCTATAATAGACACTTAAGATAATGCGCAACGGTTGGAGGTTGGAAACGCGAATGGCAACGAGAGAAGAAGTGATCGAGGCGCTAAAGGGGCTTGAAGAGCCGACCTTGAAGCAGCCTCTTGCTCGCTTGGGATTGCTTAGAGATATCGTCGTCCGCGACACCGGCATCTCGCTGACGGCCGTGCTCCATCCCGACAGCGTCGCTGCTGCGTCGCGACTCGAAGCCGAGATCGCGACGGCTTTGACCGCCATCCATACGGGCAAGCCCCATGTGCGAATTCGGCCGATGACGGAGCATGAGCAGGGCGAGGCGCAATCGCGCCGCGAAGGCGGGCAAACCGAGGCTGCGGCAGCGGCCGGTACGAAAAAAGAGGCTGCGCCGGTCAAAGGACACAGCGCAGGCTTGGAACAACATCCGCTGCTTAGCCCGGAGAGCGAGGTTGTATCGATCGCGATTGCGAGCGGCAAGGGCGGCGTAGGCAAGTCCACGGTGACGGTGAACCTGGCTGTCGCGTTGGCACGGCGCGGCAAGCGAGTCGGATTGATCGACGGCGATATATACGGTTTTAGCGTGCCGGACATGATGGGGATCGAAGAACGGCCGGAGCAGGTCGGCGACAAGATTATGCCGATCGAGCGGTTCGGCGTCAAGGTCATCTCGATGGGCTTCTTTGTCGAAGACAACAGCCCGATCGTCTGGCGCGGCCCGATGCTCGGCAGGATGCTTCGCAACTTTTTTGCAGATATCGCTTGGGGCGAGCTCGATTACCTGCTGCTCGACCTGCCGCCGGGCACAGGCGACATCGCGCTGGACGTGCATCAGATGCTGCCGAAAAGCAAAGAGATCATCGTGACGACGCCGCATGCGACCGCTGCCTTCGTCGCTGCGCGGGCCGGCGCGATGGCGATCAAGACCGAGCACGAGATCCTCGGCGTCGTCGAGAACATGGCTTGGTACGAAAAAAACGGCGAGCGGGATTACGTGTTCGGAAGAGGAGGCGGCGGCATGCTGGCCGATACGCTCCATACGTCGCTGCTCGCACAATTTCCGTTAGGGGCGCCTGATAATCACCCTTCGGAGCCCGATTATTCGCCTTCCGTATACAAGGCCGACCATCCGACAGGGCTCGAATACCTGGCGCTCGCGGATGAAGTCGTCGCCCGCTGCGGCAAATAAGACGAACAAAGCAACCGCCGGCGCACATGCGCCGGCGGTTGTTGTTCTTTTTGTCCGCTATTGCCCGCCGCCACCGCCGCCGGACTGCTGGTCGCCGCTTCCGCCGCCGCTTTGACCTCCGCTTTCGCCGCCGCCGCTTCCGGATTCACCTTTAGATTGCTCGGGCTTCGGCGTCAGCTCTTCCTTCACGACGTCTTGCAAGATCTTCATGAGCTCCAGCTTGAACACCGGATTCTGGATCGCTTCGCTGACCGCGCTCATCATCTGCTTCCGATATTCGGCCGTCTTGGTCGTTTCGAATAACACTGTTTTCATGTCCCCGGTTTTAAACACATTCACGAGTTCTTGCTGATAAGTCGGATCCTTGAGCAAATCCTTATGGATCTGCTTGTTGTCCTTGCTGACAGCCTTGGCGAACTCGCCCGCGAACTTGGTGTCGGTCATAATTTCGCGTAGCACCTTCGAATAATTGGAAGAGGTCAGCACGTCCTTCACGGCCGTCCGAATCTGTTCTTGGTCGGAGGGGGTCAAGGATTGCGCGTGCAGCGAGCTGGTTCCGTACTTTTCCGTCGATGCCTTGTCCAGTGCTTCTTGCGCTTCCTGGGAGCCCAGGATGTCGATCACCATCGATTTGACGTCTTTATAGCTCATCTGCTCGCTGCTGGCGCTGGATTCCGGACCGCAGGAAGAGAGCAGGATGACGGCCGTCAGGGCAAGGCCGGTACACCACAAGCGAAGCCGCATAATGCGATCATCACCCTTTCCGGGAATTTGATCGTAGTATGCGACTTCGGCGGGTCGATTATAAGGAAGACTTCATGGCTTTTTGGGACGGACATGGTAAAATGTTTTTGTACTGACGGGGGAGGAATACAATTGAATTTGCGTAAATGGATGACCTTGTTCGGCACGACGATTCTCATCGGCGGCGGGGCCGCTTTGATTACCGGCGTGATCATGATGGTATGCGATCCGAACTTTCAAATCGGAGGCGCAAAAGGCTGGACGTTTAACGTGATTATGATGGCGCTGGCGGGCCTTTCGTTCGGCGCGTTCGCGCATATGGGCTTTTTTGCGTACCTGATGCTGAATTACATTGCCCGAAGCATTATTAAGCGTCCGTACCTGTGGGTAGCGCTTCAAGGCTTTGTCGCGTTATTCGTGCTGGCGGAGATTGTTTACTGGACGCACGATAGCGAGTTTCCGCCCAACGCTTTTTGGATCGTGCCGCTGCTGCTGCTGATCGGTGCGCTTGCAGTCGCCTTGCGCAAGGTGAAGGAGACGACGGCCGGCGCCTGGATTCCGACTTTGTTTTTCATGATTGCCGTAACGACGATAGAAGGCTTGCCCGGATTTCGGTCAGGCGGACTCTGGACGCAACTGACGTTTACGCTCGTTCCGATTTTCGTGTGCAACGCTTATCAGATTCTGCGCTTGCACCATATTTTGAGCGTCCCGCGCGCGGCGCAGAAGCTTGAAGCCGGAGCGGGCAGCCACTAGCGTTTAGTCGGCAATCAAGCGACTTGGTTCCATGTTTGCTTGTCCTGGACGGTTTGCCCTTTGGTGTCGGTTTGACTCATTAATTGGGACACGGTCACGAATTCATAGCCTTTGGCGCGGAGCTGATCGATGATTTGCGGCAGCGCTTCGTGCGTTTGCAGGCAAGAATCGCTCGCATGCAGTAAAATGATATCTCCGGGATGAGCCTTGGTCACCACGCGTTGCACGATTGCGTTTACGCCGGGGTTTTTCCAATCGAGCGAGTCCGTATCCCACTGAATGACCTTATAGTTCAAGTCCTCCGCGATGCTTAATACCCGTTTATCGAAATCGCCGTTCGGCATCCGGATCAGGTTCGGGCTTTTGCCGGTTTGATCGGAGAGCATGCCGTGGGCCGTCTGGATCTGTTTGCGAATTTCATCGTCGCTCAATTGGCTGTAGTTCACGTGCTTATGGCCGTGGCTGCCGATCTCGTAGCCGCCGTCCACGATGTTCTGTACGATGTCCGGATGCGTCTTGCTCCAGGGCGAGGACAGGAAAAACGTTACGTTCTTCACGTTCTTCTCTTTTAGAATGTCCAAAATTGGCTGCGCTCTTTTATCGCCCCAACTGATATCGAAGGTCAACGCGACGACCTTGCGGTCCGTCGGTACGCTATATACGGCTGCCGGCGGATGCGGGGCGAATACGCTGATGTTGTCCCTTTCCGTCCAGATCACCCCCGCAGACAGCAATACGGCGAGCGTGAGAAAAAAGTACCGCTTGATGCGGCGGCCGCTCCATACGAAAAAGTAGTTCATGATTCCGATCCCCTCTCGATTAGAAGTTAGAATAAGGCTTGGACGCTACAGCTTGTTCTAATTGCAATGTATGCTTGACCCATAGCAAGTTATGATAAGGGAGCGAAGGGGAGATTCGATTTGATCAAAAAAACGCTTCAGCAAGCGTGGACGGACGTCAAGCCTTACTTCTGGGCGGCAGCCGTCATTTTTTTTGCCAGCCTGTTCGCCGGAGCCATGTCGAATGGAGATATCGATTGGCTGGATAAGCAGCTTCAAAGCATAAGCGACATCGCAAAGAAGGCTAACGAATCGGACAATGTTAGCCTAGCGATGTTCTGGCTGATTCTCGTTAAAAATCTCTTAGCTACAGCGTTTGCTATGTACCTCGGCATTGCAGCGTGTATTATGCCTTTATTTACGCTGGCGGTAAACGGACTCGTAATGGGGTATTTGTTCGGTAAAATGGCTAATGAAGGCGTTGATCTGTGGTCGGTGATCGTGCGGGGGATACTGCCGCATGGCATTCTGGAGCTTCCGGCTATTTTTCTCGCATGCGCATACGGGATTCTGCTCGGCGTTCGCTTGATGCAGGGGATCGGACGTTCCTTGACGGGCAAAACCAAGCCTTGGGCAAGATTCGCCGAAGCGATGAAGGGCTCGGTAGCGATCTATGCCGTTGTAGCGCTAATGCTGCTCGTGGCGGCAGTCATCGAGAGCACGCTGACGCTGTATCTCGTGAAGTCCTGATTTTTTGCAGCGTACCCTGTCATAAATCAGGCTGAATTGGTGCATAACAGTAAAACGCTTAAAGGCGGACCGCCGCAACGCGATGCTGGGATTGCACAGGAGGCCAACGGTAGTATGCTGGGAATGATGTTCACCGATAAGGAATGCAGAGAGCTGGATTATATGCTTCGCAAGGAACTTGACGAGATGCTGCTCGATCTGGGCGACCGGAGAATGGAAGGCCCGGTGAAGGAAGCGATTTTCAAACGGTACAAGACGATTTTCAGAATGTACGCGAGAATCGCTGCGCCCAGAGAGCTCTCCAGGTACGCTTCGGGACTTCGCAATCAACGCTCTTGAAGCATCGCGGCACGCAGTTATAAAAGACAGAAAAAAAGCGGAATAAAAAGGTTGACGATATACGACGTAATGTGATAAATTATCTAACGCCCCTCCTGAAGGGGAGCGCGGACAAGCACTGCAGCGAAGAAGAAGAAGAGGATTTACAAATCTTACAAGTTGCAATGTCTGGGCCCGCTGTGATATATTATGAAAGTCGCCGTTACGAGGTAATATCGTAAACGACGAACGAGATTGCTCCTTGAAAACTGAACATCGAGCGTTAAAACAAACGGACGCTGAAGCCTTTCGGGGCTGAAGCAAAAGTTATACCAGCATTGAATTGAGCAAGTCGAACTACCCTTTATGGAGAGT
>NZ_JBHRYU010000042.1:0-78621 GCF_042649185.1 Cohnella sp. GCM10012308
GCAAGATGCACGGCAGTTTAAAGAACATGGCTCCAACAGAATTTGCGGCATGGGTCAAGACATTGGAAGACGCTTCAGACTATTACAGATCGGTGTAATCGCGCGAAATAAAGACCTACGCTGTAAAAATCTAATCATTGTAGGGCATGACTCCAGTTTTAGGGGGCCTAGCCGCATTTGCAGGTAAATGCAGAGCGCAATCCGAAAATCCGGCGATCGAAGGAAAATAACTGCACATTTGCATCTATATTGAAAAAACAGATCTGAGTCGGTAAAAAAGATGTATATTTGCAGGCAATGCTGCGAAAAAAGACGCTGGCGGGATAAGTTGGCCCATCGAAACGGTTGTCGGACGACGAGCCGTCGATGGGGGTTCCGCGCGGCGCCAGTTTCCCAAACTAAGTTGAACTGACCGATAGGGGCGAAAAGATGGATTGTGTAGGCGCGATGCATTTGAGCGTGCGAAGCAGAGAGGAATTCCGGACGCCCGCGTCTTGCTTTTTTCATACAGGTGCATTACCATTTTCTTGATCGCATCATGCGAAGGGTCTTCCCGACCCGACCGGGCCTTGGCGTCCTGCTCGCCGGCATCGCGATGCCGAGCGGACGAGACGGGCCGAGCGCCGGGCGACCGGCGAAGAAGGTGAGGGTTAACACGTTGAAGCCAATTGAGACGCGACTTGCGAAGCTGGCCCGCAAGGGGGATCAGCGCGCGTTCGCGGAGATCGTGGATTTATACAAGGACAAGCTGTACCATCTGGCTTACCGGATGATGAACAACCGCCAGGAGGCGGAGGACGTCGTCCAGGAGTGTTTTCTGCGCGTATACCGCAATCTGGACCGGTACGACGAGAACCAGAAGTTCTCGACCTGGATCTACCGGATCGCGACCAATCTGTGCATTGACCGATTGCGCAAGCGCCGTCCGATCTATTCGCTTGACGCCGAGTCTTCCGAGCACGAGGGACTCGACGGCTACGCAATGCTGCCGAGCGACGACCGGACGCCCGAGAGCGAGCTGATCCTGTCGGAGACGCAGCGCATCATTCGGGACGCGATCGACACGCTGCCGGTCAAGTACAAGTCGGTGATGGTGCTGCGCTATCTGCAGGACATGTCGCTGCAGGAGATCTCGGACGTGCTGGATATGCCGGTGACGACGATCAAGACGCGCGTGCATCGAGGCCGCGAATTCCTGCGCAAGAAGCTGGAGCACAAGCTTTAAGGATGCGGCCCATATTTTCGCCAAAGATGAAACCGTCTTAAGACGGGGAACGTACAGTATAGAAGCATTCGCAAAGGAGGCTTTATGTTCTCCTGTGCAGAAAGGGATGGCTATCATGAAGTGCAACGATGCCGTTAAGCGGATGCACGATTACCTCGACGGCGACCTGTCCCGCGAGGAGTCCGTGCTGCTGCAGCAACATCTTCGCGAATGTCCGGCCTGCGAGGCGCGTTACGGGGCGCTTGAGCGTACGGAAGCTTTGATATATGCCCATCCTGTCCCGGCTGCGCCGTCCCATCTGTCCGACGCCATCATGGGCGCGCTGCCCAAGAAGCGGAGTCCGAAGGCGTGGACCTCATGGGTGCAGCGGCATCCGGCGGCTTCGGCGGCGGCGATCTTCCTGGTCGTCATGCTGTCCAGCTTCGTCGTCATGTGGAATCAGGACGATCAGCTCAGCCTGAGCGGGGACCTGTCGCACGTCGTAATCGAGGGCAACAAGGTCATCGTGCCTGCGGGCCAGAAGGTCGAAGGCGATCTGACGATCAAGAACGGCGAAGCCGAGGTGCTCGGCGAAGTCGAGGGCAATCTGACCGTCATCGACGGCAATGTGACGCTCGCGTCGACCGCGCACATCGCGGGCAAGGTGAAGACCGTGGACCGGGCGCTCGACTGGGCATGGTATAAGGTGACGACCTGGTTCGACACGGTGGCCTACGGGACATGACGGCTGCCGTCCGGCGGCCTTGACAGACGGCCTCCCTGGACATCGGGGAGGTTTTTTTGTATTCTAAACAGGATCTGAACAGGATTTAGAAGTTCGTTTATAGAAAACAATATATACATATCCTAAGCGCAATCTGACAAGATTCGGGAAACCCGATCGAGACGCCAGACGGGGGGTGCGTCTTGGATTACTTCGAGAACTTAACGGTGTGGGGCGCCGTCAAGGACGCCGCCGACATCCTCATCGTCAGCTACCTTATATACCGGATGATCCTGCTGGTGCGCGGCACGAAGGCCGTCCAGCTTCTTAAAGGCATCCTGCTGCTCGTTATCACGTGGGCGCTGAGCACGTGGCTCAACCTGTATACGCTCAAATGGGTGATGAACCAGCTGTTCCCGTTCGGGATCATGACGATTCTGATCATATTCCAGCCGGAGCTTCGCAGAGCGCTGGAGCAGCTCGGACGCGGCACGCTGTTTAGCCGTTCCTCTCAGGAGGAGCACGATATCAGCCATCCGATCAACGAGGTCATTAAGGCCGTTCAATACCTCGCGCGGCGCAAGATCGGCGCGCTGATCGTATTCGAGCGGCGCACCGGACTCGGCGACTACATCGAGACCGGCATCAAGATGAAGTCCGCGATCAGCTCGGAGCTGCTCATCAACATTTTTATCCCGAACACGCCGCTGCACGACGGCGCCGTCATCGTAAGCGGCGGCGAGATCATGGCGGCGGGCTGTTATTTGCCGCTGTCGGAGAATCCGTTCATCTCCAAGGAGCTGGGCACCCGTCACCGCGCCGCGATCGGCATCAGCGAGGTGTGCGACGCGATCTCGGTCGTCGTCTCCGAGGAGACGGGACATGTGTCGCTCGCGCTGAACGGGCAGATCGTGCGGGATATCAAGGAAGAGTCGCTGATCTCCAAGCTGTTCGACGAGCTCCGTCAGACGAGCGCGAAGAAGGCGCGCCGGAGCTGGAACATTCGTTGGAAGTTCTGGCAGCGGAAAGGCGGTGACGGCCATGGATAAGTGGCTCAGCCATCCGAACGCCGTGCGTCTTATCTCGCTGGCTCTCGGCATTCTGCTGTGGGCCGTCGTCCACTTCAATCCCGATTCGACGCCGAACAACGTCGCTTCTCTCATCGAGACCCGCACGTTCACCGACGTGAAGGTGCAGGTGCGCGGACTGGACGACCAGAGCTATGTGCTGAAAAGCATGGACCCCGCCAAGGTTAAGCTGATCGTCCGGGGGACGCCAAGCGACCTGCTCGCCGCGCGTTCGGACGGCGGCTATATCGTGGAGGCCGATTTAAGCACAGTCAAGGCGGGTACGCATACGATAACGCTAAGAACGGATCTGCCCAGAAGCATTCAGACGATCCAGGTCGAGCCATCGACCGTGACGGTCGTGCTGGAGGAGCTGCAGACCAAGGAATTCGAGGTTCAAGTCACGACGACGGGAACGCCCAAGGAAGGCTACAAGGCAGGCGCGCCTGTCCTTCGTCCGACCAACCGGGCGCACGTGACGCTGCCGGCTAGCGAGATGGACCGCGTCGACCATGTTGGCGGCTCGATCTCCATCGACGGCGCGGACAAGACGCTCAAGGACAAGAGCGTCAAGCTTGTCGCCTACGACGGCTCCGGACAGGAGATCCCGGGGGCGGAGGTCGATCCCGCCGTGCTCGAGGTCGAGGTGCCGATCACCAACCCGTTCAAGCAGGTGCCGATCCAGCTCAAGCTGATCGGGCAGCTGCCGGCGGGGCTGAGCGTCGCGAACCTCACGCCGAGCGCGGAGCAGGCGACGATCTACGGACCGCAGACGGAGCTGGACAAGATCGACTTCATCGAAGCGGATCTGAACCTGTCCGAGGTGACCAAGTCGGGCAAGGTCGATATCAAGCTGAGCAAATCGGATGCGGTGACGGAGGTATCGCCGGCGGCGATCACCGTCGACGTGCAGGTCGTGCTCACGCAGACGCGGACGATTCAAGGCTTGCCGATCACGGTCAAGGGGCTGGGCAACGGCCTCAAGATGCAGATTACGAATCCGGCGAGCGGGCAGGCGGATATTACGTTTAAAGGCGCACCGGCCGTGCTCGACAAGCTGCAGCCGGGCGATGTCAGCGTCGAGGCCGATCTGAGCGGACGAGGTCCGGGCACCTATACGATCCCGCTGAATGTCAATTCGCCGCGATTCGTCGACCAGAGCGGCGGCAACACCTCGATCGAGGTCGAGATTACGAACATCGGTACGGAGCCGACGCCGACGCCGGGCTTGCCGACGACGGACGAAGCCGTTTCCGGCAGCGGCATCGAGCCGGACAGTGGCGAACCGACCGGGACGGAAGCCGAAGGGACGGGCGGCACTGGCGGGACAGCGAGCGGCTCGCCGACGGCAAGCCCGACGGTGACGCCGACACCGACCTCGACGGCGACATCGACGCCATCGTCATCGCCAACGTCGTCGGATGGCGCTTAGCTATCATTGCTTGAACGAACAGCAGTTCATGGGGAGTATGAATTGGGGACGAAGGGGTCAAGAGGAGCATGGGGAAATATTTCGGAACAGACGGCGTTCGGGGCGTAGCCAATCTGGAGCTCACCGCCGAGCTTGCTTATAAAATCGGCCGCTGCGGCGGTTATGTACTTGCAGGGGGCGCGCAGCGTCCGAAGGTCATCATCGGCCTAGACACGCGCGTATCGGGCGCCATGCTCGAGAATGCACTGGCAGCCGGGCTGCTCTCGATCGGCGCGGACGTGATCCGCCTCGGCGTCGTGAGCACGCCGGCGGTCGCCTATTTAACTCGCACGCTCGGCGCGGATGCCGGCGTCATGATCTCGGCCTCGCACAACCCGGTGCAGGATAACGGCATTAAGTTTTTTGGCGGCGACGGCTTTAAGCTGCTCGACGAGAAGGAAGCGGAGATCGAGCGCTTGCTCGACGCCGAAGAAGATACGCTGCCGCGGCCGGTCGGCAAGGACCTGGGCACGGTAACGACGGATCTGGCGCTCAAGCGGATGTACGTCGATTATTTGAAGCTGACGGTGAAGCACTCGTTCGCCGGCCTTAAGATCGTGCTGGACTGCGCGCACGGCGCCGCTTACGAGCTCGCGCCTACGATTTTCCGGGAGCTGGGCGCTGAAGTAGTGACGATGGGCGCGGAGCCCAACGGCCTGAACATCAATGAGGGCGTGGGATCGACGCATCCGGAGAAGCTGGCGGCCAAGGTGCGGGAGCTGGGCGCGGATCTCGGCCTCGCGTTCGATGGCGACGCCGATCGGCTCATCGCGATCGACGAGAGCGGTGAAGAGGTCGACGGCGACTACATCCTGCTCATCTGCGGCGAAGCGCTGCGCCAGCGCGGCAAGCTCAAGAACGACACGGTCGTGACGACAGTCATGGCGAACATCGGCTTCTTCAAAGCCGCCGACAAGCTCGGCCTGACGACGGCAAAGACGGCTGTCGGCGACCGCTACGTCATGGAAGAGATGGTCCGCGGGGGCTTTAACCTGGGCGGGGAGCAGTCCGGCCACGTTATTTTCCTCGATCACAATACGACGGGCGACGGCATCCTGACGGGCTTGCAGCTCGTAGACACGATTGCCGCTTCCGGCAAGAAGCTTGGCGAGCTCAAGCAGGTCATGCGCAAATATCCGCAGGTGCTCGTCAACGTTCGGGTCGCGGATAAGTCGAAGTATGACGGCAATGCGGAGATCGCAGCGGCCGTCGAGGCGGCGGAGTCGGCGCTCGGGGACAACGGACGCATCCTGGTGAGGCCTTCCGGCACGGAGTCGCTCATTCGCGTCATGGCCGAAGGGCCGGACAAGACCGAGATCGAAGGCCATGTCGAAGCGATTGCCGACGTCATTCGCGCGGAGCTCGTGTAATTGACAGCATGCTGGCATGCCCGGTGTCGAAGATGCCGGGCGATGTCATTTCCTGGGCAATACGGTCATTTGGCGGAAAGTCGCGGATAAAGGTTGCACCGAATTTTCAAAACGAATATGATGAGTTAGATTATCGGCGCGAGCCGCGGGTAATAAGTAAGGAACGCGAACGTCATTCGAGAAGGAAAGGCAGGGTTGGGGTCGCAAAAGCTTCATAAGCGCCAGAACTTGCCGCCGGCGCGCGGCGAGTTGACGAGGTGGAGGTGTTCGGATGATCGGCGGGGACCTCCCGGCCCAATCGGGGCCGTCAGCCGGAAGACAAAACGCTCAGGGCAACCGGGCGCACAATACGCCGGCACGATAAGAACAACCAATTAAGAACAACCAATCGGAATCATACTATAGCGGAATGTCCGGCGAACCGGAGCACGGGGACCTCGACATGTCGTGGATATCGGGTAATGCTTATCCTGCGCAAGGCTGCGGCCGGCGGGACGCCTGCGAGGCGTTCGGGCCAGACTTGGCTAAGGGGATCTGCATGCATACCCCTGGTTGTCCGCGGTCTGCTATAGGCGTGCGGCAGCCTGACCGGCTCCGGTACGTCCATCGGACGTTGACCGAAGCGGAGGCATATATCAATGTGCGGAATTGTCGGATATATCGGATTTAGAGAGTCTCAGCCCATTTTGATCGAAGGGCTCAAGAAGCTGGAATACCGCGGATACGACTCGGCGGGCATCGCCGTGCATACGGAACGCGGTCTTGAAGTAACCAAGGCGGTAGGGCGTCTGGTCAACCTGGAAAATCGTCTGACGGGCGATCCGCTGTGCGGCACGATCGGCATCGGGCACACGCGCTGGGCGACGCACGGCAAGCCTTCGGATGCCAACTCGCATCCGCATACGGACAACTCGCTCAAGTTCTCCGTCGTGCACAACGGCATTATCGAGAACTATCTGGAGCTCAAGGAAGAGCTGATGCTAGCAGGTCACCGCTTCTTGTCCGAGACGGACACGGAGGTCATCTCGCACCTGATCGCCGTCGAATACGAAGGCGATATCGTGAAGGCCGTGCAGAAGGCCGTCCGCAAGATGCGCGGCGCGTTCGCGCTGGGCGTGCTGACCGAGCACGAGCCGGACCGCCTGGTGGCTGTCCGTTACGCGAGCCCGCTCATTATCGGCGTCGGCGATGGCGAGAAGTTCATCGCGTCGGATATTCCGGCGATCCTGGAGTATACGCGCGACATCTATATCCTTGAGGACGGCGAGATGGCGGTGCTGACGCGAGATGGCGTCGAGCTGCTGACGGTCGAAGGGAACCCGGTCACGAAGGAAGTTTTCCGCGTGAACTGGGACCTGATGACGGCGGAAAAGGGCGGCTACGATCACTTCATGCTGAAGGAGATCTACGAGCAGCCGCGCGCGTACCGCGACACGATGCGCGGACGCATCAGCGAGGACGGACGCTCGGTCGTCCTGCCTGAGCTGTCGATCACGCCCGAGCAGCTGCGCGCCGTGAGCCGCGTGCACATCGTCGCGTGCGGCACTGCGATGCATGCCGGCATGGTCGGCAAGACGGTCATCGAGCGCCTGGCGCGCATTCCCGTCGAGGTCGACGTGGCATCGGAGTACCGCTACCGTTCGCCGATCATCACCAAGGATACGCTCGTTATCGTCGTGAGCCAATCCGGCGAGACGGCCGACACGCTGGCAGCGCTCCGGGAAGCCAAGCGCTGCGGCGCCCGCGTGCTGGCGATTACCAATGTCGTCGGCAGCTCGGTCGCGCGCGAAGCGGATGACGTCATCATCACGCTGGCGGGCCCGGAGATCGCAGTCGCATCGACCAAGGCGTACTCCACGATGCTTATCGCGTTTTTCCTGCTCGGGCTGTATATGGCCCAGACGCTGGGCACGCAGGAAGAGGCGGAGATCGCGCACGTCCTGGCAGCGATGGACTCGCTGCCGGAGCAGGTCGAGCGCATTCTCGCGCAGGCCGATACGGTCAAGGGCATCGCCGAGTCGATCGCGAAGTCGAGCAGCCTGTTCTTCATCGGCCGCGGCATCGACTACGCCGTCGCGCTCGAGGGCTCACTCAAGCTGAAAGAGATCTCGTACATTCACTCCGAAGCGTATGCCGCAGGCGAACTCAAGCACGGCACGCTCGCGCTGATCGAGGACGGCGTTCCCGTTATCGCGCTGCTCACGCAGGAGGAGCTGTTCGAGAAGACCGTCAGCAACATCAAGGAAGTGAAGGCGCGCGGCGCAGAAGTGCTTGGCCTCGTCAACGAAGGCCACGAAGAGGCGTCGGCGAAGTCCGTCGACCGCCAATTCGCCATCCCGCGCACGCTGCCGCTGCTCACGCCTGCACTGTCGGTCATCCCGCTGCAGCTGCTGTCGTATTACGCTTCGCTGGCGCTTGGGCATGACGTGGATAAACCGCGGAATTTAGCGAAAAGCGTCACTGTCGAATAAGCTCGGGGCGAGTGGGTTAAGTTGGTGTTTTTAGGGATTAAAGTTATGTACTGAAAAATGAAGTTGAGTAACGTCATGTGGAACCATCCAAACATCACGGGCCGTCCTCGGTAAACAGGACGGCCTTATTTACTTATATGGAAAGTGAAAAAATGAACACTATAGTAAATGTATTAAAAAAAATTGTTTGTAACTGAAAAACAAACATTGTAACTGATGAATAAAGTCTGTTACTACGTTAATCTGGCCAATCGCGCCGTCACGGAAGGCACGGCCTTGAGCGATTGGATGATGGGCATCTCCGGTGGGACGGCGGCGACGACGACCTCGCGGCGATACGCGATCGTGGCCGCAAGCAAGCCTGCCTGGCTGACTTCCTTGCGGCCGGGGGAAGGCGCCAACTTCACGGTTTCCGACAGCGGCCAGGCTCAGGCATTCACCGCGCTGGCCGCCGGGGCGACGCCGTGCTGGTCGATGCCGACGGCAACGTCCTCATGAGCGAGTATGCGTACGGCAGCGGACGCGTGTTGTTCAGGACGATTCCGGTCAGCGACAGCGAAATGTTCAGGGACTCGTTCATGGGCCGGATTTTGCGCGATTTCGCCGATCATATCGGTATCGAACGCGAAGTCCGGTATGACGGCGACCGTTTTCACGCGGCCTATATGGGCACGAACAAACTGAACGACGAAAAAGTGGTTGCAGTAGCCAACGTCGGCGATACGTCCCAAGGACAGACATTCGTGCTCGGCAGCAGCTCGTCCTTTGCCGGCTCGTCGGTGCTGGCGGACATTCCCGCGCCGTGGAATACGGTGACCGGCGCCAAGCTGCGCGAGCTGTCGCTCAAATTGCCGCAGAAGCAAATGACGTACACCGCTTCCGCGTCGCAGCCGGTTACGCTTGGCGCCGAGCCGTACGGTATGCTGCCGGCGCAGTCGGCAACCGCGGGCATGTTCCGTTCCCCCTATTCGCCGGTCCGGGCCATCGACGGTTCGCGCAACGACGGCGACGCCTGGCAGGGCGGCAAACCGACGGCGGCGGCGCCGCAAACGTTGACCGTCGACTTCGGCGGCGTGTTCCCGGTCGGCGGCATGCAGCTGTTTCCGTATACGGACGGCGTCGACAGTCCGCTGTTCACGTTCGAGAATGGCCGGTACGCCGGCAACTGGAGCGCAACCGGGACGGCTTTCGGCGCGGCGCCGACCATCAGCTCGCACAACGGCGTCGTATCCGGCTGGAGCGGCTCGTTCTGGGCCGATTCGTTCCAGGGCGGCGAGACCGCGACAGGCACGTTGCGCAGCCGCAATTTCGTAATCGACAAAGAGCTGTTCAGCTTCAAGGCGGTCGGTTGGGACGGACAGTTCGGCGAGAATAACGAGAACCATTACTTTTTGCGGCGGGCTTCGGATAGCGCGATCCTGTTCTCGGCCAAACCGCCGCTGGGCGATTCGTTCGCGTCGATTCGTTGGGGCGTCGGGCACCTGATCGGCACCGAGGCGTATTTCGAAATCGTCGACGGCAACGACGATCCCGGCCATGCCTGGCTCGGCGCCGACGATATCACGCTAAGCGACTACAAAGAGAACAAAGAGACGGCCGACCTGTCGTTCGAATCCGGCACGTTCGCTGGCTGGAGTATGACCGGCGCGGCATTCGGCGCGACGCCTTCGAATTCAGACAACGGCGGCGTCGTCTGAACGCAAGGTACCGGTTGCCGTCTCGCCGGCCGTCAGCGAGTTCCCCCAGTACGTCCCGCGCCAGCCCTTGCCAACTTCGCCATCGAAGACAATTTGCTGTCTTTCCGCGCCGTCGGCTACGATGGCCAGTACGGCACGAGCAATAAAAACTATTTTTACCTGAAACGGGCTTCCGACGGCGCGGTCTTGCTGAGCACGAAGCCGCCGCTTAGCAACACGTTTACCGATGTCACCTGGGATGTTTCCACGTATAAGGGAGTCACGGCTTACCTGGAAGTGGTGGACAACAACAACGACAGCGGTTTTGCCTGGCTGGGGATCGACCATGTCGTGCTCGGACGCAACGACAACTTCGAACGCGGCAATTTCACCGGCTGGACGGCCACCGGCACGGCATTCGGGACGAATCCGATCACGTCCCGGCTGCATGAAGGCGTAATCGGCAACGAAGGCCGTTATTGGGCGGACTCGTTTATGGGCGGCGAATCGTCTACGGGGAGTCTGCGAGGCGCAAGCTTCATGGTTCAGAAGCCGGTGCTGGCGTTCCGCGGAGCCGGCTTCGACGGACAATTCGGCACGAACGGCGAGAATTGGTTTTACTTGAAACGGGCGTCGGACGGCGCCGTGCTGAAGAGCGGCAAACCGCCGCAAGGCTCGTTCCGCACGATCTATTGGGACGTGTCGGCCTATATCGGCACAAGCGTGTATTTCGAGGCCGTCGACGGCAACGACGATTCCGGATATGCGTGGTTGGCCTTCGACGATGTGTACCAGCTGTACAACTTCGATTTCGAGAACGCCGCTTACGGAGGTTGGACGACAACGGGCACGGCGTTCGGCGGCGGCCCGCTCGCTACCGGTCACGCCGACATGGGCGGCTGGCGCGGCCTCTACCATGCCGATTCGTTCGCCGGCGGCGAGGCGGCGACCGGCACGCTGCGAAGCGCGGATTTTATATTGGAGGAAAGCTTCTTTACGTTCCTGAAGGCGGGCTACGACGGTCAGAACGGAAACGCCAACCAGAACTTTTATTATTTGAAAAGAGCGTCGGACGGCGCGGTGCTGTTCAGCGCCAAGCCGCCGCAGAGCGACCGTTTCGTTGCGCATACGTGGGACGTTTCATCTTACGCAGGCACGAAAGTCTACTTCGAGGTTGTAGACGGCGTCGCCGCCAGCGGCTTCGCCTGGCTGGCCGTGGACGACATCAACTGGCGCGGGCTAGGACCGAAAAGCTTTACCGTTCAAACGTCCACCGACGCGGTCAACTGGAGCACCTTCCACACCGTGACCAGCCAAGGAAACCAGGCTGCGCAATATGCCTGGTCCCCGGTAAACGCCCGTTACGTCCGATTGAACGTGACGAGCGGGTATAACGGCAACGCTTTTATCAAGGAAGTGACGTTTAGCCGGCCGGTGACGGCATGGACGATCGTCTCCGCGGCCGCGTCTTCCCAGTTGACCGGCTTCGAAGCCGGCAAGACGATCGACGGCATTGTCGAGGCAGACAATAATTATTGGTCACCAAGCGGCAGTTTCCCGCATACATTGACGCTTGACCTTGGTAGTGCCAAAAACGTGACAAGCGTCGATCTATTCTCGCGCAACAACATGCTGGCACAAAAGCTTGGGCCGCAATCCTTCGATATTCTAGTGTCGGTAAATGGAACAGGCTCATCGCAGATTAAAGAGGTACGTATTTATCCTTAGTCTTATAAGCTGGACAGGGTCGATCCGAATCCGTCTGAGCGTACCGAAAACGGGAGGCGCATAGTCAAGGTTGAGTTCATAAGTAATTCGAAGACTTGCTCGCCTGCGCCGCGGAGATATGGCTGCTGATTCAAAAAATCCGGCGATCGGTTCAGCCCGGACCGGGACATCACCCGCGCCGAGTTTGCGGCGATTATCGTTCGCGGACTGGGGCTGAAACCGGAGAACGGCGCAACGTCCTTCCTGGATGTGAAAACGACGGACTGGTACAGCAGCGCAATCCAGACAGCTCATGCCTACGGTCTGATCGACGGGGATAGCGACGGCCGGGCTGCAAGACAAGCTGAACGCACCATCAGCGGAAGATACGCTGCGTTCTTTCGTAGATGCGACAGCGGTAGCATGATGGGCGAAAAACGGCGTTGCGGAAACCGTGCAAGCCGGAATCGTATCCGGCAGAAGCGCAACTGCGCTTGCGCCGAAAGGATACATGACCCGCGCCGAAGTTGCGGCGACGATTCAGCGGCTGCTGAAGCAATCCGGATTAATCTGAACGAGAGTGCGATCGGCCACGGCGAATGCTGCCGCGGCCGATTTTTTTCGAATGCCCCTGACCCGGATCCGGGTTGATTGTTGTTTCGATGATTGTTGTTTCAATGCGGCACATTCCGCCGGGGTAGAAAAGATCGCCGATCGCGTTCTACAATGAGAATACGAGAAACCCCCGGGTTTGTGAGATTTCCTTGAGCAGCGGATGATAGAATGGGGAGCATGAGTAGGGAGAGGTCTGGGGACATACGATGAGATTACGTCAGCATATAGCGATCGGCATGCTCTTTCTCCTTATCGCGGGCGCATTCCTGGCTATCTATTATCCGACCGTCCCTAGCCGGGAAGCTCCTCGCGCCGTTAGAGGAGAGCTGGATCTGAGCGGCTGGGATTTCGAGATGAGGGGCTTGGCCGTCCTCGATGGCGAATGGGCGTTCTATCCGGGTGAATTGGTGGCGCCAGAGCGCTTCCGTCAAGGCTCGATTCCTACTCCATCCTACTTAAAGGTTCCCGGGACTTGGCGCGGAACCGCCGAGAATGGCGAAGGCATGTCGCGGAGAGGCTACGGCACCTATCGTTTGCTCCTTCGCCTTAGCCCCTCGGATGACATCTACGGAATCAAGGTGACGAGCATCCGCATGGGGCACCGTCTCTATATCGACGGCAAGCTGCAGGGAGATAGCGGGCAGCCCTCCGAAGCCCGCGCGACGAACAAGCCGGGCAACACGCCTTATACGGCCTATTTTCAACCGAACGGCTCCGAGATCGAGATCGTTCTGCAGGTATCCAATTATGACTTCGTCACGGGCGGAATCGTCAATTCCCTGCAATTCGGACTAAGCTCGGACATGACGAAGCTGAATAGCGTCCAAATCGGCACCGATCTCGCGATTTGCCTGGTTCTTGTCATTCTCGGAGCGTACCACATCAGCGTTTACGTGCTCGGGAGGAAGGAGAAGGCTTATCTGCTCCTCGGGTCGTACATGCTTATGCTCGGCTTGCAGATGTCGATCTACGGGGAGAAAATCACCCAGCGGATGCTTCCCGATCTGCCGTTCGACCTGGTTTATAAAGCGCTTGAATTGTTCCAGTTCCTTGGCGTGGTTCTGATCATCCGGTTATTCTCGATCGTCGAGAACCGGTTGTTCAAGCCGAGAACGCGAAGATGGCTGGAGCTTCCGTTCGCGCTGTATCTTGCGTCCGTCGTGGTTCTTCCCTACCGGATTCATATCGATTACAAGTATCTCTTCGTCATGTACGAGTCGGTCGCTGTCTTGTGCCTGGCGTGCCGATTGATCTATCTCTACGCGCGCAATCCGGCCGAGAAGACGGAGAGAACCGAACGCTTCCTGCTGCTGGGCGGCCTGTTGACGCTGATGATCTTCTTGTTCGGCATTAGCCTGTACGGGGAGAACTTGGTGCCGACCGACCTGGTTGCCAAGTGCGCGCTGCTCGGCTTCATCCTCTTCATGAATCTGCTTCTGGCCGTCCGCGTGTCGAACGCGTACGCCAAGACGGAAGTGCTCTCGAAGCAGCTTGCGCTATCGAATCAATTGAAGGACGAATTCCTTATTCATACGTCGCACGAGCTCAAGACGCCCCTTAACGGGATCTTGAACCTGATCTCCGGCCTGCTGGAAGACGAGGACAGAAGCCTGGGCGCGAGGCAGAAGCAGAGCCTATGGCTCGTGAAGGATACCGCCTCCAAGCTGTCCATGCTGATTCGCGATTTAATCGACGTCACCCATCTGAGGCACGGGGAACTTCGCTTGTATCCGACGGTGGTGGACGTGCGGGTGGCGGTTCAGATCGTTCTCGATATGCTGGCTTTCGAATTGTCGGGCAAGCAGGTTCGCTTCGAGAACGAGGTTCAAGCGGAGACGTGGATGCTCGCGGACGAGAATCGGCTGCGGCAGGTGCTCTATAATCTCGTGCACAACGCGATCAAGCATACCGAGCGCGGGGCGGTCGTCATCAAGACGTCCATGGACAAGGATAAGGTCATCGTATTTGTGGAGGATACGGGGACAGGGATTAACCCCGAGAAGCGTGCGACGCTGTTCCGCGATTATGCCGATACGCAGTCAGCGCTTCTTCCCCGCGACGGTTACGAGAGCATGGGAGTCGGACTTTACATCAGCCGCAAGCTCATCGAGAGAATGGGCGGAGAGATCGACCTCGATTGGACGGAGCCCGGAAAGGGAACGCGTATGAGGTTTTCCCTGCCGGCAGCCAAACGGATGCCCGATTATCTGGAGGTCGCCGCATCGCGCGAGCTATCGAATCGAATCGAGCCGGAAGAAGGCCCGCTGGATCGGTTCGACGGGCATGAGCACACCGTGCTGGTTGTGGACGACGAGGCCTCCAATATTCTGACGCTGCGTCAGATGCTCAGGCGCCATAAGTTCAACGTAGTGACGGCTTTCTCGGCCGAGGAGGCCATAAGCAAGCTTCATCAGTACCCGGACGTCGACCTGGCGATCGTGGACGTCATGATGCCTCGCGTATCGGGAATCGAGCTGTGTCGGCTGATCCGGGAGCGGCGCTCGATTCTCGACCTGCCGATTCTCATCTCCACGGTCAAAGACTCGGCGCGGGACATCGCCCTCGGCTTTCGGTCCGGCGCCAACGATTACGTGACGAAGCCCTTCGACGGAGAAACGCTGATGGCCCGCATTCAGAACCTGATCTCGATGAAAATCTCGATACAGGAGGCGATGCTGAGCGAGCAGGCTTTCCACCAGGCGCAGATCAAGCCTCATTTTCTCTACAACGCACTCAGCAGCATTATCGGGTTCTGCTATACGGACGGGGAGAAGGCGGCCTCGCTGCTCTCCGTTCTGAGCCAATACATCCGGCACATCCTGGAGACGGATCGGCAGAAGTCGCTCGTTCCCTTGCAGAGAGAACTGGAGGTTATCGAAGCATACGTGGAGATCGAGAAAGCCCGATTCGGGGAGCGCTTCGACTTTCTCTGCGAGATCGGAGAAGGCTTGCAGGAATTCGAGGTGCCGTCCTTATCCGTCCAGCTGATCGTCGAAAACGCCATCCGGCATGGCCTGTTCGAGAAGGATGGACCGGGCACGGTCCGGCTCTCGGCGCGTATCGAAGAGAATTATGTCGTCCTGACGATCGAGGATAACGGCGTCGGCATTCCTTACGACAGGATGCAGAAGCTTGCCAAGGGAGAGCCAAGCGAGAGCAGGGGAGGGCACGGCATCGGAATCGCGAACATTCGCAAGCGGCTGGACGGCATTCCCGGGGCGGCGCTGACGCTGCATTCCGAGCGCGGAGCCGGCACGGTCGCGACAATCTACTTGCCCTATCATTCGTAGAAGGCTGGAAGGGAGCGCGTAAGGTGTATCGTGCCATCATCGTTGAAGACGAGAAACCCGTTCTGGAGCTGATGAAGGTGATCATCGGGCGGAACGGCAATTATGAGATCGTGGGGACGTTCGGCAGTCCGCTGGAGGCGTTGGAGCAGCTTCCGGGCCTCATGCCGGACGTCGCGTTCATCGACGTCGAGATGCCCAAGATGAACGGACTCGAGCTGGCTCAGCGAATCATGGACACTTCGAAGCGGACGGCCATCGTCTTTTCCACGGCTTACAAGCAATATGCACTGTCGGCGTTCGACGTGCAAGCGCTCGACTACGTGCTTAAGCCGGTCACGCCCGCTGCGATCGAGCGGGTGACAAGCCGGCTCCGGGAGAGGCTGCCGGCAGCCGCGCCTTCAGGCAAGCCGGACGCTCTGCCCATGATCCGCTGCCTGGGCGGCTTCGAGATCCGCAATTCGGCCGGCGCTCTGGTTCGCTGCCCGACGCGCAAGGCGGAGGAGCTGCTTGCGTACCTGCTCTGCCACGCTGGAACGGACGTCTCCAAGTGGCAGCTGACGGAGCTGCTCTGGCCGGAGATGTCCGAGGAGCGGGCGATGCCCAACCTGCATACCGCGATTTACCTGCTGAAGAAGATGGTCAAAGAGAACGGCCTGCCGCTCGACATCCTGAAGACGACCGAAGGCTACACGCTGGAGGCGAACGGAGAGCCTTATGACCAATTGACGTACCGGATTTACGCTTCCTCCAACGCGAGCGGAACCTTGAGCCCGGAGCAAGCGGAGCAGCTTCGCGCGGCCTACCGGGGACCTCTGCTCGACGGAAAGCCCTATTTGTGGAAAATAGGGCAGGAGCAGGCGCTCGAGAAGCAGTATACGGGGATCGTTCGGCGTCTTGTGCGGGAGGATCTGGAGCAGCGCAATTGGGAAAGAGCGGTGAGCCGCCTCGAGGCGTATCTCTCGATCTATCCGGTCAGCGAAGAGATGAACGACAGCTTGGTCGAGCTGTATGCCAGCCTCGGCCGGACGGAGAAGGCGGCGCGGCAATATGCGAGCTTCGAGCAGAAGTATATGGAGGAGTTCGGCTGCCTTCCTGCTGCTGGCCGGAGCAAATAAGCGGTTATGGATTCGGCCGGGAGAAAAGCTAACGAGCGCCCTGGCTGAATAAAACCAAAGCAAGATCCCTTATTCCGCCCGGTCGCCGGAATAAGGGATCTTTGTGCTGCGCCGCTCAGCGCCTCCGGAACAGCTCGGGAAATGCCTCTCCCGCGAACAGATCGCCGTCGCGTCCGCCCAGCAAGCCCACGTTCATATGGCTGTCGCCGCGCGTGCCGGCTTTGTAACGCGTATCTCCCGTCATCAGATGGACGGCCAGCGAGCGGCGCGGCCGCGAGGTCGTGTTGGGACCGCTGCCGTGGATGGCGAGCGCGTGATGGAAGCTCACCTGGCCGGCCTTCATGGCCATCGGGACGGGCTCGAACGAGGCATCCGCAGGAAGGTCCATGCCCTGGCGCTGCTTTTCCATATCCTGCTCGAAGAAATCGTTCACGTTAAGCAAGCCCCATCGATGGCTTCGCGGAACGACCTGCATGCAGCCGTTGTCCGGATTGACGTCGTCGAAGGCGACCCAGGCGGTAATGAGCGTCGGCTCGGCTGCGCCCTGCCAATAGGCGTAATCCTGGTGCCAGCCCACGTTGCCGCCCGCCCTGCGGTCGGGATTGCCCGGCTTGAACAGCAGCTGGTCGTGCCACAGGCGAATGGCGTCGGCCCCCATTAGTAGGGCGGCGATCTCGCCGATGACGGGATCGGCAGCGAGCGCGCGAAGCTCCAGGTCGGCCCAGTGGGAATTGTCGGTCTTTCGCAGTCCGTTGCCCTGCTCGGGCTTCCAATAGCCGTCGTACGGCGCGCGTCCCGTTTCGAATTGGCCGGCAAAGACCCGCTCCATATGCTCGCGCAGCCGTTCCAGCCGAGCATCGTCGATGAGCTGCGGCGCGATCCAATACCCGTTCTGTTCGTAAAAAGCGATGTCTGCCTCCGTCGGCAGCAGGCGGTTCCGATCCGACATGTCCGATTCCTCCCGTTACAATGGTTGCCGCACGATTTCCTCGTGCGATGCCTTCATTCTAACGCGGGCGATCGATTGCCGGCTTTGTCCGGCTTCCACCGAAAGTTAACGTTTTTCGTCATTCGGAGAAGCATGCCGATAGGCGTAAGGCGAGATCCCCGTCTGACGCTTGAAAAACACGCTGAAGGCATGCAGCGACGAGAAGCCTAATTTCTCCGCGATCGACGTGATCGTCTCGCTCGTCTCCGCCAGCCAATATTTGGCGCGGTCGGTACACAGCATTCGGATGTACTTCCCGAGCGGTATGCCGAAGGCGCGCTTGAATTCACGCTCCAGATGCGTCCGGCTGAGATGCTGTCTCTTGGCCAGGTCCGTCGCGTTGAAGTCCATGCTTGCATGCTCGTGAAGGTATTGAAGCAGCTCCTTCATCGCCGGAGCGAGCGGACCGTCTCCCGGATCGCCGTCCGGCAGGGCCGCCGCGCGATAAAGGCGGATGACGCGAATAAGCAGCTGCTGGAACAGGCTTTCCGCCATCAGCGCGGAATGCGGTCCGGGCTCTTCGATCTCGGCGAAGACGGCGTCGAACAACCGCTTCACCTCGCCGCTGGCGTCTCTTGCCGTGCGGGCCCGCCCGAGCCGGTAGAAATCCGTTTCGAGCTTCTGCCTGTACGCGAGCCGGAACCCGGTGTAGTACAACCGATAAGACTCCCCGAGAGAAGCGCCCTGATGTCCTTCTCCCGGCTTCGTCAAAAACAAGTCGCCTTCGCGAACACGATACAAATCCCCGTAGATGGAGAACCAGCCTTGGCCTTCATCTACGTAGCACAGCTCGAAGTGTTCGTGCGTATGCCTGTCCACCTGCCAGGTGCTCAGCATCTGGATGCCGATGTACGAGAGGTTGTCGAAATCGTGCCGAAAAGGCAGTTCCTCCCGCCGCTCCGAACAACTCTTGCAGCCATGGCTGGAGGCGGGAGGCGTTGTCGGATGTAGGGTCATCCCGATCCCCTCCTTGCATCGTGAGGTTCAGCTGTTCAATTATAGGCCCCGGTCAGTCGGACGAGCAACAGAGAATCTTCGCGTTAACGGACAGAGAAGGCGTTATCCGGCACGTCAACTGCGCTAAGATCGTCAGGAAAAGTTTATGATCGACTCGTCGCCGCGAAGGGCATCGATGAGGTACGCTAGTGTTGAAAATATTACAATATTAACCACTTGAGGAGGTAATGATGAAAAAAGTAAAGCTAGGCAAGTTGTTGCTGTCCGGAGCGATGCTGGCATCGGTCTTGTTCGGCTTCACGTCGGCCTCGTCGGCCGCGGATCCCGTCGTTATGTCGGGCAACCCGATTATTACGAGCGTATTTACCGCGGATCCTTCCGCCCATGTGTGGAGCGACGGCCGAATCTACCTGTATCCGTCGCATGATATTTTCCCGTCCCGGGGCAGCGATCTCATGGACAAGTATCACGTCTACTCGTCGGACAACATGGTTGACTGGGTGGACGAGGGAGAGATTCTTAGCGCGGACGACGTGCCGTGGGGACGGCCGGAGGGCGGCTTCATGTGGGCGCCGGACGCGGCGTACAAGAACGGGACGTATTACTTCTACTTCCCGCACCCGAGCGACACGAATTGGAACAGCTCATGGAAGATCGGCGTCGCGACCAGCAGCCAGCCCGATTCCGGCTTCACCGTGCAAGGCTATATACCGGGGCTGCCGGGCAGCAACATGATCGATCCGAACGTGTTCCGCGACGACGACGGCACCTACTACTTGTATGCCGGCGGCGGCGGGGTCAGCTATGGGGCGAAGCTCGGGGCCGACATGATGTCGATCGACGGCCCGATCGCGCAGTTCACCGAGCTTCAGGATTATCACGAGGCGCCGTGGGTATTCAAAAAGGACGGCCTGTACTACATGACTTACGCCGACGGCAATCCGGGCGCGAACCGGATGCGTTACGCGACGAGCGCGAATCCGCTCGGCCCGTGGACGAACCGCGGCGTTTTGCTGGATCCGGTTGCGGGCAGCGAGACGACGCATGGCTCGGTCGTGGCGTACAAAGGCAATTGGTACTTGTTCTATCATACCGCCAAGGTCTCGAACAACGGCACGCTGCGCAGCACGAGCGTGGACCGGCTGTACTTCAACGCCGACGGCACGATCCAGAAGGTCGTGCAGACGGAGGGCGGCGTGCCGGCGGTCGGACCGCGTTCGACGGCGACGGAAGTCAAGTACTACGATATCGTTAACGCGAACTATGGCGAGTATACCCAGAAGACGGACTACGCGATGACCGCGGGCAATGTGACCTTCGGGGGCGGAGCGACGCGGACGGGCAGCACGATCGAGAATTTACATTTGTCGGGGGCTTATATTCAACTTGGCGGCATTAACGGAGGTGCGAGCGGAGGCAAGGCGCTGTTGACGGTGGAGTATGCGTCGGCCGACGGAGGGCCGGCCTTCAAAGTCGACGCCAGCGGAGATCCGTACGGCGACGGCTACTATCTAGGTATGGCCAATACGGGTGGCTGGGGCAATTATACCGGCGTCGCGAAGCGGCTCATCGACCTTAATCCGGGCGCGAACAACGTGGTGAAGCTGACCGGGGGCATGGGCGGGGTCAACGTATCAAAAGTGAGCATTTCGCTGAAATCGTCTGTCCCGCAGACGGTGACGGAATATCCGGTGACCGGCAGCAATGTGACTGCAGGAGGCGGGGCGACGAAGAGCGGCTCCAGCATCGAGAACATGCACCTTTCGGGCGCGTACTTCCAGGTGTCCGGCGTGAACGGCGGGACGGGGGGCACTGCGCAAGTGACCGTCGTCTACGGCTCCGCTGACGCTATGTCGACGTTTGGCGTGGCGATCGGCAGCAACGCGTATTCAATGACATTGCCGGGAACCGGCGGCTGGAGCACTTACACCGGCAGCGTCAGCAAGCAAGTCGTACTCGCCGCCGGGACGAACAACGTCATCCGGTTCAACGGCGGCGCGGGCGGGGCGAACATGACGAAAGTGATCGTTACTTTGAATTCGTAAACGGCATAAATCGTATGTTGGGGATTTTGCGTATATATGCCTATTACTAAAAAGGGTCCCGACGGTCTTAATCATCGGGACCCTTTTTAACTTCTTCATCCAACCGAGCAGCAGACGGATGCCTGCGTGTCCAGAACCGTGCCGATAAACTTGGCGATATCCTGATGGTACGGATGCGCAAGGTATGCATCCATATCCTCCAGGGAGGCAAACTTGGTGATCAGGATCAAATCGTATCCTGAAGGGTCAGGGCGAACATTCACTTCTGCCTGTACGTCGAGAAGCGTATCGATGTTCCCTTTCATGCCGAGCAGAGTCGTTCGAACGTGATTGATATGGGCCGGGCTCCGTTCCTTCAGCTTCAGCATCAAGTGATTGACTATCATTCTTTAGTCAGCTGTATCGCCAGCTGCTTGATCTGATGGTCGCGGATCTGAAAATGGAAATCCAGATAGAGAGGATCCGGGAGGCCCGTTTTGTCGAAGTCGCCGTCGACCTTAAAAACCACCATGGTTTCAGCCTCGTGTTGCGTATATTTTTGCGGGTCAAGCGTTACATTTGCGCCAAAATGATGCGCGTCGCTCCATTTTTTAATAGCGTCTTTGCCTACCCATGTCTTGCCTTCGTCGCGGACCATGGCATCCTCCGAAAAACAGTCGACATAAGCCTCCGGATCGGGTTTATTGGAAGCGGCTATAAACGCTTGAATGACTTGCGGAAGCGGATTGAGTTCCATAGGATCGACTCCTTTATTTTTTGTTAAATCGTGCGAATGGTCCCGCCGTCGATGATATATTCGCAGCCCGTGATATAAGAGGCTCTGCCTGACGCAAGGAAAGCGGCAAGCTCGGCAATCTCCTCAGGCTTGGCGGGCCGGCCGAGCGGAATGCCGCCAAGCTCGTCCATGAGCTGCCGTCGCGCAGCCAGATAGTCGGTTCCGGCTTGTTCGGCCATTCTATCGATTAATCGCTCCGCAGCTTCCGTTTCGGTAAATCCCGGCGCTAATGCATTAATCCTTATCCCTTTAGGGCCGAACTGGGTCGCGATGTTCTTGCTGTAGTTAACGAGCGCAGCTTTGGCGGCGGAATAAGGCATGGTCATTTTACCCGGCAATGAGCGCTGAATAGAGGAAATATGGACAATGACGCCGTGTTCCTGTTCAACCATGTAAGGCAGAAATTCACGGTCAAGACGGACAGCTGAGAACAGATTGGCATTAAACGTCGTCTGCCAGTCCTCATCCGTTAACGCCAAAGCCCCCGCCGTGCTGGTCGAGGAGCCTCCCACGTTGTTAATCAAAATATCCAGACCGCCGAACGCTCGAAGCGTTTCCCGGACCAGATGATCCACGCCTTCCGGAAGGCTGACATCGGCCTGAATAAAGCCTGTCCCCTCCGGTATCGCTTCGGGCAGCGACCTTGCCGCTGCGATCACTTCGGCTCCTCCTGCCTGCAGGCGTTGGACGATCGCCTTGCCGATGCCTCGGGTTCCGCCGGTCACCAGGGCGCGTTGACCTGCAAATTCTTTGCGCATATCCAACGAGTACGGGCTGTTTTCTTTCACTCTGCTGAATCCTCCTTCGTATCTGGGTACAAGGATAGTTTAATCAGCAAAACCTGACAGCATCGTGTCCAGTTATCTAGAATATTTTTTAAACATGCTTTCGGTTTGTCTTTTGATTTCCATCCTGACAGACGCCGGTTCGATGACTTCCAGCAAGTCTCCGAAGGAAAGCAGGTATTGAAAAAGCCATTCGCCGGGAGGCAGATCCGCAGTGACCAGGAAGGAGCCGTCTTCTTGCTTCGAGATGTCCTCTTCCTTAAACTCATCCACGATGCGATAGGCTCCCGCCGGCTCTACTCTTAATACCAAAGCGATCCTCGGCGGTTTATCGGTCGGAACTTCCGTTCCCGCGGCCTCCACCTTGCTCTGCTGCAGTTTTTGAAGCTCAACCCCATCATCATGCTCAAATCGAACATTCAACATCCGGGTAATCTTAAAGGTTCTTAAAGCATTTTGCTCGAGGCTATGGGTCTCGACGTACCAGGCTCTATCCTTAAAAAGGAGTTTTAATGGCGCGGCTCTCCGGTTTTTGCGTTCTCCGGCCGCGCTTATGTAGGTAAACGAAATGACTTTATGCTCCAAAATGGCCTGTTTCAGCAGGGCATACAGCTCCTTTTGCTTTTGCCCGCTTCCCCAGGAGGAGAAATCCACCTCGATCCAGTTGGTGCTGCTCTTCCTGAACAAGCTGCTCAGCTTCGAGAACACCTCGTCCGAATCTGGAAATTGGGCTGCGGACCAACTTTGTAAGGCGAAGAGGATCTCATCCTGCTCTTTGTCCGAGAGCAAGGATTTGTTCAGGACAAAACGGTCGGCAAGGGAAATGCCGCCTCCTTTTCCTTGACTGGCGTAGATGGGAACGCCGGCCTGGCTTAAAGCCTCGACATCCCTGTAAATCGTTCTGACGGACACCTCGAACCGCTCGGCCAGCTCCGGTGCGGTAACGGTTCCTCTTTCTAATAAAATATAAATCACTTGAAATAGTCTGCTGACTTGCATCCGCCCCACCTCCAAGTTCCAGTATATCCTTTGAAACTAGACAATAGGATGTCAGGTATGAAGGCTGGATCACCGCGGAGCTGGACAGCTATGTCGACCCGTTGGATCTTGGCTTCAAGACAAGTCAGCACTTTGCGACCGTGTTCAGACGATATACCGGTGTCAGTCCGAGAAGCTGGAGACGGCAAAGGGCTGAACATCAGATCGTCATCGAACAGGTCCGCAAGACTGACCTTCCACCAGACGAACCTCCAGCAGCTCGGCAAGGTTAATGGGTTCTTCATTTAAAATATGGCGTGCCATATGCTGGGCCGCAATATCCCCCAACTTTTCGAACTGGGTATCGACATACGTTAATTTGAACGGCAAAATAAGTCCCCAGCCGTTTTGTACGCCGCTGATGATGGATAAATCTTCGGGTATGCGAAGATTTAATTCGTCGGCGGCTTTTTTGACGCCGACCGCCAATAGATCGTCCGCGGTGAAGATCGCCGTAGGGCGACGTTCCGACCGCAGAAGCTTCAGGGCCTCGGTATAGCCGCATTCCAGCGTCAGATTGGTCTCCGATTCCATGATCTCAAGTGCCGGAATAGATCGGGATATGGCGTTTGCACCCTCCCGGAGGTCAATGGAAAGCGTCATATTGGATGGACCATTCAGAAATCCGATCCTTCGATGCCCGAATTTTACTAAATGTTCGATCGCGATTGTGCCGGCTTTAACGTTATCAACGTCCACATAGGGAATTTGCGCGGTTAAGATGCCCGGCCGGCCGACGATGATGAACGGAACCTTCTCCGACCAAAGATAGATCAATTCTTCATTGCTGACGGAAGGACAAGTTAAAATCAGACCTCCGAACTGCCGTTCTTTGAACAACTTCACGAACAACCGGCTCGATTCCTCTCGCGACAAGGACGTAAACATCTGCATGATCAAATTGTTCTGGGAACAAAACTGGCAAATGGCGGCCGAAAGGGTGGAGAAAAACAGGCTTTGTTTGACCTGATCGCTCGAGAACGGCATAAAGAGGCCGATTGATCGCACTTTGTTGTTGACCAGAAGACGAGCGGTGATGTTGGGATGATAATCGAGCACATCGATGGCGCGTTGGACTTTGTCCAACGTTTTTTTGCTGACCAGTTCAGGCGTGTTAATCGTTCTGGATACCGTTTGCGCCGAAACGCCGGCCAGTTTGGCAACGTCGGTAATCGTACTCGCCATTTGCGAAAGACCCCAATCTATATTTGGTATCGTTAACATTTCTGTTTAAGCTTGTCGCTTTTCTGTATTAAGCTTACGACTTATGGCACGAAAACACAAGTATATGGGATTTATTCATGTGTATATAAGTTGCGCAGAGGATGTTGACAACGCTTTCTCCGGTTGCTATGATCAATCCGAGTGTTAACGTTAACATTTTGACAAAGCGAAAAGGGGAGGCAGACGAACGCATCAGAATTTTTGATCAGTACCCTGCCAGGTTCCAGAAACAAAGCTTAACAAGAGACATTATTCATAAGGGGATGACAGCCAATGAAAACGTTCGGTACGGTCTGTTTGACTTCTGCGCTGATCGTGACGACTTTGTCCGCATGCAGCGGCAACTCCGATTCAAACGAATCTCCGGCTCCGTCGGGGACTTCCGCTTCTTCCGCCGGCTCGACAGCCTCGGCGCCTGCCGCATCCAAAAAGCCCGTTGCTTTTACCGTCGTTCATAACCAAGGGGAATACGCTTGGCCATCCTACGATAAAATCGTAGCCGGTTACAATGAAAAATCCGGCAATAAAGCCGCCTTGAAGTATATTCCGGCGCAGGAATCGGAGAGCTGGTTACAGGCGCAATTCATCGCCCGTTCCGAGCCTGAGGTTGTAAGCGGTACCTCGAAGTTTGCGGACGCCTACAAGAACGGTTGGATTGTCGACCTGCTGCCTTACTTGGACGAGGTCAGCCCCTATACGAACAAGCCGTGGAAAGAATCGTTTCTCCCCGGGTTGATCGAATCGGCGATTGATAAGACCGATGCGAACAATCCCCATTTATTCGGCATTCCGACGCAGGTCGTCACGGTAAACTTGTATTACAACAAAGATATTTTTAACGAAATCGGCGTTACGCAGCCGCCGGCTACCATTTCGGAATTCCTTGAAGTCGCGCAGAAAGCAAAGGATGCGGGCTACATCCCGTTCAGCATCCAAAACTCCATGGATTGGAACCTGGGTTGGCTGGCTTCCGACGTATTCGGCTACTTGTGGAAATCGCGCTTGGCCGAGCTGGATACGAACGGTTCTGGCAAAGTGGAGCCGAAGGAATGGGCCGAAGCCGTCCTTGCGGACAAGGTGACGAAGGACAGCCCGGAACTGAGAGAATACTTGCGGCTGATGAACGACTTGAAACCTTTCTTTAACGAAGGCTTCAACAGTGCCAGCTGGGAGTTCGAAGGGATCTTCAACGACGGAAAATCCGCGATGGTGCTTAACGGCAGCTGGTATCCGAATCAGCATCAGCAAGGCGGCTATCCCGTCAATTACGGCGTAGCGCCGATGCCTTATCTGGACACGGCTTATTCGAAGTTCGGTCAAGATGTCCGCTATAAATACAAGATCGGTTCGACGCCGAGCTTTGCCGTCAGCCGAAATGCCAAAGACAATAAGGCGGACGGCGCGTCTGTCGAATTCTTGCAATACTTGACTGCCCCCGACGGAGGCGCCAAGGTACTCGCCGAGGATCTTAACCTCATTCCGGTCGTATCGGGCGTTGAAGTTCCCGACATTTTAAAGCCGATCATGGCGTCCTTTGGCAATGACGAGAACATGGGCTTCCATGCCAACGAATTCACGCCGGAGCAAAAAGACAGATGGCTCAAAAAGCAGCAGGACTTTTTGGCGGGCAAGGCGACGGCGGATGAGTTTTTGGCGGACTTCGGAAAAGACTTGAAGAAGTTCGCGAAAGAAGCCGTCAAAAATCATCCGGAATGGAACGCCGAACAGTAGTATTTTGAACTTGGGATCGAATCCGGCGCGATGGGCAGATGCAGCGTATGCCCATCGCGCCGGATTCGGCCGGGGAGGCAATCATGAGCAAGACGATGCGCTATATGTGGCTTTACGTTTGTTTAGTTCCTACCTTTTTCTTTGTCGGCGTGTTCCTGTTATACCCGTCTATAGAAGCTTTCAGAATGTCCTTTCTGGACTGGAACATGACCAATTATTTGAATCCGACATTCGCCGGCTTGGACAATTATGCGCAATTGCTGCAGGATCCCATCTTCCGGCGCAGCTTTATGATTTTGCTGGCTTTTCTTTTGTGGAACATCATCATCTTGCAAGGCGCATCCATTTTAGGAGCGTACCTGATCAATTATTTGGGCAATACCGGCTTGGCCGGATTTTTTAAAGTCTCTTTTACGATTCCGATGGTGCTCCCGGGCATGGTCACGACGATGTTTTGGTTGTTCTTCTACGAACCTGGAAACGGAATGCTGAATCATACGCTCGGCCTGCTAGGTTTGGAAAGCTGGCAAAAAATATGGCTGGGCGATAGCCAATTGACGGCGATGTTATCCATCATGATGAAGGGATTTCCGTGGGTAAGCGGACTGGGATTCCTCATCTATCTGGCCGGATTCCAAAATATCGACGAGTCGTTAAGGGAAGCTGCCAGGATCGACGGCGCCTCTGCATGGAAGATCTTCTGGACCGTGGATCTGCAATTGATCTTGCCGCAAATCAGATTGACAACCGTATTGGTATTGATCGGCGGAACGCAGCAGTTCGGCGATCAGTTGATCATGACCAAGGGCGGTCCGGGTTACGACACCATGGTTCCTGGACTGTACATGTTTAATAACGCATTTACTTACGGCAAGCTGGGAACCGGTTCGGCAATCGGCGTCATCTTATTCGTGATTACGCTCGGATTGACCTTGCTGAATATGAAGTTTATGCGGGAAAAGAGGTAACGCGGATGGCTCGCCAAAGGTTTGCGCGCATCATTGTCATTGTGTTCCTGTTCGCGCTGTTGTTTTTCACGCTGTTCCCCATGTATTTCATGCTCGTAACCGCGTTTAAAACGAACTATCAGTTATCGATCAACTATTTTGGTCTTCCCTTGACCCCGCATATGGAATTTATCGGCGACGCCGCATCTAAAATCGGTTTGTATTTGAAAAATTCCATTGTCGTGTCCGGGGGCACTGTCATTGGCGTTTTGGCGGTTTCCAGTCTTAGCGCTTATGTGTTTGCCCGCTTTGAATTTCCGCTAAAATCGGCTCTGTTTCTGGTATTGTTGTCTTTCTTGATGATACCGGGCATCTTGACGCTGATTCCGCAGTTCGTGCTGGTCACGAATTTAAATTTGATTAATAGCCCTTGGGCGGCCATTCTTCCTTATATCGCCAGCGGACAGCTGGTCGTCATTTTTGTATTCCGCACCTTCTTCGAAGAAATCCCCAGAGAGCTTACGGAGAGCATTCGAATGGACGGGGGCGGCGAACCGGTTGTCTTTTTTCGGCTGGTGCTGCCGCTTGCGTTTCCGATCTTTCTATCGATGGGTCTAGTGAATATTTTGTCTACATGGAACGATTTCATATGGCCGCTGCTGGTCCTGTCCGATCAAGCCAAGTTAACTGTCACTGTAGGCTTGTACCGGTTCATGGATCCCCAACAAATCATTTACGGCTCGATGTTCTCCGGGATGACACTCGCCTCGATTCCGTTGATGGTATTGTTCGCCTTCACCATGAAATATTTTGTACAAGGCATGACGTCCGGTGCGGTAAAAGCATAAGAAGCAGGAGGAAAGACCGTTTATATGAGCGCATACAAATCGATTCACGTCGTTGCCCATACCCACTGGGACAGGGAGTGGTATTTGCCGTTCGAAGCTTTTCGGTTTCGGCTTGTCGGCCTGATTGACCGTTTGCTGCGCACGATGGACGAGGACAAGGCCTATCGTTTTCATCTCGACGGCCAAGTTATCGCTTTGGAGGATTACCTTGAAATCAGGCCGGAGCGTCGGGCGGATCTTGAGCGGCTTATTCGGGAGGGCCGATTGACGATTGGGCCGTGGTACGTGCTCGTGGACGAATTTCTCGTCAGCGGGGAATCCATGATTCGCAATCTGGAGGAAGGCAGGCGAATCGGCTCGTCATTCGGACCGATGCTGGAGGTCGGCTACTTGCCGGATACCTTCGGCCACATTGCTCAAATGCCTCAGCTGTTGAAGGAATACGGGTTTGAGTACGCGCTGATCTGGCGCGGCTTGAACGGAACGCCAGAACAAGCGCCTGCCGAATTCGAGTGGGAGAGCCCGAGCGGCCACCGGGTCAAGACGGTACACCTGTCATACATGTACGGTTATACGAGTGCCATGAGCCTGCCCGTCGATCAGGAGCAAGCCGAGGACCGGCTTCGCGAGTTGATCGGCCATATCGGTCCGCATGCCAAGAGCGGTCACGTGCTGTTGATGAACGGCTTCGATCATATGGAACCCCAGCGGCATATTTCAGCCATGATCGACCAATGGAACGCCAAGCCGCAGGAAGCTCCGATGAAATTCTCTTCCATAACAAGCTACGTTCAAGACTGCTTTGGCGAACTGCCGGAGGTTCCTGTGCTGGGCGGAGAATTCAGGCGTACGAGCCATACCCCGGGGGGCGTTATCAACACGATCCTGCCGAACGTGCTATCGGCGAGAGTGTATCTCAAACAGCAGAACGCAACCGCGCAAAATTTGCTGGAACGGCTGGCTGAACCGCTGGAGGCATTGGCGCTCGCGACCGGAGCCGGACATCATCCGGCCTTTGTCCGGCAAGCCTGGAAATACGTTTTGCAGAATCATCCCCATGACAGCATCTGCGGCTGCAGCATCGACGATGTGCATGAGGAAATGGAGACGCGCAACCGCAAAGCCGGTCAGATCGGCGAACAGCTGGTCACGGAGGCGCTTGCGCGGATGTCCGACAAAGTCGACCTGTCGTGGCTGCCGCCGGACAGCAAGCCGGTGCTGCTGTTCAATCCGCTGCCATGGCGCAGAGACGCGCTTGCCGAGATCGAACTGGACGCGGATGACATCGCGCTTTACAGGTCCGTCAAAGTGATGGACGAGGCCGGCGAAACGTACGAGGCGGAAATCGTCGGATACGAGAAGGTTTGCCCGATTGAAACGGATTCGTTGCGATATCCGCTGAGCAAGGGAGAGGTTTACAGACACAAGGTCCGTATTCTCGTCCGCCATTTGCCGCCGCTCGGCTATAAGACGATTGCCGCTCAATTAAGAAAGATACCGGAATTTGCGCATGTCCCGGCGAGGGCGGCTTCTAATTCGATTGAAAACGAGTTTGTCCGGATTACGGCAGAGCCTGACGGAACCTTGACCTGGGTCGATATGGAGACGGGAGCGTCCATGCGCGGTCTGCATCGCTTCGAGGACAGCGGCGACGTCGGCGACGAATATTCGTACTCCTGCCCGCTGCTGAACGAACACTTCACGTCCGCGACCGTCCGAAGCGTTCGCGTGTCGGGAGAAAGCCGCGGCTGGCAGCGGCTGACCGTATCCTACGAGCTGCTCGTGCCGCGCTCGGCGGAGCCGGATGACAGAAGGAGAAGCTCGGAATTGGTTGCCCTGGACATTCGGACGGAAGTGAAACTCTTGTCGCGCAGCCGCACGGCTTCGGTCCGGACGACAGTGGACAACCGGGCGCTTGACCATCGCTTGCGTCTGCTGTTCCCGATGAAGAAAGGGGTACGGCCGATTCAGGCCGGAGGCGCGTTCGATGTTTCCGAGCGGCCGGATCGCGTGCAGCAGCCTCCCGAAGACGTCTGGGTGGAAAATGAACCGACGAGCTTTCCTTTCCATCATTACGTGTTTGCCGACCATGACGACACAAGAACGATCGTCAACGCGCATGGACTGCATGAATACGAATGGGTGCCTTCCGACCGCGCGAACGATGAAGGGACATTGGCGATTACCTTGCTGCGGAGTGTCGCCTATCTCGGTGGCGGCGATCGCGGGATGGCGACGAGCAATCGTCCCGGACCCGGCTTGAAGACGCCGGGAGGACAAGTACAAAGGTTGCTGACCTTCCACTATGGTTTGACCGTCGATCGTCGCGATCGCGCGATCGCGCCCTGGCGTGTGGCGGATGAACAGGCCATCGCCGTTCAAAGTCGCGGTATCCCCGTTCCGGATGCTAGCGAGGCAGGATTAACCGGCCGCCATGGGGAAGAGGCCGCTCCGGCGCTGGCGGCATATCGACAAAGCGGACAGCGCGGTTGGCTGGAGCTCGACAATCCGCTCTTGCATGTCACCAGCTTCCGCCCGGCACCGGATGACCGGGACGGCATCGAGCTTCGGTTAGTCAACCTCGGAGAAACGGCGGCCGGCGGCTGCATCCGTGTCCGACTGCCGATTATCGGCGCTCGCGCAATCGGGCTGAACGGCGAAGTGCGCCGAGAGCTATCGTTGAAGACGGACGGTGCCGACCGACTTGTGACTGTAGAGCTGAAGCCGAAGGAAATTTTCACGATCCAATTCACGACAAAGGAATGAATCGCATGTCAGATCTTAACGAAAGCCGGGTTCGACCGGCATCGGTATCCGAGTACAATCGGGTGCAAGAACGCTTGTCTTCCGGCTGGAACACCTGGTATACCCGCAGTGTCTTGACGCATGTGTTGCTGCCGGAGAGCGCCGCCGTCAAGCTCGGGGTCAAGGAATACCGGGAGGGCGGTTACTTGGCGGAGGCCTTGATCGGACGTCAAGGCAAGGATCAGGAAGTCGTTCGGCCCGGTTTGCGCAGCTACGACGGTTCTTATACCGAACTGACCTTGCAATGGCGCGACATCGAGCTGCGCGTTGAGAGCGCGGTAGAGGACGGAGAGCTTTTCCTGCTGGTCACTCCGCTGCGCAACCAGCGCAAGCCCGCTGTTTTGATCGCTGAATGCGGCATCCTGTGGAACAGCAAAGGCTATGTGCGGCACGCGAACGACGGAAGCATCGAAGCTGTCTTTCCGGATCGGAACGTTAGACTCTATCCGGCCGGCGCCGTCGTCGAGGAATATCACGTCCCCGCATCCGGACCCTATATCGCCTTGTCCCTCCATGAGACGATCGGCTTGTCGACCGGCAAGCCTCGCGAGTTGGCGGCCATCCAGTCGCTCATCGATGGGCGCCGCCTGGGAATGGCGGAAGCTCGCCAATCGGCATTCGGCGATGCGGCGGACTTGTACGCCTCCATGCAGGCTTGCCTGGCATGGGATACCATCTACGAACCTAAATATCAACGGGTCGTCACGCCGGTAAGCCGGATCTGGAACGATCAAGGCTACAAGCTTTTCTGCTGGGATACCTACTTTGCCGCTTACATGTGCATGGAGGACAATCGGGCTCTTGCGTACGCGAATGCGGTCGAGATCACGCGCGCGGCTGTAGCCGACGGCTTCGTGCCGAACTTCGATTGGTCGGGAACGGTCATTTCGCGGGATCGCTCGCAACCGCCAGTAGGCTCGTTTATTGTCCTGCAGCTCTATCGCAAGTACGGCGAGCGTTGGTTTTTGGAAGAGGTATACGAGCAGCTTTGCGCATGGAACGCTTGGTGGCCGGATAACCGGCAGATCGAGGAAGGTTTGCTGGCTTGGGGCTCGAATCCGATGACGCCGGCAGCGGATAACTTCTGGGAAACGGCCGGCGTTCACGACACGTTCGGCGCAGCGCTGGAATCCGGACTGGATAATTCGCCGATGTACGACGAAGTCCCGTTCGATAAAACCCGAAATGCGCTTAAACTTGCCGATGCCGGTCTGATGGGGCTGTATATATGGGATTGTCTCGCTTTGGCGGAGATCGCCGAAATTCTCCACGATTCCGAACGGGCTGAAGCGCTTCGCCGGGCGGCGGATCGGTTCGGTTCGGGCATGCAGCGTCTATGGGACGAGAAAACGGGTATTTTCCGTAATTTACGGACCGATACCGGCGCATTCAGCGAACGTTTGTCTCCGACGAATTTTTATCCGTTGCTGACGCCGTACGTTACCGACGCGCAAGTAAGGCGCATGATTGACGAGCACTTATTAAATCCGTCGGAGTTCTGGGGGGACTGGGTGCTGCCGTCTATCTCGCGGAATGATCCGGCCTATCCGGATCAGGAATATTGGCGCGGGCGAATATGGGCGCCGATGAATCTGCTCGTCTATCTCGGCCTGCGCAGCCAGGGCGAAGCAGAGACGGCCCGCCTTCTGGCGGACAAGTCGGCTGCGCTCATTCTCAAAGAATGGGGAGCGCACGGTCATGTCCATGAAAATTACAACGGCGATACCGGCGAGGGATGCGACGTAAAAAACAGCGACCGCTACTATCATTGGGGAGGCTTGCTTGCCCTGATCGCCTTGATGGATCGCGGTTATGCCGTTTCGCCTCAATAACTAGAACTAGCGACATGAAATGACAAAACTGAAGGAGGTTCTATCATGTATGGATCCAGGTTTTTAGTCAAATCGTGCATCATGGTTATGGTTGCGGCACTCCTCCTCACCTCGTTTGTTTACCCGGCCGGCAAGAGCGAAGCGATGGCGAGTGGCATCGATTTATTCGTGAATACGACTGTATCCTCGGCAAACACGACGGTCGTGAAGTCCGGGGCCGGTACAGTCGGAACCGCCATGACGATAACCGCGCAGATCGGCAATAACGGGGATACGCCTACGCCCGCCGGTCAGAACGTTACCGTGAAGCTTTATATTGACGGCGATTATATCAGCTCGCAGCAAATCGCCCCGCCCGGCAGCGGATTTAATATGGCGGTGAACGCCTCCGGCCAAGCCTGGAGCTTAAGATATTTGACTTGGACATGGACCCCGACCAAAGACGGCAATCATCTGATCCAATATGAGATTGTAAATAACTACGGCGACGTCTTGCCGCCGAACAATCATTGGATCTATACGGCTGCCGTCACAGACGCGACCGCCGCTGTGCTGGATACCGTCGATTTTGGCAACGGAGGCAGCGAGACGAGCCATGGGCTTTCCTCTAACGGGGGCGGAACGGGCGCTTATAATGAAAGCATCGGAAAAATAGCGGAGACCAATAATTACCACAATGCCGGCAGCAATGCGGGAGATTGGTTCGGCGTTAACATGGCCAACAACGCCAATCGTTACGGAACGCTCGCGATTCGGGAGATCCATCCGTCGGGTTCGGCGAATTATCGCAAGGTGTTAAACAATCCGGATCAGACAGGCTCGGGCAGCAGCGGCATTCCCATTGACGTCAACGCGACAGGTCAAACGTTTACGACCGGACCGAACACGACTTACATTCCTTCTATCGCGGTTCAGCTTGAGAAGGTCGGACTTGTCAACACTTCCGCAAGCATGGATTTGACGTTGACGCTATGGGATTCTCCCTACAAGCATCAACAGCTTGCTCAAAGCACCTTATTGGCTCAATCCGTACAAGGCGGATACGCATGGGAGATTTTCAACTTTGCCGAGGATGTGGGCGTGCTTCCGGGCAACGAGTATTATATGGAGTTTACGACGAGCAAGCCGTACGATACGAATAATCGGTACATTCTTTACGGCTACAACGCCAGCTCCTATGCGGGCGGTACGCTCTACGCCGGCGGAGCCGCGGTAAGCGGAAAAACGTTATCCTTCAAAACCGGTCCGAACATCCCCACGTCATACGATATACAGGTAGGCGGGCAACAAGTCGGAGGTACCGATCAATCGTCGACCGGCAGCGGATTCGCTGCGCTTGACGTTAACAACGCGACGCCTCCCGGTCAAACCTTTGCCGTGGGCAACACGACGGAACTGCAGGCCATCGCCCTGCAAGTGGAGAAGGCGGGGGCGATTCCGGCGGATAATGCCCTGGTGCTGACGCTCTATGACACGCCGACGACAAGCGACGGCTCTTATCTGGCGACGCAGCCTTGGAGTACGGGCGTCATCGGCCAAGCCGTTCTGTCCCCTGGCGAGGTGCCGGGCGGATATAACTGGGCCACCTTCGTATTTCCGCAAAAAGTGCTCGTCTATCCGGGAAGAACCTACTATTTCGAAGTGACGACCGTAAAAGCGTTCGATTCGTCCAAACGATTTGTATTGGGCTTTTATACGACGAGCGCTTACAACCGCGGCACGCTGTATACGAACCGTGCGCTGCAAAGCGGACAGGCGCTGTCTTTCAAAACGTCCCACAACCCGCTTTTCAAAACACGAAATCTGTACGATCGCGGAATCGGCGCGCTTACGCATTTTGTGGACTTGCCGCAGTTGTACGCCGGAAGCTCGATCGCGGTCAAAGTCGTCAACCAATTGCCGGGTTCGGTCAATAACGCATACATCGATAAAATGTGGAACTATGCCGGCTTTGACACCTATGCTTCGAGGTACGATGTTCCCATGTACTTCTCGCCCTTGCTCGGCCGTGCCAATGAGGATTCCACGACCCAGCATTTTCCGGAACAGGTTAATGTCATTAAAAACAACGTGATTACCCGTACCGACAATTATCTTGGCGGAAATGCAATAAAGCCCGGTTTTTCATTGGAAGAATGGTACGCCAAAAATACGTTAAACGTGCAAACCGATATCAATTATGTGCTGGGCGTAGCGAAAACCGCCGGAATACCCGTGAATCTCTATCTGAACTCGACTTGGGGCGGAACGCCGAACAGCCCTTACAATTCCATCCTCTATGATCAGATCCTGTTCAGCGGCACGGATAATTACGGCGATCCGGATATGAATCTGCTGGCGCCATCGCTGAACTACGCCACGGATCCGCATTACGGCAGGACCATTCCGAATATTTGGGGCAATACCTCGTGGCTTACTTTTAACAACGGCGGATTCGCGAATCCCGCCTCGGGTACCTTGAACCGCTTCAAGAAGGATCGGCTTGGATTAAGCACGGATCAATTAAACAAGAATATGCTCGATTTGGCGAACAGTAACCAGGACAACCTTTTACTGAGCGTATCCGGAGACAACGAACCGGCTTACTGGGCTTATCAGATGGACACGGATTCGGCTCCGGATCATGGGTATGCGTCCGTCAACGGCGGGAATATGCGCGTACGAGGCGCCGGCGATTTCGGACCGGATGCCGTTGCGCAAGCCGGCGCGGACGGCGTGACCCTGAATCCTTACACGGGCAATTGGGATACGATGAAGCAATGGTGGCAGACCAATCTGAATAATTACAATCAGTTTATATATGGCAATATGAATAGAGGCCTCTATAAACCGGTTACGAAGATCAATGACAACGCGATTACCTACGCGACGGATGGGGTTAAGCATAATCTGTTCACGCAAAATCCGACGTATCCGACGTATCCGTTATTCGATATCTATCACGCCGGCTATGAGGCTGCAGTCGTGAACGAAGCGGCCACCGGGATCGAGAGTTACTTTTTGAGTAATGACTACGCCCATGCGCAGCGAATTATCAATAATGTCGGCCGAACCGCCAACTTGAATCAGGAGCACAGCGGATTGCCGCTTGGCGGCTACGACAAAAATATGGCCGGTTCATTTATGCTGGGCCTCAGGTACGTAACGCTTTACAATGTCATGAGCATATCGAGTCCGTATTACGATACAAGCTTCACTGCCTTTAACGATAAAGCAAGCGCCTTTTCCGGCGACCCGATTCGCATCGCTACCTTAGTCAACCAGCGCAGAAAAAATCTGACGATTGCTGCCGAGCGAGACGCTGTTCGCTTGAAAAATGCGTTCACACTCCTGCCTGGCGACACGTTGGCCTCAACGAAGTTGACTGCCGGCAATACGGCCTATAACGCCGGCGATTTTCATGCAGCGTACAAAAATTATATTGAAGCAGAGAGCGCGGCGGCTTCCATCTTGCCGGCACCCTTTGTCGTATCGGGAACGCAGGGGACATTATCCCCATATCCGTTACAAGTTACGGCGGTTGCCGGTGCCAAGTCGAATATTGTGGTTACGGTGAACAGCGGTTCTGAACTGAAATTTACGGCAAGCGCTACGGCATCCGGTTCGGTGACTTATAAGACAACCAGTGCGATCGGCTCCAACCAGGTATACGTCAATGGATCGTTGGTTTCCTCGACGGCTAACGGTGCGGGAAGACAGTTCAGTTATTCCCATACCGCAGGAGCTACGGTTAGCGTGGAAATTAAATAGACACCATCGGAGAAAGTGGCGGTAAACCGATGGGCAAGGCAAGTGCCGAGAGCTTTCCTCTCGGCACTTTTTCTCTGAAATTCCGTTTTTCGCCGCAGCCATTCATTCAATGTTCATTCAATGCCGGCCGTTAACAGCCGATATTGATAGCATTGCTTAAAAAGACGGTGAAGCTATGGTTAGGAAAAACGCCCTGTTGCTCGGCATGATCGGCCTGTTCGTTATCGTCACGATCGTGAACGTAGTCCAATGGCTTAGCCCCGCGACGCAAGCCGAGAGGGCGAGCGGCGGATTGCTGAATGCGACGCATTGGGACTTTGCGGAGCGGGGCGTCCTCTCGCTGCGCGGGGAGTGGGAATTCTACGAAGGAAAATTGCTAGGGCCAGAAGACTTTCGAGCCGGCCGGATCGAAGGGCGTTCCGTTCAAGTGCCCGGAGGCTGGAAGAATAAGCTGGCTTCGTCGGACAAGAAGGGGTATGGCGCCGGCACGTACCGGTTGCTCGTCCGCACCGACGAAGAAGCATTGTACAGCATGCGGGCCAAAAAAATCCGCATGTCCAGCCGCATCTTCATGAACGGCGTCGATTTGGGCGGCAACGGCAAGCCTGCCTTGTCGGCGGACGGCTTCGTGGCCAGCAATGCGCCGTTCTTCGGCACCGTCCTGGCCGATTCGGGAACCGTCGAGATTATCATTCAGGTGGCCAGCTTCGACTACCTGGAAGGCGGGTTGGTGCAGCCGCCGGAATTCGGACTCACGGACGACGTGATGAAGCGGCGCGACGATTCCAAGCTGGCCGATATGATTCAGACGACGATCCTGCTGGGGTTCGGACTGTATTATGCGGGCATGTTCAGACAGTGGCGCCGGGAACCGCATCTGATGCATTTTTGCCTGTTCTGTCTGGCGCTCGGACTGTTCTTCAGCATCGACAATGAAATACTGGCGCTTGATTTCTTGCCCGGATTGACGTTCCCATGGCTTCAAAAGATGCTTTTTCTATTGCCGCTCTTTTCTTTTTACTTCTTCACGTATTATGTGTATCGGTACCTGAAGGAAAGGGATAACGTTTTTTTTACCTGGCTTCGCAGATTGACCTACGCATATCTTGCGACGATTGTGCTGCTTCCCAATCGATACCTGGTCAGCTTCCTGGACGTGGGAATCGCGATCGGAGCGGCCGCCTTCGGGGCGATGCTCTATGCCGTTTTCCGCAGCCGGAGCCGCGGCAACCACAGCAGCCACTATATTATGCTTGGCATTTTCTTTCTGTTTGTCAGTTGGCTCTATGCGCATCTGCGTTACCAGCTCGCGCTGGACAATCCCTATTATATGGTCGTGACGCCGGCGCTGCTCGTCTTGTCTCAGGCGCTGCTCATGTCCGACGAGCTTCAGCTGAGCTATCGAAGAAGCGAGCGGTTATCCCAGCGATTGCTGCGTTACGACCGCCAGAAAGACGAGTTTCTCGTGAAAACGTCGCACGAGCTGCGAACGCCGCTGCACGGCATCGTGAATTTGTCGCAGGCGCTGTTGGACAACAGGGCGATCCCGCTCCGGGCGGAACATCGGGACAATGTACATATGCTGCATTTGCTGGGCAGACGACTGGCGGGACTCGTGCACGATATTCTCGATCTGAACCGGATTCGTCACGGACAACTCCTGATCCGTACGACCTCGGTCAATTTGGGCCAGTCGGTTCGGTTCGTCATGGAGACGTTGTCCATCTCGCCGGTCAACAAAGAGGTGCGGCTCGTTAATGCGCTGCCGGCCAAGCTGCCGCTGCTCCTTGCGGACGAGAACCGGGTGAAGCAAATTTTGTACAACCTGCTGGAGAACGGGCTGAAATTCACGAAGCAAGGGACGGTGACCCTCTCCGCGGAGCGGCGGGGGGACGAGCTGGCCGTCTCGGTGACGGATACGGGAAGAGGGATTCCCGCGCATGAAATTGCCGGCTTGTTCCAGCCATTCGTCCAGTCGGAGGCGTTAGGGCAGGTCGGCGAAGGACTAGGTTTGGGGCTGAGCATCGCGAAGCAGCTGACGGAGCTGCAGGGCGGCCGGTTAGAGGCGGAATCCACAGTTGGCGTCGGCTCGCGGTTCACGTTCACTTTGCCGATCGATCCGGCATCGGAGGAAGCGGCTGCCGCGGTCGTCGAAGAGGCGCTGCCTTTGCCGTTAGCCGTGCCGATGCAGGACCATCAGACCGCAGAATTTCACCTGCTAATCGTAGACGACGAACCGTCCAATCTGAAAGTACTGATCGATGAAGTCTCTTCCATGGGATACGGGTATGCGGCGGTCGGAAGCGGAGAAGAGGCGCTCGAAGCGCTGCGGCGCCACGGGATCAAACCGGACTTGCTGCTGCTCGATCTCATGATGCCGGGCATCTCCGGCCTTGACGTATGCCGGGAGATCCGGCGGCTGCAAGGACTTGCCGAGCTTCCGATTCTGATGATGACCGCCTCCGGACAGACGGGGGATATCGTGGCCTCATTCGCCGCCGGCGCCAACGATATCGTGCAGAAGCCGTTCGAGCTGGCCGAGTTGCGGGCGAGGGTGCAATCGCTGCTGGCGATGAAGAGCTCCTCGGAACGCGCGGTGCGACGGGAGATGGATCTCCTGCAAGCCCAGATTACGCCGCATTTCCTGTACAACAGCATGAATGCGCTCGTCGGGCTCAGTTATAAGGACGTAGACAAGCTCAGAGAGACGATACACCACCTGTCGACGTACTTGCGGGCCAAGTTTACTTTCGTATTCTCCGAGGAGCTCGTCCCGTTCGAACGCGAGATGGAATTGGTGAAGGCGTATCTGGCAATCGAGCAGCTGCGCTTCGGCAGCAGGCTGGCTGTCGAGATCGAGATCGAGGCGGGCTTCCAATGCATGCTGCCGCCGCTAACGCTGCAGCCCATCGTAGAGAACGCGGTGCGTCATGGCATCGGGCCAAAAGCGTCGGGCGGATTGCTGCGGATTGCGGCATGCAGGCGCGACGACGGAGCGGAAATAACCGTGAATGACGATGGCGTCGGGATCGGCGAGGAATTGCTGCGCGCGCTGAAAGAAGGGCGAGCCGGCGGGGTCGGGGTCGGCAACGTCAACCGGCGCCTTCAGCTGGTGTGCGGCGGCGGATTGGACATTCGAAGCGGCAACGGTACAGGAACGTTGATCAAACTGCAAATCCCGGAGGCGAAAAAAAGCAATGGTTAGGGCGATTTTGATTGACGACGAGGAAATTGCGCTCGACGTGATGGAAATCTTGCTCCACGAGGTCGGCGGGGTTACGGTGCTCGGCAAATTCAGTCTCGTGTCCGATGCGATTGCGCAGGTGGATGCGATGCTGCCGGACCTGATCTTTCTCGATATCGAGATGCCGGAGACGAGCGGGCTTGCGGCTGCGGCCAAGCTTCTCGAGCGGTTTCCCGACGCGGATATCGTGTACGTGACCGCTCACAGTCAGTATGCGGTGGACGCATTCGATACGAAGGCGATCGGGTACTTGCTCAAGCCCGTAGCCAAGCCCCGACTCGTCGCAGCCCTGGAGAGACATGCGGAGCTTCGCGAGAAAGCGGCGCGACGGGCCGGGGCAGGAAGCTTGACGAGCGACCGGGACGGCGCGCAGTCTCCCGAGCCCTCAAGACGAACGCTGTCTCTGAAATTGCTCGAAAGCATCGAGCTTTACGATGCCGACGGTCGATTGTTCACCTGGCGGACGAAGAAGACGAAAGAGATGTTCGTTTATTTGTGGCACCATGGGGGAACCCCCGTGTACCGGGATCGCATCCTCGAGCATTTGTGGCCGGAATTGGATGCCGAACGCGCGCAAGCGCTTTTTCATACGACGATGTATTACGTGCGGAATACGCTGAAGTCCGCCGGTTATCCCGAGATGATCGGTTCCGGAGACGAGCGTTACTGGATGCGAACGGACGAAGTCGCCTGCGACGTGACGCGGCTGGAAGCGTTGATCGGGACGGGGAGACGGACTAGCGATGCGGAGGAGCTGCTGTCGCTCTATCGCGGCGATTATTGCGAGACGGAAAATTACGGTTGGGCCTATAGCAGAAGATACGAGCTGCGCGCGGCCGTCGTACGTCATCTGGAGCAATGGGCGGAGCATGCGGCCGGCGATTCGCTGAAGGAACGCATGCTGCGCAAGCTGATCGAACTGCATCCGTACGAGGAGAAATATTACGACCGGCTGGCGCGGCATTTGACGTTCATGGGGGACACTTCGGCAGCGGACGAGGTGGATTTACTTAAAGAAACGGCGTTTCGTGCCGACCTGGGACTGCAGATCGCCGACAATATTCGCGAATAATCGATTTTGTTTGGAAAATGTTTAGCGTTCAATTGTTACGCTTCTCCTATGCAGTCTACGATTTTATTGCAGAAAGGGAGAGTAACATTGAAAGCACGATCGATGTTCGCTTTGTTGTCCAAAATAAAGCTTCAATTGCTGCTGGCCTTTGCGCTGGCGATTCCGCCCATCGCGATGGCCGGAACCGCGAGCGCGGAGCCGGATTCGCCGGGTACGTTTTCCGCCGCGTTTTTAGCAGGCTGCGAGTACAAAAGCGACATGGAGGATTGGAGCACAACCGCTTCTTGTCCAAGCGCGATATCGATCGGCGCAAATGAGGATAACGCGTATGTGGGCGTACTCAAGTTCGATCTGAGCGGTCTCGGCGGAACGGCGCTTGAGGCCGATCTGAAATTGTATGTAACCGCTAATAATGCCGATGAAGAAGCCAGTCCCGAGCTGACGGTCTATCAGCATGACGGGAACTGGACGGAGCCAACTACCGGAGCCGCGGATCGGCCTTCCTACGGCATTGGATTGCATGCGCGAGCGGTTACCGTAAAGGATAAAGATGGCGTATGGGTCACATTCAATATTGCTTCGCTGGTGCGCGACAATATCAATAAAGGAAAAACCGAACTTGTTCTCGTACTGGCAAATATGAGGTGGGATGCTGCGGGACAGCGGATTTTCCAATTTGCAGCGTCCGGTTCGAATAACCCGAAGCTGGATATTTCCTATACGACAACTCCCGTTCAGCTCCCGGCCCCGCATATGCGAATTGCGGCAGGGGACGGATTTACGCTGTCGCTCCAGGATGACGGCACGGTCAAAGCCTACGGTTGGATTAACGGTCGTAAGATTGATGTGCCCGACGACTTGACCGGCGTACAGTCGGTGTATGCGTCCAGGAGCTGCGGCTATGCGATTAAGACGGACGGTTCCGTTGCGGCCTTGGGCGACGGCTGCACGGTGCCGGCCGGTATCCCGGACGGCAATATCGTCGGACTCGTACTCGACGGCTCTGCCTCTACCGTCTTGAAGAATGACGGGACGATAACCGGTTTGGAATCGGGCTATTACAAGATGCCGGAGGAATGGAAACCTGTTTATGGACCGTTCAAGTCCGTCTCGGGAGGAGCTAACCATGCGGCCGCACTGACGTGGGATGGCAACGTGGTCAGTTGGGGCTCTGGATCAATGGGGGCGACCTCGGTGCCCGATGATCTGCCGAAAACGGTAGCCATCGCTTCGGGCGTCAATCATACGCTGGCGCTCCTTGCGGACGGCAGTGTCAGACAATGGGGTTACTGGTACGTAGACCTCCCGCCGGAAGACCTGCCTAAAGCAGTGGCGATCGGCGCGAACGAGAATTACTCCGTCATCGTTACGACTGACGGGTCTGTCGTCGTATGGGGGGACGATCGACTGAAACCGCCGGCCGGGCTTAGCGGCGTCGTAGCCGTGGCGGCAGGGAGTTCGCATATCGTCGCCCTGAAGTCGGACGGCACCTTGGTCGGCTGGGGCATCAGTCAACGTGGCGAGACGGTAACGCCGGCGCCGTCCGTGAGCGGGTTGTCCTGGTCGGCCGGCAGCGAGATCGGCACGACGAAGGCGATCATCGCGGACGGAAGTCTGAACGACGAGAACTACGGCGAGCTGACGCTGAAATATCGGATCGAGGCCCCGGGCAGCGTTAGACATCCTTATATCGGCGAAGATACGGCCGATCTCGGCTACGATACGGAGCTTCACGACGGCGACGAGCTGACGGTCCCATCGGGACAGCATGTTTATGTCATGGCGGAATACGAAGAGAAAGATAAATACGACAACACACCGACAGGCATCAGGAAAGTTGCCTACTGGTCGGAGGCCGACCCAGTCGTAGCGGTAGCGCCTCCCGAAGCGCCAAACGTGAGCGCCAATGATGCGACCAACACGATCGTCGGTCTCACGACGGCGATGGAGTTCCAGGTCGATGACGGAGCTTACGTGAGATACGACGGGACGAATGCACCGGATCTCACCGGCACGCATACGGTCAAAGTCAGAGTCGCGGCCGATCCGGCAACGGGCACGCCGGCCGGTGCAGCAGCCACGTTGAGCTTTACGCCGAATCCGCCAGCACCTGCTGCGCCAAGCGTGAGCGCCAATGATGCGACCAACACGATCGTCGGCCTCACGACGGCGATGGAGTTCCAGGTCGATGACGGAGCATACGTGAGATACGACGGCACGAATGCGCCAGATCTCTCGGGCACGCATACAGTCAAAGTCAGAGTCGCAGCCGATCCGGGAACGGGAACGCCCGCCGGTGCGGCAGCCACGCTGAGCTTTACGACGAACCCCCCTGCCCCTGGAGCGCCAAGCGTGAGCGCCAACGATGCCACGAACACGATCGTCGGCCTTACGACAGCGATGGAGTTCCAAGTCGATGACGGAGCTTACGTGAAATACGACGGCACGAATGCGCCAGATCTCTCGGGCACGCATACAGTCAAAGTCAGAGTCGCAGCCGATCCGGGAACGGGAACGCCCGCCGGTGCGGCAGCTACGCTGAGCTTTACGACGAACCTGCCTGCCCCTGGAGCGCCAAGCGTGAGCGCCAACGATGCAACCAACACGATCGTCGGTCTCACGACGGCGATGGAGTTCCAAGTCGATGACGGAGCTTACGTGAAATACGACGGCACGAATGCGCCAGATCTCTCGGGCACGCATACGGTCAAAGTCAGAGTCGCGGCCGATCCGGCCACGGGAACACCTGCCGGTGCGGTAGCCACGCTAAGCTTTACGACGAATCCGCCAGCTCCTGAGGCTCCGAGCGTGAGCGCCAACGATGCGACGAACACGATCACAGGCCTTACGACGGCGATGGAGTTCCAGGTCGATGACGGAGCATACGTAAGATACGACGGCACGAATGCGCCTGATCTCTCGGGCACGCATACGGTCAAAGTCAGAGTCGCGGCCGATCCAGCAACGGGCACGCCGGCCGGTGCAGCAGCCACGTTGAGCTTTACGACGCCATCAACTTACGTACCGCCTGCTTCCACGCCATCGGCGCCGCAGAATCAGGGCGTGGATGTACTCGTCAACGGTAAGGCGGAAAGTATCGGCGCCGCCACCACGTCAACGAGAAGCAACCAGACCGTAACGACCGTAATCGTGGACGAGGGTAAGCTTGAACAAAAACTTGCAGCAGAAGGCCAAAAGTCCGTTTTAACGATACCGGTTAACAAGAAGTCCGATATCGTAATCGGACAACTTAGCGGCCGAATGGTCCAGAGCATGGAGCAGAAGCAAGCGATTATTGAAATCAAGACGGATGATGCAACCTACACGATTCCGGCGCGGCAAATCAATATTGGCGCGATCTCCGAACAACTCGGAAAAACTATCGAGCTGCAGGATATTACCATTCAAATCGAAGTGGCAGCTCCAAATGAAGATACCGTGAAACGCGTGGAGAGCGCGGCTAAGAATGGCAATTTTTCCATTACCGTTCCACCCGTTGAATTCACGATCAGAGCCGTCTACGGAGATCAAAAGATCGAGCTTACCCGTTTTGAAGCTTATGTAGAAAGAATGATCGCGATCCCGGACGGCGTTGATCCGAGTAAAATAACAACGGGTATCGTCGTGGAACCTGATGGGACGGTTCGCCATGTGCCAACCCAAATCGTCGTGATCGGGACCCAATATTTTGCGAAGATAAACAGCTTAACGAATAGTACGTATTCCCTTGTCTACAACCCGATCGCGTTCGACGATGTAGATGGGCATTGGGCGAAGACGGAAGTAAACGACATGGGCTCGAGAATGGTTGTTAACGGCAACGGCAATGGTTTGTTTAATCCCGATCAAGCGATTACGCGGGCCGAGTTTGCCGCCATTATGGTTCGTGGATTGGGCTTGAAATTAGCTGACGGCGCGACTACATTCAGTGATGTAAAGTCGACGGATTGGTTCAGCGGAGCTGTTCAAACCTTGTATCAGTACAAGCTGATCGACGGGTTCGAAGACGGAACCTTCAGACCGGCGGATACGATTACTCGGGAGCAGGCCATGAAGATCATTGCGCAAGCGATGTTGCTGACCGGTCTCGAATCCAAGCTCTCAGTCGAAGGATCGGCAGAAACGTTAAAACCATTCGCAGATGGAAATACAATTGCGGAATGGGCTAAAGCTAGCGTGGCCGACGCCATTCAGGCGAGGATCGTTTCGGGCAGAAGCAGCACGACCCTTGCTCCGAAAGCGAATATTTCAAGAGCGGAAGTCGCGGTTATGATTCGGAAACTGCTTCAAAGTTCGGGATTGATTTAAGTAATGAAAGAAGCTCTTCTCCTAAGGGGGACGAGCTTTACCTTGACTGGCTAAGTGCCATTCAAGGTTTTTTTATGCCTATAGCGGTAGCCGCCTTAAAGCTTCGACAAATAAAATGTCTATTGTTTCGTCACCGCACACCTCGTTTATATGACAAGAAGGAAATAGAAGGAAATGATATGATATTGTCGAAATTATAGCTTTCGTGTTGCGTTTCATTCTTCCATTCATGCTTAAAAGGAGTAACCGGAATGTTTTGCTCGAATTGTGGTACGAAGCTTCAGGAGGACAGCAAATTTTGCAATCGCTGCGGTGCCAGTGTCAGCCCCGTAGAGCCCGTTGCGCAGGCCGAAATCGTGGAATGGGAAGCGCCGGGGAGAGCGCCCGCTGCCATGTCCGCAGGGACGGAGATCGCCGCCGCTTATGAGATCGGTTCGCCCGTGCCGGCTGTTGCCGTTTCCGGCGTGCCTGTCGCAAGGCGTCGGATCGGTCTTTTTGTCTGGCTGCTGCCGACGCTTAGCCTGATTCTCGCCGCGGCGCTGATCGGCTCGGTATACCTGTATCAGAACAATATCAACCGTCAAGTGGACCGGCTGCTTCAGGAGGGGGAGAAGCTGGCGCTGGAAGGCAAGCTGGCCGAAGGCAAAGCGGTCATCGAAGACGCGCTCGAAAAGCGGCCGGATCATCGGATCTTGCTTGCGGACCGCGATTTGCTCACGGATGCGATCAGCCTGCAGTCCCGTTTGTCCGATACGGAGGGTCAACTGAAGAACAAAAAATACGAGGATGCCCTCAAGGAAGCCGATAAGCTGAAGTCGGCGCTTGCCGCCCGCTCGGGCCCTGTGTATGAGAAGCTTGCCTCCTCTGCCGCCAATATGGAAGAGCGGATTGTCGTCGCACAGGTCAATGCCGGCGCGGCGGTGAAGAAAACGGTGGAGGAGCTCGTTCCGCTGCTAAATAACGTGAAAGCATACAAAGGCGAAGAAGCGCAAAAATCGATGAAGCAAATCAAGCAGAAAATCGTCGATATCTCCTATGAGGAAGCCACGGCCCAGCTCAAAGAAAAGCAATTCGCCGAAGCCATGTCCACCATTGAGGAAGCGTTGAAATATGATGAAGCGAACCAAAAGCTGACGACGCTGAAGACGGAAGTCGAAAAGCAGAGGCAAACGTTCGAAGACGCCGAGAACAGCCGCATTCAGCAAGCTATCGAAGCGGCCGAGCAGGAGGACACTAAAAATCGTACGCAGGCGGTCAAGCTGATTTCCATTAACGCCTATACTGACGCCGATGGCTATTTCAATATAGAAGGTACTGTCAAAAATACAGCGACGCGTTCGATCAGCGATGTGGTCCTTTATATCGATATTTTGGATGCCGACAAAAACATCGTAGACCAAGCGACTGTCTATGTTACGCCGAATGAATTGGATACAGGGGAAACGGGGACTTTTTATGATTATTACTACAACCTCGGCAGCATGGACACGGTCAGCGTGACCCGCACCGAATGGCATCTAAATTAAAAGAAAGGAGGCATCTGGAGCGCCATGAAAAATTGGATTACGGTCATCGTCTCTGTCTTGATTCTCGCTGCGGGAGGCTTTTCTGCTTATGAACTGAACGGACGTTGGGATACACCCGTAGTCAACGCGGAGTCGAAGCTGGGGGTGCCGGGCAGCACGGTCAAAGCAAACGCCAAGCCGGATCTCAAGGAAATGATTCGCGAGGACCAGAAGCACGTCGTATCCGTCGAAGTTACCTTGGAGGACGGTTCGTCGTTGGGCTCCGGATTTCTGTACAACGACAAGGGCGACATCATCACCAACGCCCACGTGGTTAGCGGCGCGCTCAAAATCCGCGTAAAAACGAACGACATGAGCATCTACTCCGGTAAACTGATCGGCATGAACGAGGAAAAAGACGTTGCCGTGGTGCGGGTAGATGCGTTGGCCGGCAAGGAGCCGATCGTCGTCGATAAAGAAACGAAGGCGGAGATCGGGGACACGGTGCTGGCATTCGGCAGTCCGCTGGGCTTGGATAATACGGTAACGACGGGCATCATCAGCGGCGTGGACCGCGATATGGATATCGATGACATCAAGTATCGGGGCATCTATCAAATTTCCGCTCCCATCACGCACGGCAACAGCGGAGGTCCGCTCGTATTGGAAAGCAGCGGCAAGGTCATCGGCATCAACTCGGCGGGGAACGATCAAGGCAGCATCGGCTTCAGCATTCCTTTTTACCAAATTGCAGCGATGGCCGAGGATTGGAGCGCACACCCGGATGAGCAGCTCGCAAACGAATCCTTCAGTTTGGACAATGAAGAGATAACATCCGCGTCCGGGTATACCAAGGAATCGCTGTCTGCGGACGCCCAATACCTGGTTCAATACTTTTACGATTGCGTGAGCGGCGGCGATTACGTGTCGGCCTATAGCGTACTGGGCAGCAACTGGCAGACTAAAACCGCTTACGAGAAATTTCGTGAAGGCTATCTGAATACGCAAAGCGTGTCCATCACCGATATTTCCGTCACCTCGGCAACCGAGAAGGAAGCGCAGGTCGCCGTTATCCTGGAGGCTTGGGAAAACAAAAACGGAGAGTCGGTACTCAGCAAATACAGCAGCACCTATACGGTCAAGTTAGAGAACGATACGCTCAAAATCGTGTCCGGCAAAGGGAAGAAGCTGTAGACTGTGAAAAATCGCTCAACGGAATCGTCACGACTGGCGCGGCCGGCAGACTTAGGCCTGCTTCAGCATAAACGCTTTTCCATAATCTCCGTGATCGTGCAGAATAATCGCATTGATGCTTAAAGAGGCGACCCGGTGTCGGGTCGCCTTGTGTGCACGCAAGGTTATTGTTGGGACATTATGGCAAGACGATTCTTCAGATCCTTAAGATCCTGCGAATTGTCAGCATTCATCTGGCATCGTTCCATCCCAAGGTTGTAGATCGACACCGCTTTGGAGCGGTCGCTGTCTATGTATAGATCTCCCCAGTGGATGTACGCCCATACAGAATCCGGGTAGTCCGCTATTATTTTTTCGAATTCCATATCCGATCTGGAGAAATCATCCATTAACCCGTATGATTCTGCGATTTCTAAACGCAAGGTCAATCGTTGACCTGGCTCGGTATCCGAAAAAAGCTCCTCCTGCTCGCGGTTGAGCGCGATTCTTTCTTCCAGTAGCGCCATTCTTTGAGCGACTTCCAGGCTTACAGCTGCATTGCGAAGCGTCAGCGAATAATCGTCAAGTATCCATGCAAAGTCCGTAAAAGACGGGAATCGCTCATAAAGTTCATCCCATGAACGAATGCCCAACTGGAGAATGAACCTCGTTTTTAATCGGTCCCATATCGTACGCTGAAGTACCAGACGTTCTTGCTCCTGTTGAGGAGAGCCGTATTCAATCATACGATCGGCCAGATATTCAAGCTTGTCGAAGCTGATTATATCCGATGCCCAACGCTTACTGAACTGTTTTGCCGCGAGAATGGGGAAGATCGAATCTTTACTGTCAACAGGCGCGCCAATGCGTTCCTGCCACACCTGGGCTACCCGATCGGAATACATCGTTTCCTGAAGGTCTCGCAGGAAGCCCTCCCGGTCTACGGTTATACCCATTCGACTTAATTGGCTCAAGATGTCGTCATCCGACATTCGTTCCACGGCATCCGGTTGCCATCGGTTTTTTTGATTGAGCTTGTGCGCCAATACTTTTTCCAAGCTCCGCAAGCTGGGCGGAGGCGCTGCGGGAATAGGCTTATCGTATTTGGGAATACAGCATTTTTTGTATTTCTTTCCGCTGCCGCAAGGGCAGGCATCGTTACGGCCGAGCATGCGCCAACTTTCCCCTTTCATGTCCTAATAAGTTCCTCCTCATTCACTTTAACATATCTCCTGCGAGCGACAGGATAAAAACTTCCTGATCTCAGATCCAAGCGCTTGCGGCAGCAAGATGGCTTGCGAGGCCGCAGACTTAGGCCTGCTTCAGCACAAACGCTCTTCCATACTCTCCGTGATCATGCAGAATCGGGTGTTCAATCTGGATCGTCGAATGCTCGATTCCGTATTTGCTTTTCAAAACATGATTAATCGCCAAAATCGCGCAGAAGGGTTCGACGTCTTTTTTGACAAATACATGCGCGGTCAGCGAATAATGCTCGGTGGTCACCGCCCACAGATGAAGCTCGTGAACGTCCGTGACGATATCGAGGTCGTTGATGTCTGCGCGAATCGCATCGAGATCGAACTTTTCGGGGACGGTCTCCATCAGGACGAGATAGGATTCGCGAATGATTTTGAACCCGCCCAAGAAAATAATCGCGCCGACGACCATGCTGATCAAGGGATCAAAGATCAAGAAGCCGGTAAAGTGGATCAGAATAGCGGAAACGATAATGCCGACGGAGCTAAGCAGGTCACCGACAAAGTGCCAGAGCGCGCTTTTCACGTTCAGATTTTCTTCCTTCTTGGCGCTGCGGCTGAGTACGATCGTCAAAACGACGTTTACGACCAAGCCGATGGAGGCGATCGTTAACATGATGGGCATATCGACTGCTTGCGGCTGAATGATGCGTCTGATCCCTTCCGCAAAAATGCCGACGGCAATGATGGCCAGCGCCAGACCGTTCAGAAACGAGGCGATAATCTCGAAGCGGAGGAAGCCGAACGTGTACTTCCGGTTGGGCTTGCGGGTTGCCATATAGATGGCTGCCATGCTCAAACCCAATGCCAGCACGTCGGATATCATATGCGCCGAATCGGAGAGCAGGGCGAGGGAGTTGGAAACCAGCCCCCCTACGATTTCTACGATGGTGAAAAACAAGGTTAATGTCAGCGTGATCCAAAGTGTCTTTTTGGATGTCTTTTGCTCTTTGACGTGATCAAGGTGATGAAAATCGTAATTGTTCATTCCGATCTTCCTTTCGCTTTCCTACATTAGAATAATTATTATCTAATGATTAATTAAAACTTATCACGATTTGTTCCTGCGCGCAAATGAACATTTTATGGATCCTATTAAAGATATTCATTATCAACGGGAGGAGTTAGTATCGGCGGATCGGGTGCAACTTCCGGGAAATTAAAGGCTGGATAAAAGCAAAGAGCCGCCCCAGCGTCATTTTCATGACTTTTGGGGCAGCTCTTTGTTGTAAAGAGACGCTGTACAGCGTTACATGGCGGGATCGAGCAGACATTCGGCGCAAAGAGGCGCTGTACAGCGTTACATGGCGGGACCGAGTGGCATCCGGCGAAAAGAGACGCTGCACAGCGCTACATGGCGGGAGCGAGCGGTCATCCGGCGCAAAGAGGCGCTGTACAGCGTTACATGGCGGGACCAAGCGCTCATCCGGCGCAAAGAGGCGCTGTACAGCGTTACATGGCGGGATCGAGCGGGCATCCAGGAGCAGAGTTAGCAGGAAAAACCGTGTATCTCCGTACAAATCGCCGCTCAGGAGCAGAATTAGCAGGAAAAACCGTGTATCTCCGTACAAATCGCCGCCCAGGAGCGGAGTTAGCAGGAAAAACCGTGCATCTCCGCACAAATCCCCGCCCTGGAGCGGAGTTAGCAGGAAAAACCGTGTATCTCCGCACAAATCCCCGCCCAGGGGCAAAGTTAGCAGGAAAAACCGTGTATCTCCTCACCAAAACAGCGCCACGGAAGCGCCGATGCCCAGACAAACGGTGCATCTCTCCGCCATTCGCAGCTCTTGAGTACTATTCCCACTATGCATCGTAGCCACAAAAATTGCGCTGTACAGCGCTACATTTCGGGACCGAGCGGTCAATCGGCGCAAAGAGACGCTGTACAGCGTTACATAGCGGGGCCAAGCGCTCATCCGGGGCAAAGAGGCGCTGTACAGCGTTACATGGCGGGACCGGGCAGGCAATCGGGCCAAAGAGGCGCTGTACAGCGTTACATAGCGGGACCGAGCGGCCACACGGCGAAAAGAGGCGCTGTACAGCGTTACCTTACGGGACCGAGCGGCCACACGGCGCAAAGAGGCGCTGTATAGTGTTACCTTACGGGACCGCCACACATGGCGGGAGCGAGCGGTCTTTTTATAAAGACCGGCCTTCCAGCTCAAGCATAGGCTCGTATAGCTTCGCCCAATTCCGCTCGATATCCGCGATCAGCTCGTCCGGGTCCTCGATGCCGATATACATGCGCACGCTTGCTAGCGGGCTGCCGTCTTCGATGTCTTGGGCGGGGGCTGCGCCGACGGTGACGAGACTCTCGTAGCCGCCCCAGCTGACGCCGATCCGGAAGTAGTCGAGGTCGGTCGCCCATTGCTTCATTTTCTCCACGCTATGTCGCGTCACGAACGAGAACAGGCCGCCGTAACCGCTCAGTTGACGGTCGGCCAGCTCTTTCTGCGGGTAGCCTGCCAGCCCCGGATGGTTGATGCGTACGACGTCCGGCTTGGACGCGAGATGCGCCGCGATCTTGAGCGCGCTGGCCTGGTGGCGTTCGAGCCGCAGCGGCAGCGTGCGTAGGCCGCGCGTAATCAGGGACGCGGTCTGCGGCGCCATGGCGGCACCGAGATTCAGGTAGCTGCGGTGCCCGATCAGGTTGATCAGCTCGCGGCTGCCGATGGCGACGCCGCCGAGACTGTCGCTGTGGCCCGAGAAATATTTGGTGAGCGAGTGCATGACCAGATCGATGCCCATGGCAAGGGGCTTCTGGAAATACGGCGTCGCCCAGGAGTTGTCGATAGCCGTGATGATGCCGTGCGCCTTTGCCAGGCTGGCGAGCGCGGGGAGGTCCTGCATTTCAAATAAGCCGGACGTCGGGCTCTCCAGGTAGAACAGCTTGGTATTCGGGCGGATCGCATCCGCGAAGCCTCCCGTATCTTTGCCGTCGATGAAGGTGACTTCGACGCCGAAGCGCGCCGACAGGTCGGCGAGCAGCTCGCGGGTAGGCCCGTAAGCCTGATCGACGCAGACGATATGCTCGCCCGATCCGACCAGCGCGAAGATCACGGCGGAGATGGCGCCCATGCCCGAGGCGAAGCAGCGCGCGCTTTCTCCGCCTTCGAGCCGCGCGATCTTTTCCTCCAGGTACATGACCGTCGGATTGTTGCCCCGCGAGTAGACGGAGGCGGCCAATACGTCCTGCATCGCCTCGTCGAACTTCTGGTGCGTCTCGAACGCGAACAGACTGCTCTGGTAGACAGGCATCGTGATGGCGCCTTGATGGCGGCTGTCTACCGAATCGTGCGATACTTCCGTATAAAAATGATTTTTGTCTCTCTCGCTAGTTGTCATATATACCTGCTCCTATCCTGCAAGAACTGGCTCAGCCCTTCTCTGCCCCTTGCGTCAAGCCCTCGACGATATAACGCTGGGCGAAGGCGAACATGATGATCGTAGGGATAACAGAGATTACGGTTCCGGCCGACATGGATCCCCAATCGATATCGAACTTGAGTACGAATGAATTCATCCCGACAGGCAGCGTCTTTAGCGAATTCGTATCGATGAACATGACGGCCTGGAACAATTCGTTCCAGTTCTGAACGAAGGCGAATATAAACGTTGATGCAATCCCCGGCAGCATGACCGGGATAATGATGCGGAACAGCGACGTAATCCGCGAGCAGCCGTCAATCATGGCGGCTTCCTCGAGACTGGCCGGGATACGCTGGAAGAAGCCCCTGAGCATAATGGTCGAGAAGGCGATGGAGCCCGTCGTGTACAGCAGGATGAGCGACATCCGCGTGTTCGTCAGCCCCATGTCCGACATCATCAGGTACAGCGGCGCCAGCGACACGAAGCCCGGCAGCATCTGGGTGAGGAAAAACGCGAGCATGATCTGCTTGTGGCCGCGGAACGAGAATCGCGCCATGACGTACGCGCACAAAATCGAAATGATGATGACGGCGACGGCGGACACGATCGACACGATCAAGCTGTTCATGATATAAACATGAAACTTGGAAACCGTAAAAATGCGGTCGAAGTTACTGAGAGAAAAATGAGTCGGCCAATACGAGATCGGCAGCTTGAAGATTTCGCCTTTGGGCTTGAAGGCCGTGATGACGATCCAGTACAGCGGGAATACGACCACGGCCAGGTGCAGCGCCAGATAGAAGATCTTTAATCCCTTGAGGGTCGCTTTGACGGCCATCAGAAGTCACCCACTTTCTCGGACTTCGTCACGAACAGGTAGAAAATCGTGTACAGCATCAGAATCGCGAGCATGATGACGCCGATCGCGGAGGCCATGCCGTAATTGCCGGCGAGCAGCTTCTCCATGAGGAGAGAGGACAGCACATGCGTGCTCCCGGCCGGACCGCCGTTGGTCATCCCGTAGATGAGCGTCGGGTCGTTGAAGATCCAGATCACGCGCAGCAGCGTCGTGGCGATGATCGTCGGCATAATGTAGGGCAGGGTCACGTTAAAAAACTGGCGGAACGCGTTGGCGCCATCGATGTCCGCGGCTTCGTACAATTCGCCGGGCACGGACTGGAGGGCGGCAAGCAGCATGATGGCGAAGAAGGCGATGCCGTACCATACGTTCGCGACGATGACCGAGAACATGGCCCAATGCGGGTCCGATAAGAACCCGATCCGCTCGTGGATAATGCCGGTCTTAAGCAGCAGGTCGTTGATGACGCCGTATTGGGAATTGAACAGCCATTTCCAGATCAGGCCGATCAGGAACCCGGACAGCGCCCAGGAGTAGAACACGAAGCCTTGATAAACGCCGCGTCCGCGGAACTGCTTCTTGAGCATCAGCGCGAGCGCGAGTCCGAAAAAAAATTGAAAGACAAGAGAGAAGAAAACCCAGTATACGCTGTTCTGAAGCGCGGTGAGGAATTTGCTGTCGCGAAAGGCCGCCTCGAAGTTCTGGAGTCCGACGAAATCGACATTATTGAGGTTGAACAACTCGTAATTCTGAAAGGCCATGATCACGCCGCGTAGAAACGGATAGAACGTGAAGACGCCAAGCAGCAGAAATGCGGGAAATAGGCTGAGCCATATAAATGTACGCTGTTTCATCCGGAATCACCGCCTTATGATGCAGGGAATATGGCTTGCGATGTTGGCCGCCCGCCATATTCCCTTTGTGGTTAACAGTCGTTCTGCAGCTTATTTCGCGCCAAGCTCCGCTTTTGCGTCGACCCAGAACTTGTCCCATTTGGCCAGCGTTTCCTCTACGGTCGCCTTGCCAAGCAGCATTTGTTGGCCGGTCTCCATGGACACCGTGCCGAACTTGCTGTTCGCCGGGTAGTTGAACGGAGGCTTGTAGTTGACGAACGTCTTGGGATCGGCCGTCATATCCAGCAGCGTCTTGTACGGACCGTCATTGAAGTATGCGTCTTCGGTCGCGGTGCTGTGGATCGGAATCGTGCCGTAGCTCTTGGACCATTCGACGTTCTGCTCGTTGGAGCTCAGGAATTCGATCAGCTTCCAGGCCGCTTCCTTGTGCTCGGAGAAGGACGTAATGCCCCAGCCTGCGCCGCCTGCGCTGATCAGCGCGACGCCGCTCGGGCCGGTCGGCATCGGAGCCGTCGCCCAGGTTCCTTCTTCCATGCCTTCCTTCAGCGTATTGATGACGTCCGGATCCTGAAGCAGGAAGGCGGTTACGCCCGAAGTGAACGCTTGTACCTGCTCCGAGAAGCCCCAGCCGACGGAGTCTGCAGGCGAGCCTTCCTTAAAGAGCTTGACGTACAGGTCGAGCGCTTGCTTGGCTTCGGGGGAAGCATAGATCGACTTGCCGTCGTTCAGGAACATCGCGTCGTTCGTGTTGACGTTAGCGCCGTTGTACGCCAGAACCATCGTGTCCGGCACGGAGTTGGCGCCCGGGCCGCCGCGGAACGAGAAGCCGTAGCGATTCTTGGACTTGTCGGTCAGCTTGATCGAGGCGTCGACCAGCTCCTGGTAGGTCTTCGGCACGGCGATTCCCGCATCTTTGAGCCAATCTGAACGGTAGAACATTTGCCGCTGATAGAGGCCGTTGGAGACGAAGTACAGCTTGTCGCCGATGCTGCCGACGTCGAGGGCCGTTTTCGTGACCGTGGAGAACTCGCTCCAATTTTTTGTATATTCATTAAGCGGTTCCAGATATCCGTTGTTCACGAATTCCGCTACGTTCAAGTCGCGGGCTTCGACGATATCGATGTTTTCTTTAGCGGAGAGCATCGTGCGGATCTTGTTGTCGGCTTGGTCGAAGGGAGGCGAGATCAATTCAACATCGATATTGGAATTGGCTTTCTTAAAAGCATCGATCATCTTTTGAAGCTCGGCGGTCCGGGTGTCGGAGGTCAAGCTTTCGATCATGCGGAGTTTAACTTTCTCTCCGCCGGCGGAATTGCCCGCAGAGGCACCGGCCGAAGCGCCCGACGAATTGTTGTTGTCGTTGCCGCCGCATGCGGACAAGACGAGAGCCAACGCTACAGAAGATACCGCCAATTTTGAAATCGTTTTCATTCCACTTTGTGTGAACATTCGATTCCCCTCCTCTATGGATATCATACCGGCAGACTGTCTAACTATCAACCTGTATGATAGGTATAATCGTAATCTCTGGCCCTATTTTTTGTCAACAGTTTTGTTACCTGGGTGTTAATATTTCTTACAAGAAAATTACTTGCATCGTAAACGCTTATTTTACGCGATTAAATTTCATAGGTTTTAATGATTTCTTCGAGGGAGTTCATCAACTTGTCGAACTCGGACAGCGCCGCCCGCACATCGTGTGCCGCGATCGCTTCGAACATCGTGAAATGGAAAGGGTAGGTCGCATCGAATAATCCCGCGTTGCCTAGCGGCTTGTCGAAAAACTTGTTATAAAGGACGGAAAATGAATCTAAAACGCTTTCTAAAATGGGATTAGCCGCCGCCTTGTTGACGAGTTGATGAAAGGTAAAATCGATCCTGGACGTGCTTTGGCCGTTTTCCTTGAGCCTGCGGTATTCGTTCAGGCACGCTTGGATTTCTTTGATTTGCTTGGGGGTTATGCGCTGCGCGGCCAATTCGATCGCCTTGCCTTCAAGCGCGCGGCGGACGTCGAGGGTCGCGAGGAGCGAGCTGCGCTCAACCTCGATCTTCACCTTGCCGGAGAAGCGGAAGGTGTCCATGTCTCTCACGAAAACGCCTTTGCCGTTTTCGATACGGACCACTTCGTTGGCTTCCAGGTAACGCAGCGCTTCGCGAAGCGAAGAGCGGCCGACGCCGAACATTTCCGTCAATCGATCGACCGAAGGGAGCTTGTCGCCTTCCTTCAGTTCTTTCTCCTGAATATAGTTCTGAAGCTCCTCGGAAACCTGCTCATAGAGATGAATTTTCTGTATCTTCTTCATGAACCTTTCCTTCTTCCCTATTCACCTATCAGACAGGTCAATCATAGTGAAAATGCCCATTAATGTCAATGGAAAATTGGACTACGAACCTCCGGATCGTATCGATAGAGTCGGGCGCAGATTCGGCGGACAGGCGATCCTTTATCTTTATAAAATCGCATGTTTTTGCCGTTCCGCGGACACAGCTTCCGCTATTCATCGCTTCAGGTAACCCGTAGATCCTTTTTTTTTAAAATAGCGGCTTCTCGGTCCGGAACCTCGGCTTCAAGCACGCAAACCCCTCAAATAGCGGCCGCTGAGTACGTCGCTGTATGGGGCGATAGTTGTTAAAAGGCAGTTATTTCGACGGTTAATCGCGGTATAGAGTCGATAGTAGTTAAAAGGCAGTTATTTCGGTGAATTTCTTGCGCGCGGAGTCTTTTTTCCAGAATTAACTGCCTTTTGACCCTTATGTGGAAATTTTAATCATGGATTAAAGAAATAAATGTCTTTTAACACTTATTTGAAATGTTGCCGACTGCGGATACTTGAAAAGGACCGCGATCTGCGGGGTTACTTGGCCACTTGAGGTCACTCGAGGTCACTCGAGGTCACTCGAGGTCACTCGGAGTAACGCGGCTTTACTCGGTCGTTGTACGCACCGGATTCCCGCAGTGCAGTCAATGAACGCAGGGGGCCACGACCGGCCGACCGATATCAAAATCATAAAAATGCCCTTATTAATCCTATAAAATGTACCTTTGACGAAACGGAAAGGGTCTTGTATATTGGCGTGTAAACGCATTCAAGCTAGTGTGCTTGAACTTGCAAGATTAAAGGGATGATTGAAGGATGAGAAGCATCGGTTGGATAAGCGGCGTTGCCTCCATAATAAAAAACATGAAGCTGCAGAACAAATTAATGGCAAGCTTCCTGCTCGCCTGCGTCGTTCCGCTGATTGTCGTCAGCGTCCTAATTTTTCGCCAGTCGGCTGCGGGGCTTGAAGAATCTTCGGAGGAATTCGCAGCCTTATATACGTCTCAAATCAGGACCTCGCTTAACGAATTCCTCAAGGAATACGACAAGGTGACGAAGTCGGTTTTGGTGGACAACGAGCTGATCTACAGCCTCGGTGACAAGCAAAGCAAGTCCATCGACGAGCAGATCATCCAGAGCGTTGCGGTGCAGCGGCTGCTGATGCGGGTTGCCTTGCTGAAGCCGGAGATCGGCGCCGCGATGCTGATCAGCAGGGACAACGCCGTGTATCAATATACGAACACGACAAGCAAGGTGAACGAAAAATTGCTTTTATCCCAAGCCTGGTTTAAAAAGCTAAGCAACTCGGAGGACACCTTTTTTATTACCGGGCTGCATGACCGCGCTTACTATGAGGATAAAGGAGCCGGCGCCATCGTCACGGTAGGGAGACTGCTGTACAGCTCCGACGGGGCTTATGCGGGCATTCTCCTCATCGATTTGGATCCCTTTTCGCTGCTGCCGCTCGATAACGACTTCGTGCAAGCCCGCAAAAAATACGGGATGAGCGTCATCATCAGCAATCGGAAGCAGCAGATCGTCTATCATTCCGATGCGGCCAGCGGCCGGTTGTCCTGGGAGCAGGTGCTGGCGTCCGGCGCTGACGAAGTCGGGGGCGACCGGACCAAGCACCGGATCATATTGACCGGAAGCACCGCGCAAGGCGAGCTGTCGATCAAGACCGAGATTCCCCGCGACAAGCTGCTCCAGAAGATCAACCGGATCAAGGGGACGACCCTGATCCTCATTATGGCGAGCTGCCTGATCGTCACGTTGATCTCGCTGGGCCTAAGCTATACGATAACGAAGCCCGTCAAGGCGCTGCGCCGAAGCATGAAGCAGGCCGAGGTCGGCCAGTACATGCCGATCGAGAAAAAGCAGGCGAACGACGAGATCGGCAGTCTCGTGAACAGCTACAACAAAATGATCGTCACGATTCGCACGCTGATCGAGGACGTATACATGGCGGAGATCAAGCAGCGCCAAGCCAAATTCCTCGCGCTGCAGAATCAGATCAATCCGCACATGCTGTACAACACGCTCGAGTCCATTCGCATGAAGGCGCTCATGAAGGACGACGACGAGACCGCCGACATGATCAAGATTCTGGCCCGCATGTTCCGGATCGCGCTGGGCAAGGAGGGCCATTCGCATTCGATTCGGACCGAGCTCGAGTATACAGTCTATTATTTGCAGCTGCAAAATATCCGGTTCGACAACATGTTCAAGCTCGACATCGACATCTCCCACGATATGCTGGACAGCCGCCTGATCCCGCTCATTTTCCAGCCGATCGTCGAGAACAGCATCAATCACGGCTTCGAAGGCTACAGCCGGACGATCCATATCGGGATTCGAGGAAGCTGGACGGCGAATGGCGATATTCGGATCCGCATCGCGGACGACGGGAGCGGCATGACGCCGGACAAGCTGGCGGAGCTGCGGGCGCTCGTTGAAGGCGCTGGAACGGAAAAACCGAGGTTTGAATCCACGGACGAGCCGTCGAGCAAAGGGCTCGGCCTGAAAAATATCGCGGAGCGGATCAAGCTTCAATACGGCGAGCCTTATGGCTTGAAGCTGGATTCCGATCCCAAGAGCGGGACCTCCGTCGAGATTTTAATTCCGAAGAACTGATTGTCGGAGATGACGAAGCGAAACGAAAGGAGCGATAGCGCGTGAACATCGTGCTGGTAGACGACGAAAAGGGTATCGTGGCGGGACTAAAGAAAATGATCGGCCGACATATTCCGGAATGCGAAGTGATCGATGTCGCCTACAACGGCATGGAAGGCTACGAGCTTATTCATCGGCTGCGCCCGGATATCGCGATTACGGACATTCGCATGCCGCAGTCCGACGGACTGGATATGATTAAAAGGCTGATCGATGCGGGCAGTCCGACCAAGTTCATCCTGCTGAGCGGCTATGCCGACTTTGAATATGCGCGCCAGGCGATGCAGCTGGGCGTGCGATTTTATATCAACAAGCCCGTCGAGGAGGAGGAGCTGCGGGATTGCGTACGTCAGGTCATGGCGTCGATTCGCGCGGACCGGGACAAGCTGCTGGAAGTGGACGCGCTCAAGCAGGAGGTGCACAATCGCAATCAGGAAAGCGCATTGAGGGACATTTTCGAGATAGGCGCCGACCACGGAGAGCTCGCGGAGGAGCTCCTTCGCCTCGCCGGGCTGCCCGCGGACCACTCCCGGTTCGTATGCGTCCTCATGGAGTTCGACAGAAGTGTCGAGCGCGTGAAGGAAACCGGGCTGGAGCCCGTTTACCGGCACATCGAGCAGGCCTTGGCCGAGTACAAGGGCGTGTACCGCTTCCGCTATTCGGGTGCCCAATTCGCCGTTCTCGTTGCCCACGATAAGGACATCGATTACGGCAATCTGGTCGGATCTGTCCGGCAGCTGAAGGAAGCGCTCGGTCGCGAATTGAAGCTGAATTTTGCCGCCGGCATCGGCACGGTGCACCGACGCGCGTCGGGCATCAGCGAATCCTTCGAGGAGGCCCGGCATGCGCTGGGCTACAAGGTCATCAAGGGGGCGGATGCCGTCATTCCGTATCCCGATATCCGTATAGACGAAAAGCGCTTGCCGATCGACACTGCACGAATGGAGGAGCTGGAAGCCGGCATTGAAAACTTGGACGAAGCGGGATGCGCGGATGTGATCCGCGGGATATTCAGCGAGATGGAGACCGCGCCCGGCATGAGTCCGGCAGATCTAAGGCTGCAGTGCGTCAATATCCTGCTGTCGAGCGCGCGGACGATGTCGGTCGAACAGCTCCGGCAATCCGATTTTTTGGGACGGCATCTTTTGTCGCTGGAGGCGGTCTCGAAGTTCAAGACGATCGCATGCTTCGAGGAATGGACGGTCCAGGCGATCGGGGCGCTTATCGCGTTCAAGCGGGAGCATCAAATGCCGAAGAATAAGGACCTGATCGCCGAGATCAAGGCTTACGTGACGGAGAACTTCGATCAGCCGATCAGCCTTGCCGACCTTTCTTCGCGTTTCTACATCAGCCCGATCTATTTGAGCCAGATCTTTAAGCAGAAAACGGGGGAGACCTACGTGAGCTTTCTGGCGAAGGTCCGGATCGGCAAGGCGAAGGAGCTGCTGGAGCGGACCGATCTGAAGGTGTATGAAATATGCCAGCGTGTCGGATATTCGGACACCCAGTATTTTGCGCGGCTGTTCGAGAAATGGACCGGCTTGAAGCCCACGGAATACCGCAAGCGGCAGCCTAATATGTGATCTTATCTACCACGCCAACCACGCCATTCGGGGTGGTTTTCTTTAGCCTGCCGGCCCGCCGCGTCGATGTAGCTCTATCCGGAGTTACATGGCCCATGCCCCCGGCTCGCCGCGCCGATGTAGCTCTATCCGGAGCTACATCGCCCATCCGGCTAGCCTGCCGCCCCGATGTAGCTCTATTCGGAGCTACATCGCCCGTCTACCCGAACCGCTGCGCCCATGTAGCTCTATCCGGAACCACCTCGCCCATTTTTTAATCCTAAAAATGCCCCTGTTTAACCTTGATTCTGTCCGATTGAGGCAAATCGACGCCGCGGATATAGTGGAGTTGTAAGCGAATTCAAGTCAGGAGCAAGGAGGGGCAAGGTTGAGAACAGCTGCACTGCATCGGATGAAAGTGTATTGGCCGTTGTATGCGATGGCGATACCCGGAATCGTTTTTCTGATCCTATTCAAATACATTCCGCTGGCCGGCGCTGTAATCGCATTCAAGGATTACTCCGTTTTCAAAGGATTCGTCGACAGTCCCTGGGTGGGCTTCAAGCATTTCGAAACGCTGATCCACCATCCCGACTTCGCCCGCGTCTTCGGCAACACGTTAATGCTGGGACTGCTCAAAATCGTGCTGGTGTTCCCGGTGCCGGTGCTGCTTGCGCTGATGATCAACGAGATCCGCAAGTCGGCGCTGAAAAAGGGCGTGCAAACCGCGCTCTACATTCCGCACTTTCTGTCCTGGGTCATCGTATCCGGCATCGTCTTCGATTTCTTCTCGCTGAGCGGACTGTTCAACATCGTACTCGGCTGGTTCGGCCACGAGCCCGTGCTGGCGATGCAAGAGAGCGGCTACTTCCGGATCATCTACGTTATCACCTCCATCTGGCGGGACGCGGGTTGGGGCACGGTCGTCTACATGGCCGCGATCAGCGCGATCGACCCCCAGCTGTACGAATCGGCGATGATCGACGGCGCCTCCAAGATCAGGCAGATCCGTCACATCACGTTTCCGCTGCTCCTGCCGACCGTCCTGGTGCTGTTCCTCCTCGAGATCGGCAACTTCCTGGACCTGGGCTTCGATCAGGTGTTCAACCTGCTCACGCCGATGACCTACAGCGCCGGCGACATTCTGGACACGTACGTATTCCGGACCGGCATCCAGCAGGCGCAGTACAGCTTCGCCACCGCCGTCGGCTTGTTCCAGTCGGTGGTCGGATTTATCCTCGTGTTCGTCTTTAACCGGTTATCGAGAAAAGTATCGGATGGGGGGCTCTGGTAGACGTGTCTGAAACGAGAAGCGAAAAAGTATTCGTATCCGCCGTCACCGTGCTGCTTATCCTCTTGTCGGCGCTTGCGCTCATCCCGCTCCTGTCCGTCGTCGCCACGTCGCTCAGCTCCAAGAGCGCCGTCGATATGAACCTGGTTACCATCTGGCCCAAGCAGCTGACGCTGGATTCCTGGCGATACATCATCGATCGGCCCGACCTGTGGCGGTCGTTCGCCCTGACGCTCGGCTCGACGCTGATCGGCACCGTGCTGGCGCTGCTGATGACGGCGCTGCTCGCCTATCCGCTGTCGAAGCCGGAGTTCCGCTGGGGCGGGGTCGTCATGATCGGCGTCGTCGTCGCGATGATCTTCAAGGCGCCGATCGTCCCGTATTTTCTAACCTTGCGCGGACTCGGCCTCTATAACAACCCGTTGGTGCTGATCGTGCCGCATGTGCTGAACCCGTTTAACCTGATCATCATGCGAACGTTTTTCAAGCAGTTTTCCAAGGAACTGGAGGAGGCGGCTTTCCTCGAGGGCTGCGGGTACTTCCGGATGCTGTTCCAATTCGTGCTCCCGCTGTCCAAAGCCGTGCTGGCGACGCTCGCCCTATTCTATGGCGTCGTGCTGTGGAACCAGTTCCAGCATCCGCTCCTGTTCCTGCAAAATCCGGATTGGTTCCCGCTTCAGATCAAGATCAGACAATTCATCACCGACGATAACGTCATCATGTCGGGGGCGGTGTCGTCAGCCGATCTGAACTATAATGAACGGACGCTTAGAGCCGTCACCGTCATCTTCGCCATTCTTCCGATCGTCGCGGCGTATCCGTTTTTGCAGAAGTACTTTGTCAAAGGGGCCATGATCGGCTCGGTTAAAGGGTAGAATATTCCTTCAGTTTAGCGGCTAAACGCCTAAACATATCATTTCCGGATCCATTATAAGGGGGAGCAACGCATGAAGATGAAAAAGATGGGGCTGCTGTCGGCGGCCGCGCTGCTGGCGGTCGTCACTGCAACCGGTTGCAGCGGAAGCTCGAATTCCGCAGAGGAAACTTCTTCGCCTGCCGCGCAGAGTCAAGCCGGCAGCGACGCGGAGATCGTCGATATCGAAGTATGGGGAACCAACATCGGCTACAAGCCGGTCGACAAAGGCAGCAAGCTGTACGAGCTGTACAAGGAGAAGCTGGGCGTCGGCGTCATCAACCCGTACGTCGAGTGGAACGGCGGCACCAACTACCTGAACCAGCTGAACCTGAAGATCGCCGCGAACGAGATGCCGGACCTGTTCACACCGCAGCAGGGCATCGAGGACAGCCTGGCCAAAAACGGCGCGATCGCCGATCTGACCGACCTGCTGCCGAAGTACGCGCCGAACGTCCTTGCGGTCATTCCGGAGGAGATGTGGGACGTTGTCAAGGCGAACGATCCGACCGGCCAAGGACGGATCTACTACATTCCCGGCTCGGTCGATTACGGCAGGTACGCCGGCATGATCCGCCAGGACTGGCTCGACAAGGTGGGCCTCTCGATGCCGACGACCCAGGACGAATACGTGAAGGTGCTCGAGGCGTTCAAAGACAAGGATCCGAACGGCAACGGGCAAAAGGACGAGCTGCCGACGGGCGGCCGTCAGGAAGCGCGCTGGATGGACCACTTGTTCGGGATGTACGGCGTCGCGATGTTCGAAGGTTATCCGGACTGGGACCTGTACGACGGCCAGCTGACGTATTCCGCGGTGACGCCGAACATGAAGGCCGCGCTGGCGTTCATCGCCAAGCTGTACAAGGACGGGCTGATGGATCCGGAAACGCTGCTGAACGACAAAGCCAAGTGGGACGGCAAGATCACGTCCAACAAAGCCGGCAACTACTTCCACTGGGTCGAGCAGCTGAATCTCAACCTGGAAAATCTGCAGAAGAATACGGGCGTGAAGGCGCAATTTTCAGTACTTCCAGTACCTAAGGTCGAAGGCTACGATGGCTTCTACACGTGGAAGCGCGTCGGTCCGCCGCAATGGGTCGTGAAAAACAACAAGGACGAGAAGAAGCTGATGGCGACCTTGAAGCTGCTGAACAACATGTACGACAAGAAAAACTGGAAGGACCTGTACCTCGGCGTGGAAGGCATGCACTATACGATGAAGGACGGCAAGGCCGTCAAGCTGCCGGACGACAAGAGCACCCAGGAAAATCAAATCCTGAATCCGTACTCCAGCTCGGCCACGCTTGAGTTCACGACCGATCTGTTCAACAGCACCGCGTCCGAAGACAGCAAGTGGATCGCCGATCAGGTGACGACAAACATGCAGGAAGCGCAAAAATACGCCAAGGTCATCGCCGGCGACGGCATGCCGGCCAGCGTCTACGAAGGCTATGCGGATATCAACAACCGCACGCTGTTCATCGAGTACGCCAGCAAGATCATCCTCGGCAAATACCCGATCGACAAGTTCGACGAATTCGTGGAAAAGTGGAACAAGTCCGGCGGCGAAGAAGTGACGAAGCGCGCCAGAGCGTGGTACGACAAAGTGAAGAAGTAATCAAAGAAGGAATTCGTTTGCATGCGGTCCGCCCGGCTCGATAACGGGCGGACTCTTTTTATGAGGAGAAGCAGGGGGTTATATCATGAACGATCGTCTTCAGGAAGTGCTCGACGGCAAAGGGCAAAATTATATCCTGCCGTTTCTGTGGCAGCACGGGGAGGAGGAGCGGGCGATCCGGGAAGAGATGGCCCGCGTCCATGAAGCCGGCATCGGGGCGGTGTGCATCGAATCGCGTCCGCACCCGGATTTTCTCGGTCCGAAGTGGTGGACGGATGTGGACATCGTAATGGACGAAGCCCGCAAGCGCAGCATGAAGGTATGGCTGCTCGACGACGACCACTTTCCGACGGGCCATGCGGTGGGGAAGGTCAAGGCGGCGCCGGAAGCGCTGCATCGCTTATTCTTGGGCGAGCGCCACATCGATGTCGTCGGCCCTGCCCGCGGCGCGTCCTTGCTGCTCGATACGCTGCTGCTGAACGGACTCCGGCCGACGATCTCGACGCCGGGGAGCGCGAGCGGCCTAAACAAGCTGGTCTCCGTCGTCGCGGTACGCCGGAATCCGGCGGGCGGCGCCTTGCTCGCCGACTGCGTCGACATCACCGATCTAGTGCAGGACGGAATTCTGTATTGGGATATTCCCGAGGGCTACTGGCGCGTCTTCATCGTATCGGAAAATAAAGACGGCGGCAGCCAGGCGCAGGCGGATTATATAAACCCGCTGCATCCGGACTCGGTGCGGATCTTGATCGATACGGTATACGAGGCGGTTTATGCGCGGTACAAGGCGGATTTCGGGCAAACGTTCGCCGGATTTTTCTCGGACGAGCCCGGCTTTTACAACGACAAGACGACCTTCGACTTCGATTCGAAGCCCGGCAAAAAAGGGGTTGCGCTTCCCTGGAGCGCCGAGCTGCCGGCGCTGCTGGCGCAGGCGCTCGGCGACGACTACCGCGAGCGGCTGCACCTCCTGTGGCATGACGCGGGAGAACGCTCGCAGGTCGTGCGCTACGCCTATATGAACATCGTCAGCAGGCTGTATGGAGAGCACTTCTGCAATCAGCTCGGCGCGTGGTGCTGCGAACGCGGCGTCGAATACATCGGGCATGTGCTGGAAGACAACAATGTGCACGCGAGGCTGGGCTCCGGGGCCGGACACTTTTTCCGCGCGCTTGGGGGACAGCATATGTCGGGCATCGACGTCGTGCTGTGGCAGATCGTGCCCGGCTTCGACGAAGTGCCTTTCCGCTGGCCGGCGGGGGAGACCGACAGCGAGTTTTTCCACTACGGCCTGGCCAAGCTCGGCGTCTCGCTCGCGCATATCGATCCGAAAAAACAGGGGCGGACGATGTGCGAAGTATTCGGTGCCTACGGCTGGGCGGAAGGACTCAAGCTGATGAAGTGGCTCACGGACCACATGCTCGTGCGCGGCGTGAACTACTTCGTGCCGCATGCCTTCTCCCAAAAGGCGTTTCCGGATCCGGACTGCCCGCCGCATCTGTATGCGGACGGGAAAAATCCGCAGTACCGCTATTACAAAATCTTAAACGACTATACGAACCGCATCAGCCATCTTCTCTCCGGTGGCAGGCATGCGGCGACCGCGGCCGTCCTGTACCATGCCGAAGCCGAGTGGTCCGGACAGGCGATGTATTTTCACAAGCCCGTGAAAATGCTGATGCAGCGTCAGATCGACTGCGACGTCGTTCCGGCCGATGTCCTGGTGGCGGGGGCGAGCGTGCGCGAAGGCAGGCTGCATATACATCTCGAAGATTATGCCTGCTTGATCGTACCGTATGCGGAGGCGCTGCCGGCAGCCTTGGTTCGCCGCATCGCTGAGCTCGCCGGTCAGGGCGTCGCCGTTCGTTTCGCGGGCGGGCTGCCGACCCGGTCGAGCGAGGGCGATGACGTGAGCGCGGAGCTGTCTCTTCTTGCCGGACATCCGTACGTGAAGGTAGTCGCCCTGGACGAACTGGCGCCGGGGTTAATCGAGGACGGGTATTACGACATTCGCGCCGAGGCGTACGAGCCGTATCTCCGGAGCTATCGTTACCTGCACGACGGCTTGGAGGTGTTCATGTTTTTTAACGAGCATCCGAACCGGACGATTCGCACCAAGGTTGCGCTGCCCGTCGAAGGCGACGTGTATGCCTACGATGCGTTCCTGAACCGGTTAACCGGATTAAGCGTCAAGGGCATTAACGTTAACGGAGTTAACGGCGGGAAAGGGGCTTCGTTAGAGCTCGTTCTCGAGCCGTACGAATCCGTCATCGTGCTCCACGGTTCCGGGCTTGAGGCGTATACGGCAATTCCGCATCCTTCCGCAGGTGCGGCAATTTCTGCAATTTCGGCAGGCTCGGCTGACTCGGCAGGTTCGGCAGGTCCTACAGACACGGCCATCGAGCTGCGCGGCGAATGGACCGTATCCGTCGCCGATGCCGGGCGATATCCCCATTTTACGGCGCGGGGTACGCTGGCTGAGCTGACGAATATGAGCGGACCGGAGGCGCTGCCGCGATTTTCGGGCACGATCCGTTACGAAACGGCGTTCGAGTGGAACGAGTCCGGGGTTAACGAGACGGTTCAGCTCGATTTGGGCGAGGCGTACGAGACGGCGGAAGCGTGGCTCAACGGCGAGCGGGCAGGCGTCCGCATCTGCCCTCCGTACCGGATGGAGGCGACAGGTCTGCTCAGGAAGGGCAAAAACCGGCTTGTCGTCGAAGTCACGAACACGCTGGCGAAGGAGCAGCGGGACTTCTTGTCTGCTTTTGCGCAGCAGGAGCCGAGCGGGCTGCTCGGGCCCGTTCGATTAAGAAGGACGGCTTCAACGAGGAGAGTAGAGTAGCGCACGGAATAGCGCACGGAATAGCAGACAGCCTCAGCGCCGGAAACGCGGCACTGAGGCTATTTCTCGCTCTGAATTTAGTTTGCCTTTCTCGCCGCAGACGAAAAGATTCCCGCTATAAATATCGCTGCCAGCACGATGATCAGCGCGCGCAGAAGTCCCCATTGATCGCCCAGAAGACCGATCATCGGCGGACCGACGAGGAAGGCAAAGTAACCGATCGTGGATACGAAAGCGACATTTTGAACGGCGTTCCTCGAATCGTCGCCGGCAGCGGAGAGACCTACCGGGAAGCCTAACGACGCGCCGAGGCCCCATAGAAATACGCCGACAGCGCCCAATAACAAATTACCGCTGAATATAACGATCGCCAGTCCGACCAGGCCGAGTAAAGCCGCAACCCGCAGGACCGGAACCCGACCGTATTTGTCCAAGAAGACGCCGCCCGACAATCGGCCTGCCAGCATGGCGGCCAGGAAGATCCCGTAAATCGTCGTCCCGGCGACATGGCTGACCTGGTAACCGTCGACAAAAGCGATCGGCAGCCAATCGTTGGCGGTACCCTCCGCCAGGGCCATCCCCAGAACGATAATTCCGATAAAAAGAAGCCTGGGATTGCGCCAGACACGGCTTTTTCGATCCGAGGCGTCGCTCCTGCCTTCCGCTGCGTTCGTTTCCGCTCTGCCCGTGCCGGAAGGAAGATATTTAATGACTATAAATAAAGCGATGCTTATCATAGCGGCAATCAAAATAAGATGGACGACCACCGGCATTTTGAGGCTGATGGCAACCGATCCGAGGCCGACACCGACGAGCGTGCCAGCGCTAAAGGAAGCGTGAAGGGACGGAAGCACCGTTTTCCGCAAACTTTGCTCCAAGGCCGCACCTTCCACGTTTTGCCCGACTTCCACGACGCCGTAGCCTAGCCCGAATACAATGAGGCCCAGTAATACCAATGCTTTTGACGCAAGAAAAACGCCGGCGCCAACGATGATCATGCCTGCCGCAATGAACAAAATGCTGACTAAAATGGCACTTCTCGCACCGATACGCGTAATCAGCTTGCTTGCGGATAACAGTCCGACGATGGAGCCGACGGCAATGCCGAATATGATCCATCCCATCACGGAGGTGGATGCGTGCAGGATATCCCGGATCTCCGGGGTTCTGGACGTCCATGACGAGATCGCCATGCCGGGAAGCGAAAAAATAACGAACAGGGCGATTCGCCATCTCGTTTGATTCACTGCAGATTGCATTGCGAAAATCGTTCCTTTCAAGCATGCCTTAGATTTTAAGTACATCTTGCATGATTAAAAGGCTGCTTGATATAAGAATCCGGTCCATTCATGTCATTAAATTCACACGATTCCTGTATTCCCTTGGCGTCATGCCGGTTCTCTTCTTAAAGGTCTGAATGAAGTAACTGGACGAATTGAATCCGCATTCCAAACCAACCTCCTGGATCGTCAGCGCTGAATGATGCAACAGCCGCTGGGCGGTCTCGATCCGATATTGGAGCAAATAATCGATCGGGGCGCATTTTAGATAGGCTTGGAAGCAGCGAGAGGCTTCGCTTTTACTGACGCTGGCCGCGTTTGATATGTCCTGAAGCGTAAGGGCGTCCATAAAATGCTGCTGAATAAAGGCCACCATTTGCTGCAAGCGAACCTGGTACTGCATTTCCCTTTGGTCTTGATCGACCGTAGGAATCTCCGCCAGATGGCTGAACATAAGCTGCCATATTTGATTTAAGTGAAGCTGTACCTGCATTTCAAAACAAGTCCCACCGACATTCCACGCGTCGTAGCTTAAAGCGGGAAACGGACCATACGGGCTTTTTTGGCCATATTCGTGCAGTAAGGCGAATATCCGGGAAAGCTGATCCAGAATCGTTTTTTGCCAGGGAATATCCGCACGCAAAATGATGTGGGGCAAACCGCGGTTTACGATGATCGGACCGATATATTTCTGATAAAGGACGCTCGTATAGGGCGCGATCAATTCCGTGGAAAAAACGATATTGGGGCATTGGCACGGGTCTGCCGCATCGAACTGTTCGAAGGCATGCAAGGCGTTAGCATTAATAAAAATGCCGTCGCCGGGATTTAACCGAACGAAATGATTGCCGATTTGCACCTTAACAGCCCCTCCGCGCGCGACGAAAAATTCCGGCTCGAAATGCCAATGCAGCGGCACGATCTGATCGATAAATTTATTCGGCTCATCGACATAATACTGAATGGGGAATTCGGGACGGCCGTGCGGATTGGTCTCGAACAGCTTATGGTCGAGAGGGATTGTATTCAGGTACATAACGGGACTCCTAAAGGTCAAATGACGTAATCGGATGCAGGCTCCGAAACTGGAGCGGCGTCATGCCTTCCGCGCGCCGGAAGCAGGAGCTGAAGTAACTCGCCTGCGAGAAGCCGGTCTCCAGCGCGATTTGCTTGACGGACAGCTGCGTGGACGCCAGCAGCCGCTTGGCGTGAATCAGCCTGGCTTCGAGCAGGAAGTCGGGAAACGACATGCCGAACGTAGCGCTGAACTTGCGGCTGAAATGGTGGGCGCTGTAGCCGGCCAGCGCCGCCGCTTGCTCGATCGTAAACGGTTCGCGGCTGCGGGCGCGCACGTAATTGGCGGCCGTCCGAATCCGGTCGGCGGAAGAGCTGGCGGGAACGTCCAGCCGCGACGTCGTTTCCTGCAATCTGGCCAGCAGCTCGTAAAGCGTCCCCGCGACGCTGTATTCGTCGTCAATCTGGTAGTGTCGCCCCAATCCCAGCAATCGATCCAGCAGCGCTTCGACAGGAGGCACGTCCGACAAGGCAAACAACCAGGGTCCGTCGAGTCCCTTCCCGTCGAGCAGCTCTTCGAGGCGTTCGCCGAAGAAATGCACCCACCGGATATGCCACGGATCGCCGGCATCGGATCGGTACACCTGCCTGAGGCCGGGGCCGTACAGAAACCCTTGCCCCCGCGTCAGCTCGTAGCGCCGGCCGTCCGTTTCAAGAAAGCCTTTGCCGTCGAGCACGATATGCAGATTGTACAACCGGTCCATCCGGCTTTCCTTGGTCTGGTATTCGCGGCTCACGGCATGCTCCGGAAACTGGCTGTACCCTCCGATAAAATCCGGAAAGCAAACATGCCTCGGAAACAAGGGCTTGGGCAGGAAAATATGCTCGCGCATGGGATGACCTCTATCCACGGAATTTTAAAGTGTGACGATAAGAGTACCACAGTAACGGTGGGTTGTCGTTATCGGGATCGCAATATTTTAATAGAAGTCGCATGTATTTGTCATATGAGCACGGTCGTGATTCCACTAAAATGAAGGTATCGATAAGCGAGGGGAGCCGAACAAACGATGGCAAGATCGATCCGAATGGACGAGCTGCGGCTTGGCGTCTGCTATTACCCGGAGCATTGGCCGGAGGCGCTGTGGGAAGACGATTTCCGGCGCATGCGGGAGATGAATATTACGGTCGTGCGGCTGGCGGAGTTCGCATGGGCGATGCTGGAGCCGGAGGAAGGGCGCTTCGACTTTTCTTTTTTTGTTCGGGCGTTGGATCTGGCGCATGCGCACGGCATTCAGGTCATCCTCGGCACGCCGACCGCGACGCCGCCAGCCTGGCTGACGCATAAATATCCCGAGGTACTGAACGCGAGCGTGGACGGCGTTCTATACCGGCACGGCATGCGGCGGCATTATAACTATAGCAGCCCGCTCTACCGGCAATTGTGCGAGCGCATCGTCCGCAATATGGTGGAGGCGTACAGGGATCATCCGGCGGTCATCGGCTGGCAGATCGACAACGAGCTGAACTGCGAGACCAACGTTTTCTACGCAGAAGCCGATCATACGGCATTCCGCGAATGGCTGAAGCGGCGCTACGGCTCGCTCGATGCCTTGAACCAAGCGTGGGGCACCGTCTTTTGGAGCCAGACCTACACCGATTGGGAGCAGGTTCACCTCACGCGGCCGATGGTCAATCCGTCGCCTAATCCGCATCTGGCGCTGGACGAGAAGCGATTTATTTCAGACAACGCGATCTCGTTCGCGAAGCTGCAGGCCGATATCATCCGCGAGCTTGCGCCGCAGCACTGGGTGACGACGAACGGCACGTTCGGCCATCTGGACAATCACGAGCTGACGGACCGGCTGCTCGATTTCTTTTCGTACGATTCGTACCCGCAGTTCTCGACGATCTTCCCGGGGGAAGACGACAATCCGCTCCGCGACCGCGGCTGGAGCATGAGCCTGTCCAACGTCCGGTCGATCTCGCCCAACTTCTGCGTCATGGAGCAGCAATCCGGGCCGGGCGGCTGGGTGAACCGGATCGGCATGGGCACGCCCCGGCCGGGACAGATCCGGTTGTGGTCTTATCAGTCGGTTCTGCACGGCACCGACCTGCTCGTCTACTTCCGCTGGCGGACGGCCACGTTCGGCACCGAGATGTACTGGCACGGGATTAACGACTATCATAACCAGCCCAATCGCAGAGTGCGCGAGGTTGCGCAGGTCGGGGACGAGTTTCGGAAAATCGGCGCCGCCGTCGCCGGAACGGTTTACCGGGCGGATGTGGCGATTTTGCAGGATTACGACAATACGTGGGACGGGGAGTTGGACGAGTGGCACGGTCCGCTGCGTTGGCGCAGCATGGGGGCGTGGTACAAGCAGCTGCAGTACCGCCATATTCCGACGGACGTCATTACGCTGCGCAAGTCGACCACGCTGGAGGATCTGGCCAAGTACAAGGTCATCGTTTATCCGCATCCGGCGATCATGAGCGACGAGACGGCGGCGCTGCTCGCGCAGTACGCGGAACAAGGCGGACAGCTCTTTTTCGGCGCTCGCACCGGCTACAAGAACCTGGACGGACACTGCTACATGCGTCCATACCCCGGGCCTGTTGCCAAGCTGTGCGGGATTAACGTAGAAGACTTCACGTTAATCAAGGGCACGGTATCGGCTGCGCAAGTGCAATGGACGGACGGCCGCTTGCCTGCGGGCACGAAGGCGGAAGGCTTCAACGAGGTGCTGCGCGTCGAAGATCCGGGCACCGAGGTTGTAGCGGCGTACGCGAGCGAATATTACGCAGGAGCGCCTGCATTGACGAAGCGTGCGGCAGGCAAGGGGCATGCCTGGTATTACGGGGCGGCTTACAGCGAACCGGTCGTCGATGCGCTGATCGACTCGATCGGACTCGCGTCTCCGGTGTCCGATCTGCTGGATGCGCCGGCCGAAGTGGAGCTTGGCATTCGGTCTGAGGGGGAGCGGAGCTACCTCTTCCTGCTGAACTACGCCGACCGGCCCGCGGCGATTCGCTTCAAGCAGGCCGCGCGCGAGCTGTTGACGGGAGACCGGATGGAGGGCGAGCGGGAGCTGCCGGCGTATGGCGTTATGATATTGACGCTTGAGGCTTGATTATTGAGTAAGAGATGGACGTAAAAAGATCGCCGATTCCCTTGTGCTTATGGCATGGGGGGGACGGCGATTTTTTTTAGGATGACGCGATCGGCATGTCGGAGCTATTCGGATGACGGACGGGCAGTCAGTCGGCAGTCAGGCGGTAGTGAGGCAGTCAGTCGGCAGTCAGTCGACAGTCAATCAGTTTCAGACAGACAGACAGACAGTCAGTCAGTCAGCACTCAGGCAGATAGGCAAGCGGATTAAAAAGCCTGCATTTGTACATGTATTTTCTGTTGACCAATGGCACCAGATGAAATACCTGCAAATGTGCAGGTAAATGCAACGCACAGGCGGGAAATCCGGCTGATGGAGGAAAATAGATGCACATTTGCATCTTTTCTACCTAAAAGGGGCGACATCGGCAAAAATAGATGTATATTTGCAGGCATTGCTGCAGGCATTGCTGCAGGCATTGCTGCAGGCATGCGGCGTAGGAACGGAGCGGGCGACTTCAGGCCGATCAATGCGCCTTTTCGGCTTACAATCGGCCTTTCGACTCGACGGTCTTTTCAACACACAATCGGCCTTTTCACCTAACGCCCGGCCTTTCGCCTAACGCCCGGCCTTTTCGCCTAACGCTCGACCTTTTCGCCTAAGGCCCTATCGACTTAAGAATGACGAATGCGTCGTCTCTCGAGCAATTGCTTGTACTGGAAGTAAACTGTGCAGCCGATGCAGTAGCCGAGCAGGGCGGCTCCGGCGGCGGCCAGCAGCATGACGGCGAATGCATAACCGGCGATGGTCCAGCCCAGCGAGAAGCTGAGGACGGCCAAGCTCAGGAAGGTGACCGCAAGCGTATTGTTGAAGCGGGCCAGCTCCAGCGCTTGCGTTTCTTTGCCTGCCGTCTTCAGCCAAGGCTTCGCGATTCGTACAAACAGGTTATACTTGCCGCCCGTCGCAAGGCCGACGACCTCGATCAGCCACAGAATGGCCAGCAGCCACAAGGGGGCGAAGAAAAAAGACAAGACGGCAAACAGGACGATGCCGGTCTGGTTGGACTTAATATAAGGCATGGGGACTTCCTTCATTTAATCGCCTCCTGCGTAAACACTTAATTCCAAGTTAGACCATTGGAAAACATAAGTCAATCCGGAACTTTAAGCGAAAGACATCCCGTAATCCTTCGTTCTCCCGCAAAAGTCATTCTCCAGCAGGAAGTCTTTCAGTATATGTTAAGTACTGCTTGTTATCATTAACTAGATATTTTTTTGTGCACAGTTTGACCTTTATTGACATTTAATTGCAAGAGGGGGGATTCTTAGCCTTCATAACCTTAAATAGTAAAAACCAATAGGACGCGGCAGAAGAAAGCAACATTGACAGAGGGGCGCCCCAAAATTTTTATAAATAAGGAAAGAAGGGAAGAAAAACATGTTGCGCAGATTTTCGCTTGGACTGTTATTACTAATGCTTTTTTCTACCATTCAACCGTTTTTCTATAATCACACGGCCCATGCGGCGGCCGCACCTATGATGGGGGCGGGAACCGCAACAAATCCCTATATCGTCACGGATGCCGATCAACTCAATAGCATGAGGGATAAGCCTGGTTCTTCTTATAAGCTTGGCAACGATATCGATTTGAGCAGTTATTCGAATTGGGACCCGATCGGCAATTCGTCTGTTAATTTTACAGGCCGTTTGGACGGAGCCGGGCATACGATTTCAGGCTTGACCATTAATCTTCCGGATGTCACGAATGTGGGATTATTCGGCTTTTTGGGCAGTAACGCTAAGGTCGATAATGTCAAACTGGTTAATGTGAATGTAATAGGGAATGGCACTGTCGGCGGCTTAATAGGCAGAAATTATGGCAGCATCAGCTATATCTCTGTAAGTGGGCAAGTTGGAGGCGTTAACTATATTGGTGGAATTGTAGGAGATAACTATGGGAAAATTCTTAAAAGTTTTTCAAGTGTCACCGTAACCGGCAGTAGCTCCTACGTCGGCGGAATAAGCGGATATGGCAATACAAATGCCACCATCGAAAATAGCTACTCTACCGGAGCTGTAACTGGTGGTGCTAGCGTTGGCGGAATTATCGGAAGGCATTTCCGGGGAATCGTTACGAACAGTTATGCTACGGGCAAGGTGACCGGCACCTCCGTGACCGGTGGGATCATTGGCGATAACTCCTCGGGAACCATCACTTCCAGTTTTTACGACAAGACCACCACTGCACAATCGGATATAGGAAAAGGCGATTCCAAAACGACCGTTGAAATGAAGACAAAAGCTACATTTACCGGTGCGGGATGGGACTTCGATACAGTCTGGGCGATGAACGACGGACAATATCCGACACTTCAACCGCCTGTGACAGATGACGATGCTGTAGCGGGTGCCAAAACGGCGCTGGCTATCGGCTATGCGAGCGGCGACAGCGCAGCGAGCGTTACGCAGAATCTAACGCTTGCAACTTCGGGAACAAACGACACCACCATTACTTGGTCCTCTAATACCTTGACGACGATCGCCAATAACGGTTTGGTCACTCGTCCGTCGTATACGATCGGAGATCGAACCGTCACGCTTACGGCGACGATCAAGAAAGGCAGTGCGACCGACGCCAAAGCGTTTACCGTTACGGTAAAAGCATTGCCGGAAACGGATGCGGAGGCTGTCGCGAGTGCGAAAACGGCGCTGGCCATCGGCTACGTAAGCGGCGATAGCGCAACAAGCGTCACCCAGGATCTGACGCTTCCGGGTGCAGGAGCAAGCGACACGACGATTACTTGGTCTTCGGATGTGCTTGCTGCGATTGCCAATGACGGCACCGTCATCCGCCCATCCTTTACGGCTGGCGACCGGACGGTTACGCTCACGGCGACGATTAAGAAAGGCAGCGTAACCGACACCAAACCGTTCACCGTCACGGTCAAGGCCCTGCCGGAAAGCGATGCCGAAGCCGTCGCAAGCGCCAAAACCGCGCTGGAAATCGGCTACGCAAGCGGCGACAGCGCAACGAACGTCACGCAAAACCTGACGCTTACGGCTGCGGGAGCAAGCAATACGACGATCACTTGGTCCTCGGATGCCCTGACTGCGATTGCCAATGACGGCTTCGTCACGCGTCCGTCCTTTACGACGGGCGACCGGACGGTCACCCTCACGGCGACGATTAAGAAAGGCAGCGTTACCGACACCAAACCGTTCACCGTTACGGTGAAGGCACTCGGTTTCGTAGCGCCGAATAACAGCACCCTGAGTCCAGCCTCCGCAACTTTTGACAAGAATGCGGAAGATCCGTCTGCGGGTCATTACCAGGATGTCTCTACGACCTTGACGCTGAACGGCAACGTGCTAATCGGGATTACGCTTAACGACACAAGCGTCGCCGATACGGCCTATTCCGTAAGTTCGGACGGATCGGTTACTTTCAAAAAGAAGTACTTGTCCAAGCTCGAAACCGGCGATCATACGTTCACGTTCGATATGAGCGAGGGAACGAGCCCGACCTTTACCATTGCGATTATCGATACGGCGTCGCCGGCGACGGTAGCCGTAACAGGCGTAGCGCTGGATAAGCCGACCTTATATTTGACGGCAGGCGGCGCGGCTGAGGCGTTGAGGGCAACCGTTGCACCGTCGGATGCGACGTACAAGAATGTCATCTGGCATTCGAGCGACATAAGCGTTGCGACGGTGGAAAACGGCATCGTCACGCCGGTCGCCGCCGGCACGGCGACGATTACGGCGACGACGGCAGACGGCGGTTTTACCGCAACAAGCGAAGTAACGGTATCCAATCCTGCTCCGGTCATCACGGTACCGCCGGTAACCCCGTCCGAACCTGCAGCCAACGATATTGAAGTTCTCGTTAACGGCAAGGTAGAGAAGGCTGGAACCTTGTCGACTTCGAGCGTCAACGGCCAATCGGTCACCACCGTGACCGTGGACCCGGTCAAGCTGGATCAAAGGCTCACTGCGGAAGGAAGCAACGCCGTCGTCACCATTCCGGTCAGCGCCGGATCGGACGTGATCATTGCCGAGCTGAACGGCCAAATGGTGAAAAATATGGAGCTGAAGCAGGCGATCGTGACGATCAAGACGCCGCAAGCGACCTATACGCTGCCCGCCAGGCAGATCGACATCGATTCGATCTCCAAGCAGCTGGGGCAGACGGTTGATCTGAAAGACATCAAGATCCATATTCAAATCGCGGCTCCGACAACGGATGCCGCCAAAGTCGTGACGGACGCGGCTTCGCAGAACGGCTTCAGCCTAATTGTCGCACCGGTTGAGTTTACCGTACTCGGCACCTATGGCGGCAAGACGATCGAGATCAGCCGGTTCGACGCATACGTGGAACGCACGATCGCGATTCCCGACGGCGTAGATTCCAGCAAGATCAGCACGGCCGTCGTGACCGATCCGGAAGGAACCGTCCGCCACGTTCCGACCAAGATTACCATGATCGACGGAAAGTATTACGCCGTTATCAACAGTCTGACCAACAGCTTGTACGCGGTCGTCTGGCATCCGGTGGCGTTCCGGGACGTCGAGAGCCACTGGGCGAAAAATGAGGTTAACGACGTGGGCTCGCGGATGATCGTTAACGGCACGGGAGACGGGCTGTTCAGTCCCGACCTGAGCATGACGCGCGCGGAGTTCGCGGCGACTATCGTGCGGGCGCTCGGACTCAAAGTCGAGAGCGGTACATCGGCGTTTGCAGATGTCAGCCCTGCGGCATGGTATGCCGGTGTGGTGCAGACTGCTTACGATTACAAGCTGATTGACGGCTTCGGCGACGGTCTTTTCCACCCGCAGGAAAAGATCACCCGCGAGCAGGCCATGGTGATCATCCGGAAAGCGATGGGCTTGACCGGATTGCAAGCCAAGCAATCGCCGAATGGCTCGGATACGTTGTCGCTCAGCGCTTACGCGGATGCGGCAGCCGTATCCTCCTGGGCGAAACAAGCGGTAGCCGACAGTCTGCAGGCCGGCATCGTAACCGGCCGAGCCGGCGGCAAGCTGGATCCGCAAGCGGCTATCACCCGGGCAGAGATTGCCGTCATGATTCAAAGACTGCTTCAAAAATCCGAATTGATCTAAAGTAGAACGGCCTTTGTCCCGGTATCGAGGGATGAAGGCCGTTTTATCTTACCCGTAAGTCTCGGCGGCAGGGGCGGCAGCCGAGATGAAGAAGCTGGGCATCATGCAGGGGAAAGGCGGCAACGGCTTCTTCCCGAGGGCTGCCGCGACGAGAGCGGAGACGGTCACGGTTCTGCTCCGGATGCTGGCAGTCAAGGAACAGCCGGGGCAAGCAGATGAAGGTACAGGGATGACACAAGCAAATAGGTAACGTCCTCGAAAACCCTTCTCCGACGGTTTATACGGAGAAGGGTTTTTCGGAGCTTTTCGGATGTTTGTCGGCCAAAAAGCTGCATTTATACATGTATTTACGATCGGCTCGCGTCACTGGAGGAAATGCCTGCATATGCGGCTAGGCCCCCTAAAACTGGAGTCATGCCCTACAATGATTCGATTTTACAGCGTAGGTCTTTATTTCGCGCGATTACACCGATCTGTAATAGTCTGAAGCGTCTTCCAATGTCTTGACCCATGCCGCAAATTCTGTTGGAGCCATGTTCTTTAAACTTCCGTGCATCTTGCGGTTGTTATAAAAGTCCATGAATTGGTCGAGCGCTTCATAAGCTTCCTCAAGCGTTAGGAATGTACGATTACTGAACAAACATTGCTCAAGAATGCTGTGGAACGATTCAATGTAGGCATTCATATTCGGTGTCCGCGGCGGGATCCGTTCATGGACCATCTCCCAGCACTCGCACATGTCTTGGAACAGCTTACTGACGAACTGAGGGCCGTTGTCCGTGCGGATCACGGGCATCG
>NZ_JBHRYU010000043.1:0-64692 GCF_042649185.1 Cohnella sp. GCM10012308
TGCTGGTTTACCTTGGCCATGTTGCAACAAAATGGACCACCACTTTCAGCATAATATTATCTATTATACCAAATTAACGCGGTGACGTATTAATTGAATAATGCAGGGGACTTTCTCAACAGCCTGATATTTGCAGGCATTGCGGCGAAAGAATGACGCGAGCCACGATACACGGTCCATGACATGCGGGCCATGATACACGGGCCATGATACACGGGCCATGATACACGGGCCATGATACACGGGCCACGAATACGGGGGTCCCATTGTAATGGCCATCGGATGGGGCATTAATTGGCGTTTTCGGATGTCCGTTAAACGTTAAGAGAAGTCAGGGGGATCTATCCGCTTGATTTAAAATGTTAAAAACGAAAAAAAAGTTTCTTTTTGAAAATTTAATAGTAGCAAGGCAGTGTTAATTATGATAAATTGATGTTACAAAATAACATTGTCTAACAGAGGAGATGCGGAAATGTCCCACAAGTACCGTTTGAACCGGATGTTCAGCGCCCAAGGAAAGTGTTTTGACGTCGCGATCGATCACGGCTTCTTTAACGAGCATACGTTTCTGGCGGGAATCGAGGAGATGGACGCCGCCGTCCGCACGATCGTCGAGGCCGGTCCCGACTGCGTGCAGCTCAGCACCGGTCAAGCACGCCGCCTGCAGTCGGTTCCGGGCAAGAAGCCGGGTCTCGTATTGCGCACGGATGCAGCCAACATTTATGGCAGCGTACTGCCGCGCTTCCTGTTCAGCGAGCTGATCGCGAACGCGATCGAGGAGGCTGTCCGTCTCGACGCCGTCGCGGTGTGCGTCAACCTGTTGATGCTGCCCGAGCAGCCGGAGCTGCACCATCAATGCGTGCGCAACGTGACCGCGCTGAAGGTCGAGTGCGAGCGCTACGGCATGCCGCTCATGGTCGAGCCGCTCGTCATGCTGCCGAACGAAGCGAAGGGCGGCTACATGGTCGACGGCGATCTGAAAAAGATTATGCCGCTCGTCCGTCAGGCGGTCGAGCTCGGCGCAGACGTCATTAAGGCCGATCCGTGCGACGACGTGTCCGAATATCACCGGGTCATCGAGATCGCTTCCGGCGTTCCGGTTCTCGTCCGCGGCGGCGGCCGCGCGAGCGACGAGGAGATCGTCGCCCGCACCGTCGAGCTGATGAACCAGGGCGCCGCCGGCATCGTCTACGGCCGCAACGTCATCCAGCATCCGAACCCGGCGGGCATGACGTCCGCGCTCATGGCGATCGTGCACCAAGGCGCGTCCGCGGACGAAGCGCTCTCGATTTTGAAGGGAGGCCAGGCATAATGGCGAAGGACAAACGCATTATCCGCTTCGGCGTTATCGGTTGCGGCCTCATGGGCAAGGAATTCGCCAGCGCCGCCGCCCGGTGGTGCCATCTGACGGACGTCGGCTTCGAGCCGCGCATCGTCGCCGTCTGCGACGCCAATCCGGCTGCAACGGAGTGGTTCGTCGACAACGTGCCGAGCGTCGTCCATTCATACGGCGATTATCACGAGCTGCTTGCCAATCCCGACGTAGACGCCGTCTACTGCGCCGTGCCTCATAATCTTCATCAGCAGATTTATATCGATATCATCCGTTCCGGCAAGCATCTGCTCGGCGAGAAGCCGTTCGGCATCGACCGCGAAGCCAACGCCGCGGTTACCGAGGCGCTCGCCCAGCATCCTGAAGTCATCGTGCGTTGCTCGTCGGAATTTCCGTTTTACCCTGGCGCGCAGCAGATCGTAAAATGGGTGAACGAGGGCCGATTCGGCCGGATCATCGAAGTGGAAGCGGGCTTCTGGCATTCGAGCGATCTCGATCCGACGAAGCCGATCAACTGGAAGCGCCGCATCGCCACCAACGGCGAATATGGCTGCATGGGCGACCTGGGCATGCATGTGCTGCATCTGCCCCTTCGCTTCGGCTGGAAGCCGAAGAGCGTGCGCGCCTTGCTGTCGAAGATCGTACCGGAGCGTCCGGACGGCAAGGGCGGCATGGTGCCGTGCGAAACGTGGGACAACGCGATTCTGGCTTGCGACGTCGAGACGGACGGCCAGCAGTTCCCGATGGTGCTGTCCACCAAGCGTATCGCGCCAGGGCATGCCAACACTTGGTTTATCCGCATCCAGGGCACGGATTTCTCGGCCGAGTTCACGACCAAAAATCCGAAGCAGGTCGCATCGCTTCCTTATGAACCCGGCGCCGCGCAAGCCTGGCACGTCGTGGATGCGCCTTACAAATCGGCTTACGGGACGATTACGGGCGGCATTTTCGAATTCGGATTCTCTGACTCGATCCTGCAAATGTGGGCGGCCTTCTGCGACGAGCTGGTCAGCCGCGAAGGGATGAGCCAGCCGTTCCGCTGCGCGACGCCCGAAGAGGCGTCCGCCAGCCATCGCGTCTTCACCGCCGCGCTCGAGTCGGAGCGCACGGGCAACACGATCGCGATCGATTGGGAGGAATAAACGTGACCGACCGCGCAGCGGACATCGTCGTCGCCGGACATATCTGTCTGGATATCATACCGGCGCTGCCCTCGCATCCCGAAGGCTTAAGCCAGCTGCTGGCGCCGGGCAAGCTGGTCGAGATCGGGCCGGCCAGTCTCTCGACGGGCGGCGCCGTGGCGAACACGGGGCTCGCCCTGCGGCGGCTCGGCTTCGGCGCGCGTCTCATGGGCAAGATCGGAGACGACGCCTTCGGGCGCTCGATCAAGGAATGCCTTGACGCCTACGGCGCCGGCGCGAGCGACGGCATGATCGTGTCGGCGGGCGAGAGCAGCTCCTACACGATCGTCATCAGCCCGCCGGGGATCGATCGCCTGTTCCTGCACGCGACGGGAACCAACGATACGTTTGCCGCCTCGGACGTATCTTCGGAAGCGCTTGCCGGCATTCGCTTGTTCCACTTCGGCTACCCGCCGCTCATGCGCGGGATGTACGAGCGCGGCGGCGAGGAGCTCGAACGCCTGCTAAAGTCGGCAAGGGCGGCCGGCGCGACGGTGTCGCTCGACATGGCGAGGCCCGATCCGGCGTCCGACGCCGGACGCGCGGACTGGCCCGCGATTCTTGCCCGAGCGCTGCCGCATGTCGACGTGTTCCTGCCGAGCCTGGAGGAGATTCTGTTCATGCTCCGGCCGGACACGTACGCGGAGCTGTCCGCGCGCAGCGGCGGCGAGGAGCTGCTCGGCCTGGCGGACGGCGCGCTGCTGTCTTCGCTCGGCGAGGAGCTGCTGGCCCTTGGCGTAGCGGTGGCCGGCATCAAGCTTGGCGAGCATGGGCTATACGTCCGCACGACGGCGGATGCCGCGCGTTTTGCCGCGATGGGCGCCTGCGCGCCGAATGCGGATACGATCGGCGACTGGCTGGGGCGGGAGCTGCTCGCGCCGTGCTTCGCCGTCGACGTCGAGGGTACGACGGGCGCAGGCGACTGCACGATCGCGGGGCTGCTCGGCGGGCTCGCGAGCGGCTTGACGCTCGAGCGCTCGCTGCTTAGCGCCGTCGGCACGGGCGCCTGCAACGTCGAGCGCGCCGATGCCGTCAGCGGGATCCCGCGCTGGGAAGATCTTCAGCGCCGCATCGACGCCGGCTGGCGTCAGCGGACGCCGGTTCTGGCGCTGCCGGGCTGGGCGCAGCTTGCGGAGAGCGGTCTATGGAGCGGCGGGCATTAGATATTGGCGGGAAGCGTGCAGGTGGCGCCGGCTCGGTTGGCAGATAGGGCGCATAAGCGCTTATCGCCAACTGGCGCACGCCGCCCGCGGTTCCCGGAGTTACATGGTTTAACCGCACAACTGGCACGCCCGCAGCCTAAACCTAAATTATGCAACGGTAATTTATACAGACAAGCATTTCAGAGAGGAGCGATACCGATGAGCATCAGACGCAGCGAGATTCGCGAGGCGCAGCGGCGCACCGACGAACTGTTTGGCAAGGCAGGCATCGTGCTGACGGAGGAGGAGCGCGCCGGCATCGAGGTGGCGGGCTTTGGCCTCGGCGAGTTGGATACGGAAGGGCTTGAGCTCGTTACTTACGTCAATACGGACCGTTATTGCGCCAAGGAGCTGGCGTTGTTCCCTTATCAGACTTGTCCCGAGCATCTGCATCCCGACGTCGACGGCCAGACGGGCAAAATGGAGACGTTCCGCTGCCGCTGGGGTCTCGTCTACTTGTATGTAGAGGGCGAGCCGGTCTCTGACGTAAAGGCGCGAATTCCGGAGCGGAGCGCGGCGCACTACACCGTGCGGCACGAGATCGTGCTGACGCCGGGGGAGCAGTATACGATACCGCCGAATACGAAGCACTGGTTCCAGGGCGGTCCGGAAGGCGCGATCGTATCGGAGTTTTCCAGCACGAGCCGCGACGAGTTCGACATCTTCACCGATCCGGCCGTCGTCCGCATCCCGCCGATCGTCGAGGATTAAGAGAGAAGGCTTGTTGGAGGAAGAGGGACCGGGCGGTTAGCGTCGCTGCGAGACCATGAGGAAGCGGAGGCGGTCGAATGAGGCTGTACGGCAAGGACTGGACGCGCCGCGAGCTCGAAGCGCGCGTCGGGCGCATGAGCCAGATCGGCGGCGTGCGGCGCATGACGCTGTCGGAAGGCAAGGAGGCGGGCGTCGAGCTGATCCGCGTGACGACCGGCGCGGGGCTGACGCTGGATATCGTACCGTCCAAGGGATTGGACATTTCGCGCGCGGAGCTGTGGGGCGCGCCGCTGTCCTGGCAGTCCGCGGCAGGGGACGCGCACCCCGCTTATTACGAAGCGTCCGGTACGGGCTGGCTGCGGACTGCGTCGGGCGGCTTGCTGATGACTTGCGGCCTGACCCATGTCGGCTCGCCGTCGGAAACGCCCGGCGGCTCGCAAGGCCTGCACGGCCGCGTGCATCATACGCCCGCTTCGCAGGTAGCAGCGCGCGAGACATGGGAGGGCGACGAGCTCGTCTGGAGCGTCGAGGGCACGATCGAGGAAAATGCGCTGTTCGGCGCGAATCTCAGGCTTCATCGGCGAATCTCTGGCAAACTCGGCGTCAATGAGCTTCGTATTGAAGACCGCGTGGAGAACCTGGGGTTCGCCCCGTCGCCCCATATGATGCTGTACCATTTCAATTTCGGATTTCCGCTGTTGGACGAACGCGCCTCGATTGCTTTTCCGCCCGCCGTCACTTGGGAGCGAGGCGTCAAAGGGAACGTAGCCGATTGCACGCGCTGGGACCGGCCAGATCCCGAAGCCGGAGAACGCGTCTTCTATCACGAGCTGGACGACCGCGAGCGCATGGCCGAAGCTTGCGTGCGCCAGCCTGCTTTCCCGGCGGGGCCGGCCACCGCGGCCGTGTCGGTCAGGCTGCGCTGGTCCGCGGACACGCTGCCCCGGCTCGTGCAGTGGCGCATGCCGGGCGCAGGCGCGCACGTGCTCGGCCTTGAGCCGGCCAACTGCCGGGTCGAAGGCTACGAAGCGGAGGTCCGCGAAGGCGGACCGGTCATGCTCGCGCCGGGGGCATGCGTGACGCACCGGCTGGAGTTGAAAATAGCGGCCGAACAAGCGATGATAGAGGAATAACGAACGGACGCGCGAGGCGGACGGGAGGAGCGGCGACAGATGATCCACAATCAGGCGGACTGGAACGCGAGGCAGCGCCAGATCCATGAGCAGATCGCGCAGAGCGGGGAGGTCCGAATCTCGGAGCTGAGCGAACGGTACGGCGTGACCGAGATGACCATCCGGCGAGATCTGGAGAAGCTTGAGGAGGGCGGGACCGTCAGGCGCACGTTCGGCGGGGCGATCTATGTCTACAGAGACGTCGCGCTGCAGGACCGAACCGGCCTGTATATGGACGAGAAGGTACGGATCGGCAGGCAGGCGGCTTCCTTGATCGCGTCCGGAGAGTCCGTGTTCCTGGACGGCGGCACGACGACGCTGCAGATCGCGCGGGCGCTGAGATCCGGCCAGCAGATCACTGTCGTGACCAACGCGCTGAATATCGCGGCCGAGCTTGCGTCCAAGCAGATTCCGACGATTATGACCGGGGGCATGCTGCTCGAATCCACGCATTCGCTCGTCGGTCCGATCGCCGCGCAGAGCCTGTCCGGTATGGCGTTCGACCGCGTTTTCCTCGGAGCGACGGGACTGAGCGAAGCGCACGGCTTCAGCAATTCCAATCTGTACGAGGCCGAGATCAAGCGGATCGCCATCCGCCAGGCGCGGGAGACGACGGTCGTGCTCGACCGCACGAAGTTCGGCGCGCGCGTGCTCGTATCCTTCGCCGGGCTCGCGGACGTGAATCGCATCGTCACCGACCTTCCGCCTGACGGCGAACTCGCGCGGGCCTGCACGGAGGCCGGCGTTCGGATAGAAGTCGCCGAATAGGCGCCTTTCGCACTCACCCTTGTCGACATTTAGCAATCGAGAAGAAATAAGCGTCCGCGCGGCGTGGTAAAATATCGTTAAGGTCCGATTGGGACAACAAAACGATACCATGAGGTGACGACGATGGCTTTTCAAATTTCGCAAACTTTTCTCAATCTGCCGGTCAAGGATCTGAAGCGCTCCATCGCCTTCTTCGAGGCGCTCGGCTTCGCGTTTAACCCGCAATTCACCGACGAAAATGCCGCCTGTCTGATCCTGAGCGACACGGCGTACGCCATGCTGCTGACCGAGTCGTACTTTAAGACGTTCATCAAAAAGGATATCTCCGACGCGACGAAGACGACGGAATTCATCATGGCCGTCTCCGTGAGCAGCAAGGAAGAGGTGCAGGACCTCGTCCGCAAGGCACTGGCGTCCGGCGGCTCGGTCTCCAATGACCCGCAGGATCACGGCTTTATGTATACGGAGAGCTTCCAGGATCCGGACGGCCATCTGTGGGAAGTGTTCCATATGGATCCGTCGTACGTGCACGAAGGCTGATTCATCATACACTGCGGCAGTCGCCGTTAGAAGCCCGCTATCCCGTCCGCATGGACGCATAGCGGGCTTTTGCAATGCAGCAGTCCCCTCTCCCCAGAAGTCCCGACCAGGAACAAATCATACCAGCCCACCGCTCCACGCGCCCCGGAAGTCCTGACCAAGAACAAATCGCACCAGCCCGCCGCTCCCCACGCCCCGGAAGTCCCGACCAGGAACAAATCATACCAGCGCGTCGCTCCCCACGACCCAGAAATCTCGGCCAGGAACAAATCGCATCTGCCCGCCGCTCCACGCGCCCGGGAAGTCCCGACCAAGAACAAAACGCGCAATCGCAAGCTGTTGCGCAAGAAATGCGCGTAAAAAAGACCGCCGAAGCGGTCTTTTACGTGCGCTCTCGCGCTATTAGCCCTGTTGTTGCTGCTCCGTAGACACTTGCCATTCGACGCCGTACTTGTCCTGCAACGCGCCGAACAAGGCACCCCAGAATTGCTGCTTGAGCGGATCGTGGACCGTGCCGTCGGCCGCTAGCTTGTCGAATGCCGAATGGGCTTCTTCGGGGGTGTCGAACACGAGGCTGAGCGCCGTGCCGTTGCCCCGCTCGATCTGCCGGCTCGGGCTGTCGGACATGAAGATCGTGATGCCGCCGGCGACCAAATGCAGGTGCATGATTTTTTCCTTCAGCGCTTCGGGCGTGCCCGGCACGTCGCCGAAAGTCATGGCGGACAGGAGCTCGCCGCCCAGCGCGTCCACGTAAAACTGGGATTGCGACCTCGCGTCTTCGGAAAAAATATAGGGAACCAATCTTGCCATCTTTATCCGCCTCCTGTGTTCATCATGCGTCTGCCTCGCTTCTTTTATTCTATCATCCGGGCGCTGCGCCGATTTCTTTTCGATTGCTCTTTTGCGCGCTTTGAGGGACAATGTTCCTGTTGTTCGGCGGATATGTTAACGCATCATACGGAGGTTTAGGCACATTGATCAAGCGCGCTGCGAAAATAAGCATGAACGAGATATGGCTGCTGTCGATCGTATTCGGCGGCTTTCTCGTGTTCGGATTGTCGGAAAACGTAAAAGGGCCCGCCATTCCGCGGATGCAGCTGGACTTCGGCTTGAACGAGGGACAGCTCGGCCTTATGCTCGCGCTCAACTCGCTCGGCTACCTGGTCGCCTGCAGCTTTACTTCTTTTCTAGCCGACAAAGTCGGCATCAAGGCAACCAGCATCGCCGCGTTCGTGTCGATGGCAGCGGGGGGCGTGCTGATCGGCGTCTCGAACGGCTTTCAGGCGCTGACCGCCTCGTACTTTTTCATGTACATCGGCAACGGCATGCTGGAGATCGCGCTCGCTATTCTAGCTGCGCGTATCTTCGTCAAGCATACGGGCTTCTTGATGAACCTCTCGCACTTTTTCTACGGCTTAAGCTCGATCGTCGCGCCGATTGCGGCCGCATCCATGATGGGCTGGCATTTGCCGGGCGGCGACACACTGGGGTGGCGGGGGATGTATGTCATCGTGCTGATGCTGTCGCTGCTGCCCATCATTCCTGCGCTCCTCGGACGTCTCCCGGTCGAGCCGGCGCACGACGAGGCGGAGGAACGAATCTCCTACGGCAAGCTGCTGCGAGACCCCGTCGCTTGGCTGATCGTGCTCGTGCTTACCTCGGGCGTCATCTCCGAGCTGTCGATCGGGAGCTGGCTGGTGAACTTTTTGGAAAAAGCGTATGACTGGAGCCCAACAGACGCGTCGGGCATGCTGTCGGCTTTTTTCCTTTGCTTCACGCTCGCGCGGCTGCTGATCGGTCCGCTAACCGATCGTTTCGGCTACACGATGTCCATCATGGTATTGTCGCTGAGCTCGGGCATCTGCAGCATCGCGGCGTTGTTCGCAGGGGAGAGCGGCGCGATTCTGTTCGCCCTGGCCGGCGTAGGCATCGCCCCGATCTATCCGACCGTCATGGCGCTGCTCACCAAGCGGTATCCCCGTGGCACAGGAACGGCGATTACCTTTACCGTCACGCTCATGGGCATCGGCAGCGTGCTCGGCAATCTCGCGATCGGCGGCCTGATCGAAGGGGTGCGCAACCTGTATGCGGGCAGAGGGGAGCGCGCGAGCCAGGTGCTCGGCCTGCAGGCGGGCTACGGGTTCATTGGTGCGATGGCGTTGCTGTGTACAGCTGCTTGTATCGTGCTCTATCTTTATTTGCGTAAAAGAGGGGAAAGGTACTAAGCAGCCATGGACCATCTGAGTATCGGCACGATCGTGCTGATCGTCGTCGGCGGATTCGCGGCCGCCTTCGTCGACTCGGTCGTCGGCGGGGGCGGACTGATCTCCGTGCCCGTGCTTCTGACGGCCGGACTGCCGCCCGCGGCGGCGCTCGGCACCAACAAGCTGGCCGGCACGCTGTCATCGCTCACGAGCACATTGTCCTTTTTCGCCTCGGGCCATGTCGACGTCCGTGCCGTGCGGGGATTGATCCCGCTATCCTTGCTGGGTGCGGCGGCGGGCACGCTGACGCTTCGGCATGTGCCTTCCGGTTTCCTGAAGCCGATGGTCGTCGTCATGCTGGCGGTCATCGCCGTCTACACGCTGCTGCGCCGGGAATGGGGGGAGCGGGCGTCTGTCGTACGTTTCACCGCAGGCACCGCCTGGCTGACGGGATTCGCCGCGTTCGCGCTCGGCTTTTACGACGGCTTCTTCGGTCCCGGCACCGGGTCGTTCCTCATCTTCGCCTTCCTGCTGCTTGGCTACGACTTCGTGAAGGCAGCGGGCAACGCCAAGGCGCTCAACTTCGCCAGCAACCTCGCGAGCCTCGCGACCTTTCTCGTTCTCGGCTCCGTCCACTACAGCGTCGGCCTGCTCATGGGCGCGGCGATGATCGCCGGCTCCTGGATCGGCTCGCGCTTCGCCATCCGCCGCGGCCGTGCCTACATCAAACCGCTTTTCCTCGTCGTGTGCGCTTTGCTGATCGGCAAGCAGCTGCTGGATTTGCTGTAGGCGAAGTGGCTATCTCCAGCTTCTAGCTACTTTACTTCGCTGTTCCGCACGTTCTCGCTGGCCTCGTCCGTCGGGGCGTGCAATCACGGCCTGGCAGATACCCCCTCTGTAACGACCAGCTCGCCTTGCCCATCCCGTTCACTTCCGGACACAGCATCCGCTATTTTCCGCAATCCGCGCGAATGGCTCATGCTTGCGGACAGCGGATTCGCTATACCCTCCAAAACTACCGGAATTCGCCTCGGCAAAGGCAAATAGCGGACTACCTGTCCGCTAAGCCGTCAAACACACTACATATTTGAAAAATAGCGGCACCGGTGTCCACGGGCAACAATAACGACGCGGGATAATGCTAAATCCAGCGACCGCGACTCGACGGTCACGCCGTCAAATGCTTCATAACCATAGTCTCCATGTCGTCCAGGATTCGCCGGTACTCGGCCTCGTCTCCGTCGAGCAGGAAGCTCAGCGCCAGACCGTCCCGGACGGCCCAGAACAAATAGGCTGCCGAGGATTCGTCCAGTTCTGCGCGGAACTCGCCGGACCGCTTGCCCGCCGCCAGGATTCGGTTCAGCAGGTTCAGCGCTTTATCGAGGTACGTGCGGTTCGAGGCAATGAGCTCGGGGCGGCGCGAGGCATAAGTCGTGAACTCAAGGTGAAACGTCAGCCATTTCCGAAGCTCGTCCAGCGGCTGCCGGCGGAAGCGCTCGAACATATGCCGAAGCATTGCCTTGGCGCTCGAGGTCTCCATGTACAGCGTGTTGAGGGTCTCGACCATATCGTCCATGCGGGCATGAGCCAGCTGGATGTAAATCTCTTCTTTGCTGGCAAAGTAGCCATATAAAGTGCCTTTGCTAATGCGGAGATGACGCGCGATGTCGTCTGTGGTCGTCGCTTGAAATCCCTTTTCCAAGAAGCAGTGCAGCGCACCGGCCAGAATGGTGGTTCGCTTCTCTTCCTTGTACGCTTCCGTCACTTTGGGCGACATCGCGATCTCTCCTTTCCAGTGTCGAAGTTGCTGTTTTTCCACGGTTCTACGCTATGGGTTGAATATACCGTGATGCGAAGGCGCGCGCAATAGCTTAGGAAATCGATGGGGAGCTTGGCAGCTCCATGGCAGTATGCTATTCTGATGCTGACCGACTCAAAGTTATGAATATGCGCGTGAAGCACACGCCGCTTACTCCCATGGGGAGCGAGCGGCTTTTTTGTGTTTTTAGACTTATCGGAGGGGGCGGGTTTATGGCTAAAAAAGAGAAACGTCACAGCGCGGGTCAGACGGCAAATGCTATCGTAAACGAGTTTATCGAAGCGCAGAGGAGGATGGCGAAGGGACAGCGGCTCGAGATGCTGCAGCGGGAACTGAGCGGCACGATTAAGTTGTTGACCGATCTTCTGCTGCCGGTGTTCGGGTCGCTCGAGGGGTTTCAATTGGAGTATGAGATCGTGGGGGCTAATGGCTTTAAAATATATGCGGACGTGTACTATGAACCGCTTGGACTGGTGTTTGAGTGCGATGGCTACGTGGTGCATGCCGAGCTCATTACGAGGGACCGCTTTTCGCTCGAGCGCATGCGGATGCGGACGTTCACGCTTGGCGGCTATGCATATTTCCCGTTTAGCTGGGACGAATTGGACAAAAAAACGGAGATGTGCAGACGAGCGGTGTACGAGGTGTTGGGCAAGCGCGGCCGAGGGGGCGGCGGGTTGCAGGAATTGGACGTTTATGAGCGGGAGTTGCTCAGAATGGCAGTCGATGTGCTTGATTTCACGCCGAATGACGTGTGCGACTGGTTGGGAGTGCGGCAGGACAAAGCGCGAATCATTTTGCGTAGCATGGCGTTGTCCCATCTGCTCGTGCGCGTCGGGGGCGGAGAGCGAAGGTGTCATCGCTATGCGATCGGGGAGCAGGGCAAAGAGCTGCTGAGAAAACGGTAGGATCAGGAGCAAACACCGTGTAACTCGGGCGGCAGGGTGTCGGGAAGAGCGAGTTAGCCGGAAAAACCGTGTAACTCGGGCGGCAGGGTGTCGGGAAGAGCGAGTTAGCCGGAAAAACCGTGTAACTCGGGCGGCAGAGTGGCTGGAATGGCGAGTTAGCCGGAAAAACCGTGTAACTCGGGCGGCAGAGTGGCTGGAATGGCGAGTTAGCCGGAAAAACCGTGTAACTCGGGCGGCAGGGTGTCGGGGAGGGCGTGCTAGCCGGAAAAACCGTGTAACTCGGGCGGCCGGGTGTCGGGAAGAGCGAGTTAGCGGGAAAAACCGAGTAACTGTGGCGGTGGGGTGCGGCAGGAGCGGCGAGTTAGCCGAAACTCCCTATTACTGAGGCGGTTGGGGCGATACAGAAGCGAGCTTCGCTTGAAATAACCGGATGCGGCCTGCTATGGTGAGGGAGTCGTATTGTTTTGCTATGACCGATAATCGGGAGAAAGGTTGTTGAACCAGATGAAGTTGATCGCGCTAGTAGGCAGTCTGCGCAGGGAATCCGTGAATCTGAAGCTGGCGTTGACCATGCAGGAGAGGTACCGCGGCAAGTTTGAGCTGGAGATCGCGAATATCGGCATGCTGCCGTTTTTCGATCAGGACGGGGAGGACAATCCGCCTGAGTCCGTGCAGAAGCTGAGCGAGCAGGTCGCCGCAGCGGACGGCGTGCTGATTCTGACGCCGGAGTACAACTGGTCGGTACCGGGCGTGCTTAAAAATGCGCTGGACTGGCTGTCCCGCGGAGAGAAGGTGCTGATTGGCAAGCCCGTGCTCGCGGCCGGCGCGAGTCCGGGCATGTACGGTACGCTGCGGGGCCAGCTGCATCTGCGGGAGATTCTGTCGAGCCCGGGCATCCAGGCGGTCATGCTGCCTCCGGCAGGCAACGAGATCGCGGTCGCGCAAGCGCCGCAAAAGTTCGGCGAAGGCGGCGCACGCCTGACGGACGATCGCACGCTGACGCACATCGACGTCGTCGTCGACCGCTTTTTGGAACTGATCAAGAAGCGATAATCCGTCCAAACGCATGAGGTCCGAATGTCCGCACCGGCGGCATCCGGGCCTCTTTCTTGTTTGGTATGGCCAGGCAGGGGGTAAAAGCGACTATCTTCTATGTTTTCCGTCTCTTTCGGACGATATCGTTAAGTTGCAGCCGGCCATTCCAACAAGTTAAAGCGAAAGGGAGATCGACGCATGGGCAAAATATTGATTGTCGGGGGCCAAATGGAAAATAAGGGCGCCCAGGCGATGACGTTCACGGTCGTGAACGAAATCAAGATGCGATATCCGGATAAAGAGCTCGTGCTTGTCTGTCCGGACGAGGACCGCAATTATGCGTTTCAACTGGTGAAGATGGGCAAGAAAATGAAGATCGAGCTGCTGGGCGGCGTCTACACGCTGATCGGCAAGCTGATCCCGAACGACGAGCGCGTCAGCATCACCAAGACGCAGATGAAGGAGATCCTAAAGGAAACCGACCTCATCGTCGACATTAGCGGCTTCGCCCTTTCCTCGCAGTTCAGCATCCGCCACACGATCAATTATTTGGCGAATATCCGGCTTGCCCGGCAGAACAAGATACCGATGGTGCTGCTCTCCCAGTCGTTCGGCCCGTTCGAGTACACCGGCATTTACAAATACGTCATCCCGCCGATGATCAAAAAATACATTCGCTATCCTAAATACATCTACGCTCGCGAACAAGAGGGCGCCGATTTTCTCGGCAAGTATACGTCCGGCAATCTGCGCAGGTCCGTGGACATCGTGCTGCAGGGCGCGAATCCGTATAATCTGTCCCACCTGTTCCGCGACGGCAACTACATAAAGGGCGAGCCGCTCGTGATCAAGCCGCATGCGGTCGGCATCGTGCCCAACGTCAAGACGATGAAGTACGGCACGCGCCAATCGATGCTCGCGATGTACGAGCGCATGACGCAGCATCTTCTGGATCGCGGCAAAAACGTCTATCTGTTCCGTCACTCCACGGAGGATCTGATCATCTGCCAGGAGATCAAGCGCAGATTCCCGAACGACGAGCGCGTCGTGCTGCTGGAGGAGGAATACGACTGCATCGCGATTCACGACGTGCTCGTGCAGTTCGAATTTCTCGTCGCCTCCCGCTATCACTCGATCGTACACGCGTACAAGAACGGGATTCCGGTCGTGGCGCTCGGCTGGGCGACCAAATACCGCGAGCTGCTGGGACGGTTCGGTCAAGGGGAGTATGTATTCGACGTACGCGACAGCGCGCATATCGAAGCCAACATGATCGCGAAGCTCGACGCCATGATCGAGCACCGCGACGCCGAAGCAGTCAAGATCGACGACACGCTCAGAGAGATTCACCGGGAAAGTATTTTTGCCGAGGCGTTCGCGCTGTAGGGAGGACAAGCAGCACGGAAGCCGTCTATCGGCCCTTCGAGCGAATGGGCGTAGACGGCTTTTTCGTCTTGAATTATTGTAAGGGAAGGAATGTAACTTTAGGAGAATCGAGGAGCGCGCATGTCAAAGGCCGAGCGCTGTCCGAATTGCGGCGCGGATCTGCAAGTCAATCCGGGGTTCGTAACCTGGTGTCCCGCATGCAACTGGAATATCGATCCGGACCGCGCAAAGGAAAGGCGGTCGCTGGCAGGCCGTTTGAATCGCATATTGGGACAAAAGTCGGTCGATGCCTTGCGGAGCCAGGTATTGGCCGAGCCCAGGATGACTTACAAGTGGAGCTGGCGAATCTTCGCAGCATACGTTTTTTCGGCGGCCGTGCATCTTCTATCCCTCTATTGCTACTCGCGCGTTGTCATTCACCTGTACACGATGCGAACGATAGGCGACCTGTTTTTCGGCATGGTTTTTCTCATTATCTCATTAAATTTGTTTCCTCCCGTGCGAAAACTGCCGAAGCCATTGCTGGATCGCAGGCGTTATCCGGCCATCTACCGGGTGTTGGACGAGCTTGCCGCGGGTCTTGGAGCTTCCAAGATCGATCATGTGATCGCGCTGCGGGAATACACCGCTCTCCTCACGACGGCGGGATGGCGGCGAAGGCGAATCGTCGGCATCGGACTGCCGCTTTTCGCGACGCTCGCGCCCGATGAGAAAATCGCCATTCTCGCGCACGAGATGGCTCACCATGCGAACCGGGATATCACGCGCCGCTGGTTCGTCGGCAGCGCCTGGCGGACGCTGGCAGTCTGGCACAACATGGTTGCGCCGGACCCTAACAATCCTACGCTCTGGCCGCGGCTCTACTGGGTGCGCGTGCAATTGGCCAAGCTCGTGTTCTGGCCGTGGTATTTACTCGGGCTGTCGGTGTGGCGGGAATCTCAACAAGCCGAGTATTACGCGGATCGTCGCGCGGCGGAGCTCGTCGGCACGGACCCTATGCGAAGCTCCCTGCAGAAGTTTCATCTGGGGCCGACCTTTATGTTGACCGTGGAACGGTTGGCAAGGTTTAAATTCAATCGCCATTTGTTCGAGGAATTTCGCAGCAGGATCGCGCACGTGCCCGATATGGAGAAGCTCCGTCTTGACCGGCTGCTGCACTCGGAAACGGCGAGGGCGGATACCACGCATCCGCCTACCGCCTATCGTCTGGACTATTTGGACAGCCGGCCTTGTCTTCCCGCGCTTCGTCTGTCGGCGACGCTGGTCGCCGAGATGGAGGCCGAGTTCGCCGAGCTGGAGCGGGAAATGCAAAACGGCTTGCTCGACGACTACAAGGCTTGGTATTTGGAGGCGGCGGGGCGCTGAGTCGTTGACGTCGCGGAACGCCGATCGGCGGCTCATCCGACAGCTGTTCCGATGAGGGGCAGATCGGGTCCTGCGCCGTTCTTGTGCCACCTGCTACCGTTCTTTCGGCGCAATGCCTGCAAATGTACATCTATTTCCGCCGATGCCTATCCTTTTGACACGAATACATGCAAAAACGCAGGTATTTTCCTCTATCAGACGGATTTCGGGCTTACACATTGAATTTACCTGCACATTTGCAGGCATTTCATTCAGTGTCGCTGGTCGGTAGAAAATACATGTATAGATGCAGGCTTTTCGACCCGCCAACATCCGAAAAGCGCAGGCAAGCTGAAAGCATGCTTTCGGCGTGCCTGCGCTTATATTCCGAATGGTAGTCTACTCCTACTCCTGCTTCTGCTGCTGCTGCTTCAGCTCCAGCTCCAGCTCGACGACAGTCCCGCGCGCATCCGGCAGCGGGTAGGTATAGTGCACCGGAGTTGCGAAGTTGAAGAAGGCATCGGCTTCGAACAGCGCCGCGTTCCACGGGCGGGATACCGGCAGCTCCGAGCCGTCCGCGAGCAGCCGCGCGCGCTTGATGCGTCCGGCGAGCCCGGCCAGATTAATCGCGCCTACGCTCTCCTCGAACACATGCGCGTACAGCGTGTTCCCCTTTTGCGTATAACGTCCCCAATCGGGCTTGGGCAGCTCCGCCTGCCCGCAGCCGTAGATGCTGTCGCCGTTCAGCGCCATCCAGTCGCCCACCTCCGCCAAAATGTCCAGCGACTGCTTGGGGATGCGCCCGCGCGCGTCGGGACCTACGTTGAGCAGCAGGTTGCCGTTTTTGCTGACGCACTCCACGAGTTTGCGGATGACGATGGACGGGGACTTGTAGTTGGTGTCGGAGGCGACGTATCCCCAGTTGTTGTTCAGCGTGACGCAAGCTTCCCAAGGGATCGGCTGTCCGTCTTCGTCGGTGACGCCGGACGGCGGGATGATCTGCTCCGGCGAGGCGAAGTCGCCTGCGTACGCGAGCGGCGCCTTTGTATAAATGCTGCCGCCGCCTTCGCCGCCTGCCTCCAGGCGGTTGTCGATCACGATGTGCGGCTGGAGCTCCCGCATCATGGCGATCAGATCCGAGGCGCGCCACTTCTCGCCCTGCATGACGTCGTAGGAAAAGTCGAACCACATCAGGTCGAGCTTGCCGTAGTTTGTCAGCAGCTCGCGAACCTGGCCGTGCATGTAGTCGAGATAACGCCCGAAGGTGGCGGGATCGCGCTTGTACGATTCATTGTCGCGCATCGGGTGGTAGAGATCGCCGTGCGCGGGGAAGTCTTCATGATGCCAGTCGATCAGCGAGTAATAGAGCCCGACCTTGAGCCCTTCCGCGCGGAACGCCTCCAGAAACTCCGCCACGAGGTCGCGCCCGGCTTTCGTATTCGTGGATTTGTAATCCGTCAGCTTGCTGTCGAACAGGCAGAAGCCGTCGTGATGCTTGGCCGTCAGCACCGCGTACTTCATGCCGGCCTGCCTCGCGGCGCGCGCCCAGGCCCGCGGATCGTAATCTACGGGGTCGAACTCGTCGAAGTAAGCTTGGTAATCCTCGACCGAAGTGCGTTCTACGTTGCGGACCCATTCGCCGCGCGCCGGGATCGCGTACAGCCCCCAATGGATAAACATGCCGAACCGGTCCTGCAGAAACCAACGCGTCCGCTCCTGGCGGTCCAGCCATTCCTGATTATGTGCCATCGTCGCGACTTCCTCCGTTATAATAGGGATAGGCTCTCGGCCTTGCCAGCCCAGTGTACCAGCATCGGGCGGGAGGCGGGGAGGGACGCGGTTAAGGCTTGCGGGTATAAGATTAACCTCGTTCGAGAACGCTGTCATCCTTACCTGAAAGCGCAGGGGAAAAACGATGGGCGATGGAACGGCCGGAATCGGCGCGCTTGACGATATACTGCCTCAGCTCCGAATCGACGTGGTCGAGGCGCATTATTCGCAGTGCAGTCCCGTGTGGCGGGAGATCGATTATGTACCTGCCCACAACAAGCTATATTACATATGCGAGGGCGAAGGTTGGCTGCGCATCGGCGACAAAGAGTTCATGCCGAAGCCGGGGGAGCTGGTATTGATGCCTGCCAACGTGCTCCAGTCGTTTTCGGCGATCGAAGGACGCAGGCCGTTTTTAAAATATTGGTGCCATTTCAACGCGGATCTCGGGGACGCGGGGTTGTTCTCGTGGCTAGACGTGCCATACCGGATGACGGTGGACGTCGAGCGGCGGGAGGAGGTCGGTCGCAGGTTCGAATCGCTCGTCGCATGCGCGTCCGAACGGGGAATCGGCGCAAGGCTTCGCGAGAAGGCGCATCTGCTGGAGCTGCTGGCGCCGGTCGTCGAGCGGGCATCGCTCAGCCGTACGGGCGGCACGGCCGAGGATGCGGAGCGAATCATGCTGATCTCGCGATATGTAGAGACGCATCTGGCCGACGAGCTGACCCTGGACGGTCTGGCCGAATACCTGCATTTGCACCCGAACTATCTGGTCAAATACTTCAATCGGCGCTTCGGCATGCCGCCGATCCGGTACGTGAACCGCAAGCGCATGGAGCGGGCCCGCCTGCTGCTCCGGACGACGGATCGCAGCATTAAAGAAATCGCCGCGACCGTCGGCTATCCGGACACGAACCACTTCGCCAAAGCGTTCCGCCGCGAGACGAGCGCGAGTCCGTCGGCGTACCGGACGGGGGGCGGAGGAGAGGGCGGGGGATAATCGACGGGATCAGACCGCCGGCGCATGCAAGACGGCGTGGGGCCGACGGCTTCGTCGTCGGCTATTTGCTTTCACTATGCTTCTCCGATTCGAAGCACGATCTTCCCGCTGCCGTGCCCGCCGTCGATCTCGCGATGCGCGAGCTCCGCATCGCGCAAGGGATAGACGCGCCGAATGCGTACGTTCACTTTTCCTTCCTCATACAGCTGCACCAGTTCGGACAACCTGGACGCGCTGCGTACGCCTTCCAGAGGCGGGATGCCCAGCTCTCTAATCAATGGGCGGGGCAGCATCGAGCGAATCCGGGATTTGTCCGCCACGAGCGCCGCGGATACGCGCAGCGCTTCTTCGCTGTCCACCGCCGCGAATGCCGCGTTTATGCCGCTTGGCGCGGCGGCGCGAACCCGTTTCTCCAATCCTTCGCCGTATGCGACGGGGATGGCTCCGAGCTTCTGGAGGTAGGCATGGTTGTGCTCGCTGGCTGTCCCAATGACCGAGCCCGCGCCCCAGGCCAGCGCCAGCTGGACAGCGAACGTTCCCAATCCGCCGGGCGGCGCGTAGCCCTGCCTGATTTTGCCGTCGATCGGCATGACGCCCGCCGCCATGACCTTGACGCGAACCTCTCCGGGTCCGGCTTGCGGGACGGCGATCTCGGACAGTTTCAACGTTTCCGGTCCTCCGAACGTTTCAACGACGATTGCTTTCATTTGCCTCGTCTCCCTTCGTACCCTGATTTTAACGGCTTAACTTCATATTTTTCCCAGGCGGCGCGCATGTTCAGGGAGTTTGAGGTTCAATTTTTTGCAGAGGATTCGTCCGTACGTTCCTAGGTGTTGAAGGAATCTTCTATTCTATCTGGATTTTCTCTATCCGGATCTTCGCTACTGATCGCGATCGCTTGCTGCGGCGCGGTTTTTTTTGTTTTTAAAGTCAATGAGTGGGCTAAATGTCCTGGTTGTTTAGGTTTTGTTCAGTCCTATTTTAGGTTTTGTTCATTCCTATTTGATAAAATCGGCCTAGTTTATGCGATTAACAGACGATGCTGTCGATTGTAGTCGATTTTACATCCATATGGGCGATAAACGGTAAGAGAATTGCGGCTGTTGAATTAGCCCAGAGAAAACATAGGGGGAACAAGCGTGCGAAAGATAAACCGGCCGATCGCTTACATCCTAATTTTTATGCTGATGACAACCTCCCTGCCCGAATGGTTCGGGGGCAGAGCCTATGCCGCAGGAGGGGTCATGATCGTGACGGCAGTCGGTACGGGCGTTCCCGGCAGTTCGGGAGACGGCGGCGACGCGACGGATGCGCAAGTGAACTTTGCAAAAAATGTCGCTTTGGACGGCAGCGGCAATTTGTATATATCTGAATTTTTCGGATCCAGGGTTCGAAAGGTCGATCGATCGACCGGAAAAATCTCGACTGTTGCAGGAGACGGGAATTTCGGGTCCGGGGGAGACGGGGGCCCGGCCGAGTCTGCGAGCTTGTTTGCGCCGGAGGCAATCGCGTTTGACAGCGGCGGCAATCTTTATATCGCGGACTCGGGCAACCATCGGATTCGCAAAGTAGATACGGACGGGAATATCTCCACGGTAGCCGGCAACGGAAATGACGGAAACTCGGGCGACGGCGACGCGGCGACGGATGCGGAGCTATCCGCTCCGGTCGGGCTTGCAATCGATGCCAATGACAATTTATATATCGCGGATTCGTCGAATAACCGGGTCCGAAAAGTAGATCGTCTGTCGGGAAAAATCTCCACGGTGGCGGGCACGGGCTCTTATGGCGTTCACGGCTATGCGGGAGACGGGGGACCGGCGACGGATGCCGAATTGTCCGGTCCGCTCGGATTGGCCATTGACAGCCACGGCAACCTGTATATCGCAGACTCGAACAATCACGTCATTCGGAAGGTCGATCTGTCGGGCGACATCAGCACAGTGGCCGGCATAGCCGGAAGTTCCGGATTTTCGCCGGACGGAAGCCTGGCGGAGACGTCCGCCTTGGGCGTCCCGGTCGGGTTGGCATTCGACGGCGACGGGAATCTGTATATTGCGTTATTTAACGACAGCATGATTCGAAAAATCGATACGTCGGGGCGACTCGTCACGGTTGCGGGAAACGGCCAAAAGACGTATTCGGGGGACGGAGGATTGCCGACATCGGCCGCTTTGAATTCCGCTACGGGGGTAGCGGTCGACAGCAGCGGTACGGTGTATATCGCGGATTCGGGCAATAACCGGATTCGGAAGATTGTTCCGTCCAACAATGCGAATCTGAGCGGGCTGTCTCTGTCCGGCGGAGGCGCGGACTTGAGTCCGGCGTTTTCCGCCGGCACGACGAACTATACGGCTTCCGTGGCGAACGCTGTCAGCAGCGTCACGCTGACGCCGACGACGAGCGACAGCTCCGCGGCGGTGACCGTCGGCGGAACGCCGGTAACGAGCGGTTCGGCTTCCGGCGCGATCGGCTTGCATGTGGGCAGCAACCCGATTCCGGTCGCGGTCACGGCGAACGACGGCTCGACGAAGACTTATACCGTGACGGTGACGCGGGCGCCTGGCAAGATTATCACGGTAGCGGGCACCGGAACGGGCGGCTTTTCGGGGGATGGCGGCTTGGCAACGTTGGCCAAGCTGTCGGAGCCGAGCGCATTGGCGCTGGATCATCAAGGGAATCTGTATTTCGTGGACGACTTCAAAAGAGTCCGGAAAGTGGATAAAACGACGCGGAGGATCAGCACGGTAGCAGGCACGGGGACGTCCGGCTATTCGGGAGACGGGGATCTGGCGACAGCGGCCCAGCTGAAATTGCCGGATGCCATCGTTTTCGACAGCCATGACAATATGTATATCGGAGACAACTACGGCGTCGTTCGAAAGGTGGACACGTCGGGCTATATCAGCACAGTGGCGGGCAATATGTCCGGCATGGATCAGGGAGACGGCTTCCCGGCGACGTCGGCCCGGCTTCGAAGCGTGTTGGCGCTGGCTGTAGACAGCCACGATAATCTGTATATCGCGGATCAAGCCGACAACAAAATCCGGAAAGTGGATGCGTCGACGGGGATCATCAGCACGGCGGCGGGGGACGGCACGCAAGGCTATTCGGGAGACGGCGACCTGGCGACGGACGCTCAGATCGCTCGTCCGGAAGGGATTGCGGTCGACAGCGACGATAATTTGTATATATCGGATTCGCTTAACAACCGTATTCGCAAAGTGAATGCATCAGGCTACATCAGCACTGTGGCCGGCGGCGGCATCGAGGGAGACGGGGCGCTCGCGACTTTGGCCTACCTGAGCTATCCGACGCAATTGTCCGTCGACGCCGACGGCAATCTTTACATAACGGACGCCGATGAAAGCCGGATTCGACAAGTCGATACGTCGGGGTTCATCACCACCGTGGCGGGTACGGGGGCGGCCGGCTATTCGGGAGACGGCGGAGACGCCACGTCGGCCAAGCTGAACCAGCCGTATGGAACGGCTGTCGACGGCAACGGCTATCTGTACATCGCGGATGGGGGCAATCATCGGATTCGGAGAGTGGGTCCCCCCTCCCATGAGGCGAATCTGAGCGATTTGGCGTTGTCGGGCGGCAGCCTGAGTCCGGCGTTTACGTCAGGCACGACGAGCTACACGGCAAGCGTGGCGAACGACGTGGACAGCATCACGGTGACGCCGACGGCGAGCGACAGCGCAGCGACGGTGAAGGTTGACGGCACGTCTGTCGCGAGCGGTTCGGCGTCGGGAGTCATCAACCTGAGCGTGGGAAGCAACGCTCCGATCGAGGTCGAAGTGACGGCACAGGACGGGACAACGATTCAAACGTACACCGTGACGGTGACGCGAGCGCCGAGCCTGAGCACGAATGCGAGCTTGAGCGGCTTGAGCTTGTCTAGCGGCAGCCTGAGTCCTGCTTTTGCGTCGGGCACGGCGAGCTACACGGCAAGCGTGGCGAACGGCGTGGACAGCATCACGATAACGCCGACGGCGAGCGACAGCAATGCGACAGTGAAGGTGAACGGCACGCCGGTGACGAACGGCACGGCATCGGGCGGAATCAACCTGAACGTAGGGAGCAATGCCCCGATCGAGATCGAGGTGACGGCACAGGACGGGACGACGACCCAAACGTATACGATAACGGTGACGCGGGCGCCAAGTCTGAGCACGAACGCGAGCTTGAGCGGCTTGAGCTTGTCGAGAGGCAGTCTGAGTCCGGCGTTTGCGGAGGGGACGACAAGCTACACGGCAAGCGTGGCGAACGACGTGGACAGCATCACGGTGACGCCGACGGTGAGCGACAGCACAGCGACGGTGAAGGTTGACGGCACCTCTGTGACGAGCGGCTCGGCATCCGGCGCAATCCCGCTGAGCGTGGGCGGCAACCCGATTGCGATTAAGGTCACGGCAGAGGACGGAACGACGACGAACACGTACAACGTGATCGTAACCAGGGCAAACGGCATTGTCACGCCGCCCGCCACCGTTGATACACCGCCTGCAACCGACGACACCCCGCCAGCATCCCGAGGACCTATTTTGAATGAGAAAATCTCGAATGTGGCGAAGGTCAAAGAAACGCTGCTAGCTGCGCTTAATCGGGCCGCGCCTCAACCATTCGCGGATGTTCGGGCGGACAGCTGGAGCGCCCAGGCGATTCAAGTCGCGCAGCAGCTCGGCATCGTTCGGGGAAGATCGGACGGCGGCTTCCACGGGAGCGACTCGATTACGCGCGCCGAGTTTGTCGCGATGGTGGCGAATGCTTTGCATCTCGACGCGGCAAGCGGTGCAGGCTCGATCTATTCCGATACGAAGGATCACTGGGCCGAACCGGCCATCGCAGCGCTGACGGCTGCCGGCGTTGTCGAGGGCGTGGGCGCAGGCGTATTTAAGCCGAACCAGCAGATTTCCCGTGCCGAAATATCGGCCATCCTGGCAAGGCTGATGGTTCTCGATCAGACGACCGAAGATATCGATTTCCCGGATACGACCTACAGCTGGGCGCGCGCGTATATCGGGCAAATGGCCGGCGCCGATATTGTCAAAGGCTTGGAGGACGGCAAGTTTTATCCGAATGCCGTCGCGACTCGCGAACAGGCGGTAACGATGATTCTTCGGATGCTGACCGTGAGCCGCAACATCGATGTGCAGCTCATAGACGTATAAAGAACAACTTAAAAACGGCTTTTTTGACAACGGTGCGCGTCTATAACCTTTTATAGATGCGCTTTTGTTACTTTTGTATAAAATCGGCCTAGTCATTTTTAGGAGGATTCCATGAAACGGTTGCAGCTTTATATGAGAGCAAGATTGGCTTCGAAGCTGGTGTCGATGATTTTATCCATTGCCATCGTATTTACGATGCTGCCTGTCACGGCATCCGCGGAGGATATCGTTGCAGCGGCAGACATCTCGATCGGGACGCCGGCGCCGTTTAACGGCGCGGCGATCGCCGATGGCGCGATTGCGTTCGGCGGCGGATCGGTGACGTCCGTACAATGGTCCGCGAACGGCGGCGCCTATGCCGCAGCTGGCGGCTTTTTTGCGCAAAGCTCGATCTATCAGACCCGGTACGTACTCACTGCGGATTCAAGTCATGTATTCGATCCCGCAGCCGGTGCCTATCAACACGGCGGGGCGCGGGACTTGACTGGCAGCATCGCCAACCTGGGTCCGGGAACATTCACCGCAACCGTAAGCCAAGCATTTACGCTGAACGATACGTTAACCATCACGGTCACATGGCCCAATGCGACGATCGAACCGTCCGACATCTCCATCGGCACCGTCGCACCGGCAACGGGCGCGGCCATCGAGGACGGTACGAATTCGTTCGCTCATGCTACCGCCGTCGTCACCTGGTCCGCCAACGGCACCAGCTTCAATCCGGCTAGCGGCACGTTTGCGCCGAGCACCGATTATTTCACAAAATATGAGATTACGGCCGACGCAGGGTACGCGTTCGACACCACCAGCCGGATTTACAACGACGGGGCGAAGTCTTTGGCGAGCCACATCGCCAATCTCGGCACGGGCTTCCTGGCGGGAGCGAACGTCTCGACGAAGGTGCGCGCGGGCGACACCTTGACCGTCGTCGTGATGTGGAACACGACGGTGACGGCATCGGGGCAGACCATCATCGGGGCCGGCGACATTCAGATCGGCACCGCCGCTCCGGCACCTTCGGCGCTCGTGTCGGACGGCACGAATGTATTCAATCATGCAACGGTTGATTATATAGAATGGAATCAGGAAAGTCCCTTTAAGTATCTGAACGCTGGCGAACCATTCGTTTCCGGGATGGTTTATAAGACATCGTACGTCCTCGTCCCGGCGAACGGCTACACATTCGACACGCCTTATGTCTACAACAAGGGCCAAGCCAGAGACTTGTCGAGCCGGATTCCGAACCTTGGCACGGGCACGTTCAACGTAATCGGAACCGCCGATTACATGTATATTGATGTGATCTGGCCGCAAACCGGATTGATCGTACCTTCCGATCTCTCGATCGGCACGGTTGCGCCCGTACCGACGGCGAGCATGGCGAACGGCACGAATACGTTCAGCCACGCCTTGTCCTCCACGGTCAACTGGTCCGCCGACAACGGCGCGACCTATGACCCGGCAAGCGGGACATTTGCTTATGAGACCACTTACAAGACGCAATACGTAATCGCGGCGGCTTCCGGCTATTTTTTCGACGATACCGCAGGCGTATATGGAGCAAGCGGCGCGAAAGCATTGACCGGCCGTATTGCGAATCTCGGTTCCGGCACCTACACCGCGGTCGTATCCGGCGCGTCGAAAGACACGTTAACAATTACGGTTACTTGGCCGAAAACGGCCTCCGCGCCGCAGACGACCATCGCTGCGTCGGGGCTGTCGATCGGTACGGCTGCGCCCGAGACAGGCGAGAATATCGCGGACGGCACGAATACGTTCGCGCATGCAAGCGCAAGCGTGACATGGTCCGTCAATAACGGCGCGAGCTATGCGGCGGCAAGCGGCACGTTCGCGCCAGGAACGGCTTACAAGTCAAAGTACGTGCTTACTGCGGACGCGGGCTATATTTTCGACGCGACGGCGGGTGCTTACAATGGGATTGCCGTCGCGAATATAGGCGCCGGGACGTTCACGGGCGTCGTATCGACGACGAACACGGCGAATGACACGCTGACGATCACGGTAACCTGGCCGGCGACGGCCTTCGCGGCGATTGCCGCGTCCGATCTGTCCATCGGGACGATCGCGCCGACGACGGGCGAGCATATCGCGGACGGCACCAGTGTATTCCCGCATGCCACCGCCACCGTGACGTGGTCGGGCAACGGCGGCGTGAGTTATTCGGCGGCCGGCGGCGTTTTCGCCCCGAATACGGTCTATCGAACCAAGTATGTGCTGACTGCGGCGAACGGTTATAAATTCAGCTCGGCGACGAATGCCTATAATGCGATTGCCGTCGCGAACATCGGCACGGGAGCATTCAGCGCCAATGTGTCTACGGTTGGCGAGACGAACGATACATTGACGATTGTGGCGACCTGGCCGGCAACGGGGGCGGCCACGATCGCCGCCGCGGACCTCTTGATCGGCACGGTTGCGCCGGTTACGGGCGCTGCGCAGGCGAACGGCACGAATACGTTCGCGTACGGCTCGGCGGTCGTTACCTGGTCGAGAGACGGCGGCGCTAATTACGCGGCCGCAAGCGGCACGTTCGCGCCGATCACGGGCTACAAGACGAAATACGTGCTGACCGCTTCGGCAGGTTACATGTTTGATTCAACCGCGGGCGCCTACAACAAGAATGGTGCGCGAGATCTCTCGAGCCGGATTGCCAATCTCGGCACCGGCACGTTCGCCGCGACCGTGTCGACGACAGACGCCGCTAACGATACGTTGACGCTGGTCGTCTCGTGGCCGGCGACGAACGCCATCGCAATTGCACCTGCGGATATTGCGATCGGCACGACCGCGCCGGTGACGGGCGCCCCGCAAGCGAACGGCAGCAGCACTTTCCGGCATGCGACGGCGAGCGTAGCCTGGTCCGCGGATAACGGCGGAACCTATCAGCCGGCGAGCGGGTCGTTCGCGATCGGAACGAGCTACAAGACCAAGTATGTGCTTACCGCTGCATCGGGGTATCGATTCGAGGGGGCGGCAGGCGCTTACGATTCAATCGTCGTTGCCAATCTGGGCACGGGCACCTTTACCGCCCAGGCGACGACGACAAGCGTGTCGAACGATACGCTGACGATCGTCGTCTCCTGGCCAGCGACGGCGGTCGCCGATACGGTCAAGGTAGTCTCGGCCAATAGCAGCGACTTTCAAACGTATTCGGGCAGCATGCTGATTCCTGCAGAAGGATTGACCGTGGCCGCGGAAGACGATTACAGCATTACGCTAGTGAACCGTTCCATCGATACGACGGAAGCATCCGCGCCGCTGACCGCCGCCATGGTGTACAATGTCGTTGCCGTCGACGCGCAGGGCAACAATGTGCTGAAAAGCGTTCAAGCGGTCTCGGCCGGCGTTGCCGAGCATCATCCATGGAGCTTGAAATTGACCATCGCCAAAAACGCTTCTTCGGCGGCCAGAACGATTAAGGTGACCGTCGTGAGCGCGACCGCGCAGAGAGTCGATATCCGCAATCTGATCGGATTCACGAGTCCGACGATCGAGCACGTGGATCCGTCGGGCTTGCGAAAAACATTCCCTTATGAATACGGCAACTACTATTACTTCATTCAAGGCGATGAGTTGTCGATGAAGACCTCGTCCAGCGGACTTATTCCGGCAGGCGTCCAGCTCGTAGGCAAGAATACGTCCAAAACGACGCCCGTGACGAATACCTTGTTCGATACGGTCAATTATCAATTCCGCTATACCTTTACGATGCCGAGCGAACCTGTCTTCTTGTCGGTGACCTCGACGGACGGCAAGGCCGCGCATGACATTCTGGTGAAGGCAACGATACCTGGCGCCGTCTCGCCGTCTTTGTCCGGCGGCTCTACTTTCGTACAGGCGATCGGAGGGAAGCCTGCGACGGATCATTCGGGCGACATCGTCACCGTCGATCCGGGCAGCTATAATACACGAATTTACAAGGTTAAGGGCATTGAAGTCAGATCCGAGCTGTTGAATGTGACATTGCCGGTTACGGCGAACGGCAACGGCACCTATTCGTTCGCGATGCCGTTTACCGACGCGATCGTCACCGTGCTCGTCGACCGGGTCGTGTCCAACCCGCTTATCGTGGAGATTACGAACAACAGCAGCGCGCAGGTGAGTCTGAATCTCGAGGATTATTATCCGGGCGATACGATTAACTTGCAGATTGCGAACACGGATCCGACGAGATATGTGACCAACATCCAGGTCAAGCGTTCGCTCGGGGCAAGCCTTCAGCTGGTCAAGCAGGGGAAGCCGGCCGACCCCTACGCCTCGAAGATGGAATTCAGCATCACGCCTTATCCCGCAAATGCGCAGCTGTCGGCAAGCGGGTCCTTGCATGTGGTCGTCCAGTTTGCCGAGATCACGATCCCTGTCACGACGAATAGCGACGCGCTGTTCTCGAACTATCCGGCGCAGGTGAACATGAACCAGGCGATTACGTTCTCCTTCGCGCCGCCGAACGATCCGAGCAAGATCTATACGCCGGAGATCAAGCTCCGCGATGCGCTGAATCCGGACGTCACGACCGTATATACGTGCACTTACGTAAGATCAGATCCGCAGGACCAGACGAAGAGCGTGTATACGTGCCCGGCCGTCACGAAGAGCCGCATCGCTTCGGTCGAATTGTTATACGATTCGATCGATGTGGAAGGCACGACGCCCGGAGCGGCCAAGCTGCGGAACATCGCGTCCATCGCGCCTAACTCCAAGCTGGCGGGCATCTTCAAGACCATCGTGGTGTACGGCGCGAATATGGACGGCAAAGGGCAGTTGTACATCGGCACGTCGCCGAATCCGACCGTAGCTGCTTCCGTCACCAATGTGACAGCCAATTCGTTGGTCATAAACGTGCCGGCCAATATGCTGTCCGGCAGCATGGACGTCACTTATTACGTAGCCAGCAACGGCGTGCAGCGGTCCGTCACGATCGCGTCGGCGCAAACGTTAAGTCACACCAATTTCGGCAATATGGCGATTGTATCCGACACGCAATTCAATCATTCCGTCCTTGTGGCGGAAAGCGAGAAGGAACTCAGTCAGCAGCTCGGCAACCGCAAAGCGCTCATCACCATGAAAGGCGCTTTTACGGCGAATGCGAACGTGCCGGGCGAATATAATTTCAGCGGTACGACGATCGTTAATGGCGGGATGACGACCTATCTGCCGACCGCGCAGAGCAAGCTTCGCGTTCGCGACGATGCCGACGGCAATGTCGCGATCACGATGGATGACGTCAACCTGACAGCAGGCTCCTTCAGCATCCTGACGACGTCGGACGGCTCGATCGCGCTTGAAAAAGGCATCGAATACGTGGATGAATACGCGAAGGACCCGGAAGGCGATTGGCTGGACGACGGCAAGCAGAACATTGAGCTGGCCATCGGCAATCAGAACAGGCTTACCGTGCTGGGCAGCGGGATGCAGGCCGGAATTACGGGGGCAACGATGCTCCGCAACGCCGTCATGTTCGAAGGCAAGGTATACTTCGGAATGGCGCTGCCCGGCAGCAGCAACGTGGGCTTCGGTCTTACGATCGATCGCCTCCAATACGGGATGAACGGCCAGGGAAGCCTGGATTTCCAGGGAGTCAAGGCGGACGGTTACTTTACCCCCGGCAACGACATGTCCAAGAAGCTGCTCGGGGGCTTCGGCATCGGCGCAACGGCCGAAGGCTCGATCGATACGTTCGAGCAAGAATACGGGGTCGCTTTCGACATCGATGCGAAGCTGGCGAACTTCGCGGCGAGCATGAGCTTGAAGAAAAACGGCGCGAACGGACAATTTATCCCCGACACGATCAAGATCGTCGTCGGTTTAACCAACGGCATTCCGGTTACGCCGATGGTACCGATCGCGAAGCTGACGCGCATCGGCGGCGGCGTCTCGGGTCTGGCGGACACGATGACCGGCAATTATAAAGGCGTGGCGCCGATCATGATCACGATCAATGGCGATCTCGAAGTAGGCAGCCTCGTCGCCGGCGAGGGACTGCTTGAGTTCAACGACGTAGAGCTTGCGATCGGACCTTCCGGAATTACGCTGTCCGGCAACCCGACACTGCTCAAGATGGAGCTTTTCGACAAGTTCCAGGCGGGAATCTACATCACGAACACCTCGGTATCGTATCAAATGAATATCGCCGCCAATATTTTGAAAAATTTCTCGGTCATTTTGGCGGGCGGCAATGCCAACCTCACCTATTACAGCAACAACGGCTTCAACTTAAACGGTCAATTGTACGGTCGCCTCCAGATTCCGAAGATCGATGTCGGCGTATTCGACATCGGTCCGTATACGTTGGCCAACCAGACGGTCGGCTTGAGCAACTCCAACGCTTACGCGGCCTTCAGCATTCTCGGCTTCGGGCTCAAGGTGAACTATTCGTTCGGAAGCGGCTCGGTCAGCGTCGGGCGGAGAAGCATCGCCGCGGCATCGACCGGACAGACCGTCTACGATGAGAACGGCAACGCGGTGGGGCAGTTGAATGCCTTCTCCAATGTGAGCGTGGTCGCATCAAGCGGCTCGGCCGGACTCATGAGAGGACTTGCGCTTACGCCGACGATCGCGACGGATGACGCGGGTACCGTTCATACGGTGACGTTCCCTGACGGCTTGACGGACGATTATGCCGTGCTCGTCAACGCCGATCCCGAGGATATCCGCATCCTGGATCCGGAAGGCAATCCGTACGGATTGACCTATCCCGGCACGTTAAGCGACGACACGCCGTTTTATGACGATCCGAATGCGAATGCCGCGGTCGTGTCCGATCGCACGGTCATGATTCGACTGGGCGCGCAGACGGGCGCTTGGACGATCTCGTCGAGCCAATCTTTCGACAGCTCGATTATCGCGATCGCGCCGATTCCGAAGCTCGTCGGCGCGCCATACGACGCAGGGACGCAAACGGCAAGCTGGGAGCTGACAGGACTTGATACCGAGACCGAAGACTACCGCGTCGAAGTCCGTTTGTCCTCCGACAACGGCGACGACCCGGCGGACACGAGCGCAGGCGTGCTCGTCCATACGGTCGATATCGATGCCGCGCAGGTGACGGACCGGGCCGTTAGCGGCAGCTATGCCTTTACGCCGGAAGACTTGCGCTACTTGCAGAGCGGGTCGTATTTTCCCAGAATCACGCTGGTCGGAACGCCGAAGGCCGACACGTCCAGAACGATTCCTTATGCGAGCATGAACGCGAAGCAAGCGATGAGCGTCGTCAACCCGCTTGCGCCCGGTTCGCTCGGCGCTGTATCGGTATCCGCAGGCGGCGGCGGTACGATCCACGCGGCTTGGAGCGCCGTTACGGGCGCGGACGGCTATCTCGTTCGTTTGCTCGATGCCGAGGGCAACTCGGTCATGTCGTCGATCGCCTATACGGATGAGGTCGATCGCGACGGAGAACCGACGGGCAATCAGATCGCGCATGCGGGCAGGCCGCTCGAGTATCAGATCTCGGCGGACGATGCGGTCAACGGAGAGTTTAAACTTGATTTTGGCGGGATGGAATCCGGCAGCAGCTACAAGCTGGCGGTGACGCCGTTTGCTGACGCGGATGAAGCGGGCTCGTCCTACATCTACGGCGCTACGACGACGACGGACGTTGTCCAAGTGCCGCTGGTCAAGATGCCGGTCCTGCATGTGGCGTCGAGCCTCGGGGCGATCGCGAGCGATTCGGTGCTGGGCAATGTCCTTGCGGTGAACGGCGGCTTCGAACTGAATGTTGCGACTACTTATGTCAGCGCCGAAGACGGACAGTCCCAGGATCTGGGCGCTAGGTTTACAGTTTGGCAGAGCGACGGAACGCTGGACGAAGCGACGAATATGCCGAGCTTTAAGCGCATCTACGCGAGTGACGATTATGAAAATCATATCGCGGTACCGGTCGCTGTAGACGGAGACGCGGGCTCGAGCTTGATTCGCATCGTAGCCGAGAACGATCAGGGCGACGTATCCGAGTATGGTCTGGCCGTGCACTACAGCAGCCTCCCGCCGGCCTTGTTCGTCAATACGGAGCCGGACGGGTCGATTGCGGCCGACTCGGAGGGCAAATACGAGATTCAAGGCAGCACCGTGCCGTATGCGACCGTGATGGACAGTCAGGGCAATCGCGTAACGGCAAACGAAGCAGGCCGCTTTAGCTTGGCCGGTACGTTAGGCGCCGGCACGCAAGCTTATAGCACGATAACGGCAATCGACGCCGTGGGCAACGTCGCGCAGGATGACGTCACGATTGTGAAGGCGAACCCGGGCACGGACCCAGGGACAGATCCAGGAACGGACCCAGGCACGGACCCGGGGACAGATCCGGGAACGAACCCAGGTACAGATCCAGGCACGGACCCGGGTACGAATCCGGGAACGGATCCAGGCACGGACCCGGGTACGAATCCGGGGACGGATCCAGGCACGGACCCGGGTACGAATCCAGGCACGGACCCGGGTACGAATCCAGGCACGGACCCGGGTACGAATCCAGGCACGGACCCAGGCACGCAGCCTGGTACCGACCCGGGTACGAATCCAGGAACGAATCCGAACACGCCGCAGACGGGCGGCGGCCAGACGGAGCCGGGGCAATCCGGAGGACAAACCGGCGGCGGGACGGATAGCGGAACGCCTGCAGGCTCCTCGTTTAGGGATGTGCATGCTCAGACGCCTTGGGCCGAGGCGGCTATTGAGCGAGCGTACAAGCTGGGCATCGTATCCGGCAGATCGCCCGAAGCGTTCGCTCCGAAAAGCGAAACGCGAAGAGATGAAGCGATCGTAATGCTCGCAAGAGCCAGGCAATTGTCCCTGGGCGTTCAGGCCGATCTGGATGCGGCAGCCGCCTACTTCGACGATTGGAACGGACTGGCGGAATGGAGCAAGCCCTATATTGCTGCCGCTTTTGCGAACGGACTGGTGACCGGGACCGTTCGCGACGGCAAGCACTATGTCAATGGGGCCTCGCCTATTACGAGAGCGGAAGTTGCTGTACTGCTGCAGAATGCATATCGGCTGGCTGCGAATGCGAGCAATCGCAAGTCTTTCGGAGACGCGATTCCTTCATGGGCAATAGACAGCGTAAGCGCGCTCGCGTCCCGAGGCGTAATCAACGGCTATCCCGATTCAACGTTCATGGCCGGATCCCATGCGACGCGAGCTGAGATCGTGGTCATGCTGATGGGGCTGATTGACGCTTAAGGGTTCGTAACAGGCGGATGCTCGTGGCGGTATAAGGATGCGCGACATCGTTAATGTGGCGAATCGGGCTCGCTTGCGAGGGAATAAGGATGTGCCACATCGTTAATGTGGCGAATGGGCTCGTTTGCGAGGGAATAAGGATGCGTGACATGGTTATTTACGCGGCGAGATGCAAAGAGGAACGTCAGGAGCTCGCTCCAGACGTTCCTCTTTTTTAAATCCGCTTAACGACTTCGGCTCTTGCCGTCCGGCAAGCATTCAAGTGGCCTTCGAGCCGGCCGATCAGATCGTCGAGCCCGTCCCGCAGCGCCTCCGGGTCGACGGAGGTGGCCGCCTCCAGCTCGGCCGCCAGCGCGTCCGGCGCCGGCAGCGCCGCGAGCAGATCGCGCAGCGTGGCCATCGTCCGCGCGCCGGCAGCCGCTGCTGCCATTGCCGCCACAGCCGCAGGCGCAGCCGCATCGGCCTCGCCAAGCGCCGCCGCACCCGGCTGCGTCACTACAGCAGCGGGCGCCGTCGCTGCTGCTGCCTGTGCGGCTGTGCCCGCCAACCCCGCGGCAGCCTGCTGCTGGGAACCGTCCGCGCCTTTATTTCGCGCGGCCTCCGCCTTTTTCCGCTGCGCCTCTTCGCGCTCCGCTTCCTCGCGCTCGGCTTCGGCTTCCGCCTTGCGCCGCTCAGCGTCCGCGGTCGCACGCGCTCGTTCCTTGCGGCTCGCCTCGTACGCGGACCAGGTGTCCAAGAGACCCGGTCCGTCCTTGTACAACAATTGGCTCTTCGTGCGCTCCGAGATCGACGCGTCCTTGAACAGCTTGGCGATCCGCTTGACGTCGATGACGGGCATCTCATCCTTCGCCATCGTTAGCGCGAGAGGGTCGCGGTACTCCATCGGCAGATCCTTGAGCGGGAGCAGCTGGTCCTCGGTAAGCGTGCCCTTGCGGATATCGGTGCCGCTGACGACGAGCTTCTTGACCGCGGGCCCGAACTTCAGCAGCTCGCACTTGTTCTTGATATAAGACTCCGGCTTGCCGAGCTTGGCGGCCAGAAACTTCACCGAGCTCGCGAACTTCGGGTCGTTCAGCAGCTTGTCGAACGCTTCGCCTTCCTCGATCGGGGTGAAGCCCTCGCGCGTCAGGTTCTCGGCGACCTGCTCGAGGTATATCTCCGTCTCGTCCGTAGATTCTGACACGATGGCGGGAATCGTATCGCGGCCAAGCTTGGAGCAGGCGAGGTACCGGCGGTTGCCGTAAATGATCTTGTAACGGCCGCCCTCGGCCTTGCGCACCTTGATCGGGGACAGCAGGCCGATCTCCCCGATGCTGTTCACCAGCTCCTGCAGCGATTCCTCGCCGAACCGGTAGCGGGGCTGGTCCTTGTCTTCGTCGATCAGATTCATGGGCAATTCGGTAATTTGCATGCGGCATAATCTCCTGTACGAGTAATGGACGCCGCACGGGCGCCATCTGCTTATGTATCTATTATAGTACAGGTTGTATCGGATAGGAACGCACGCTCCCCAATGTCTTGACGATCAATTCCTTCCTGCGATAAAAAGAAGCTGCGAACGCCGAAGCGTCGCAGCCTCTATCCCTAATATTACCTTTACGGTGCAGCGATGTGCTCGATGCCCTGCGCGTCGACCGTGAACGTGTGGTTGGTCGCCGCTTCTTCAATGTCGGCGTATGCCCAGTGGGTAGCCGGCACGTCTGTAAAGGTGATTGCAGTCGCTCCGTTCAGCGGACCGCGGTCGAACAGACGGTTCAATACCTTGACGGCCTCGGCCCGCGTCAGCTTCTGATCGGGCTTAAAGGTTTGACCCGCGTAGCCCGTCATGATGCCTCGCGACGAGACATAGGAGATGGCATCCGCAGCCCAGTGGCCGACGGCTACGTCGTTATAGCCTGCGGTGCTGCCCGGGATTCCGGTCACCTGCGAAGGCGTAGGTCCCTTTTGCAGCCAGCGTGCGGCGATCGCAGCCATCTGTGCCCGCGTCACGGCGCCTTCCGGATCGAACATATCCTCCGTGATGCCGCCCATGATGCCTGCGGCTTTGGCTTTCAGAATTTCGTTAATCGCCCAGTGTCCGGAACGCACGTCCGAGCCTGCCGTGGTACCCGTCGTAACCGTGGTACCCGTCGTAACCGTGGTGTCCGGCAGGTTGCGTGCGAGCATCGCAGCCATCTGGGCGCGGGTCACGAACGCCTCCGGACGGAACTGGGTTCCGAATCCGTTAATATACGGCGTGTGCGTGGACGAGACCTCGGTACCGTTCAAGCCGGCCAAATAGACCAGTGCGAACGTACTGAATTTTTGAACGGTAAACTGAACGCCCGTCACATTGTTGACGGTGACGATCTTGCCCTGTATCAATTCCTTGGTGCCGTCGCTATGCTCGGCATAGACGCCGAGATGGTTCAGAATGCGATTGCGTTCGGTCGTATCTGCAGGGAGGCCGTCCTTCAGCGGCATGAAGAGCGTCGCTTCCTTGCTCTGCAGATTCGTCTCGATTTCCATCGGACGTCCGTAGACCTTAACCGCTTCGTTTTGCAGGTATTGCTGAACGGCGGTCTGCTGCTTGGCTCTTGTCTCGATCTCCACGCGCCCGTCCTCGGTCTTCACCGGTACAAGACGGAAGTACAGATCCTGGCCGAAACCGGAGAGCGAAGCGACAGGTACGGTGATGACGCCGTCGCCGGTCGACAGTTCAAGGTTCATCTTCCCGTCGTTGAGCTGCGTCAAGGCGGCCTGCGGAATGTTCACCCGGACTTCCGACACCTTGTCTCCCGAGTCGGGGAGGACGATGCGGACCGTGGTGCCGTTTTGCGCCTTGGCTTTGTCCACGGCTTCCTTGGCGATGTCGGACGCCAGCGTCACGGTGTCAGTCACCTTGCCGGACGCATCCGTCGTACGCGTCACCTGCGTACGCGCCAGGCCGCTGCCATTGCTGCCTTGTACGTCTACATAAATAGTTTCCGAGTTTGTGTTGCTAGGCGGGCTATACGGTACGTTAAACGAAACGCTGGTCGTCGGGCTAGCGTTTCTTACGCCGTTTTCCTTGTAACGTACAAGGACGGTGACATAATTGGAAAAGACCGGCGCTTTTTCAGGATCGTAGCTCGTCCACGTCGTTCCGTTGTCGGTCGAATACTCCATCGTTGCATCGGCGCCGACGAGCTTGTCCGCAGCGTCGTCCGCCGTGACCGAAGGCGCGGCCGGCGTGAAGAACTGGTCGAAGGTCGACTGGATTGCGGCCAGGTCGACATAGCCGCCTTCAGGGCGCTTGTCGAGCATCCAGTCGCTGAGTTCGGCCATTGTTTCGTCCTCAGGGTTCAAATTACCCATTTTCGACAGGTCGAGCTCCCAAGCTTCGATATCGACTTCCGGGTGTGCCTGCTTGAAGCTCTCGTATGCCGCCTGGACTTGCTGGAACAATACCCCGAGCGAAGTGGACATCATTTCCGGCGTTGATACGCTGTTTATGGCAATTTGCGGATAGGTAGCGAAGGAGCCTAACAGGAAGTAAATCAGGCTGCCGGTTCCCATTCCTTCGCCATTGCCGGTTTCTTCACCGTTATCGACCGGCTGTTCGTTCACCGCAGTCGTGAGCAAAATATAGAGCGAGTATTTATAAATATATTTTTCGACCGGCGTCAGCGCGGAATAGGCTTCGCTCATCTGAGCGATCATCTCGGCTCCTTCGTAATCGGAGAAAACCGTGCCGAATTCGGCGAACTTGGCGAATACGTCATCGACCGCTTTGCCGATCGTCGGCAGGCTCTGGTCTTTCAGCAAGACAACCGGAATCGCGGCCAGATCCGAGACATACTGGATTTGGGCCAAGCTGCTGTACGAGAAGCGGTTGCTTGGGCTCGGACTGCCGCTTCCGCTGTCATTTCCGAACAGGCTCATGAAGGTCGCGGCCCAGGAACGCTTGGCTGTGTCGCTCCATCCATTGAAGCCCCCGGGCAGCCGCAGGCCGAGATCTTCGTCGATCAGCGCGGACAGCAAGCCCTCGACGTCATCGTTCTCGATGGCTTGGTTCACGGCGCGAAGCGTCAAAAAGTCGTCGATGACGGACTGAATGTCCGCTACGCTCGCATAGCCTGCTTCAGGACGCTGATCGAGCAGTTGTTGGGCAAGCGCCAACCAATTTCGTAACGTCGGCTCGTCCCCTTCCAGATCGGTTCCCAGTACAGTTAGGGCTTTGTTAAGATCAATTCCGATGTCCGCAACCGGAATATTCTCGTACTCTTCTTTAAGTCCGGCGATGTTTTCCGCATAATTGAGCAGGCCATATAGAACTTCGAACATTTGCTCGGCGGTCTGGGGCTGGCTAAAGCTGAGTGCCTGGCCTTCAGGATAGAAGACCATCATCGCAATGACGAGAGGGGTATTATTACCCTGAACGGTGCTCATGACATACTGATTTTGAATAAAAGTGTCGAAGATTTGACGGTCCGCGGGAGACAGCGCCGTGATCTGGTCGACCGTTTCTTTGTACATATCAATGTCCGGGGAATTCGGGAAGAGCGTTTTGATGTCGGACGACAAGACGAGCATCTTCTTGATCTTGTCGCTGATGATGTCCAAGCTGACGCCATCGCGCGACGCGTACAATATGCCGACCAAGTTCAATATATATTGAACCTGGTCCAAACTCTCATACCCGTTATTTTGCCCGGGTTGGATGAAATCCGCAAGAAACTGGGAGACGTCGGTTTTGTCTGCCGCGGTCCAAGCGGCAAAGCCGACCGGCAGCGTCAGATGGGCATCCGGGTCTGCAAGCGCTGACATTAATGCTTCGCCATCGTGGTCATTCAGCGCTTCGTTAATTTGATCGAGCGGAGTAGGCGCGGGCCCGGCCGCCGCGCGCCCCGCGGTGCCGAGTCCGCCCAGCAACGGTTGAAGCAGGAGCAGGAAGGCGAGCAGCATCGCGACCATTCGCAAGGTTTTAAGTTTCATCTCTCAGTTCCCTTCTCTAGTTGGATTTTTAATCTCATAAAACGTTAAACGCTAGAAAAAGTTGTTAAACATATTAATTAGCGCAAAAATAGAGGGGAATTTTCTCAAATTGACAAAATCGGACAACGAAAAAAGAGTTCTGCCCGGAAGCAGAACCCATAAAAGTTATTTCTTTCAGCGCTATTCCTCTCATCGCTATTCGTCCCGTTTGCTCTTGCCCTGCATCTCGGCCAGCAGCGCATCGAGCCGGTCCAATCGTGCCTCCCAAGACGCTCGGAAGACGGAGAGCCACTTGTCCATCTCTTGCAGCGGCTCCGGACGAAGCTTGTAAATGCGCTTGTTGGCGGCCGGCTGCGATTCGACCAGCCCCGCGTCGCTTAGCACGCGCAGATGCTTGGAGGCTTGGGGCTGACCCAGCGCCATCCGGTCGGCGATGTCGCCTACCGAGAGGGGGCCATCTCGCAGCAGCTCTACCATGCCGAGCCGATGCGGCTCGGCGAGCGCGCCGAACGTCGCTGTATTCATTGGCGAACCTCCTGCTTGTTGCGCTTCTCCTGCTTGTCCAGGCTTGTACGCGTCCGGATCAGCCGCGCTTCATCGCCGGCAGCACCTCTTGCGCGAGCGTGTCCAGCGTCATCGCGGTTCCTTCGCGCATCCCCATTTTTAGCGTCGCTTGGAGTTCTTCTTCCGTAGGCAGTCTGAAGCTCAGGGTGAGCGTCGTTCGTCCGTTCCCCGCCTCCGTGAATGCTACGGTAACCTCTTGCTTGGGAATCACGTCCGTCGGATTCGCTTGCTCGTCCGCGAAGGTAATGGCATACGATACCCGCTCGGCCGGCCGAATCTCATCATAAATGCCCAGCACCCACTGCGTTTGGCCTTCGGGGGAACGCATGCAGTAGTGCCATTTTCCGCCCGGCCTGAGGTCGATCCGGCAGACCGGAATCGTATAAGGCTTGGGTGCCCACCACTTCGACAACAACGCGGGATTCACGAACGCCTCGTACACCATTTCCTTCGGCGCATCAAATACGCGCTCTATAACGAACGTCCGTCCATCGATATGCGTAATCGGCTGATTTGTCTCAGATTGACTCATGGTTTTTGCCTCCTTCCATTTGTTGCTTTTAATATATCCAAATGGATATATAGCTGTCAAGATATATTCCCAGCACAGTTGTAACCTTTGCCCCGGATCGTATGACTCGGGTCTCGCGAAGTCATGACCGGCATGACAAAAGCGATGACGGCTGTTCACTAGTGGGATCGGCATCTAAATCTTACGCTAGAAATAGCCAATATCGCCAAATAAGGAGAATGATCCGACATGACTGCAACAGCATCTCAACGGACGATTCGCAATCCCCAGATCGGGGATGCCGTGACCTTCCTGACGACAGCACAGGAATCGGGCGGCGCTTACGAGTGGGTGGAGGTTCGTCTCCAACCCGGAGGCGGCACGCCCTTGCACTATCATACGACGTTCGAGGAGGAGTTCGAAGCGCTTGACGGCAGGCTGTCGCTCGACTGCGACGGCAGGACGCTGCTGCTGACGCCCGGCCAGAAAGCGGTGGCGCCCCTGGGCTCGAAGCATCGTTTTTACAACCAGGAGAAGACGGAGATCGCGTTCCGCGTGAAAGTGCTGCCGGCGCGCAGCTTCGAGAAGTTTCTTCGCATGCAATACGGATTGGCGAGGGACGGCAGGACGGGCGCGAACGGAATGCCGAAAAGCATGCTGGAGCTGGCCGTGGTGATCCGTATGGGCGAAAGCTATCTGATCGGTCCGCCGGTCTGGTTTCAGAAAGGCATGTTCGGGCTGCTGTACCTGATCGCGCGGTGGCGCGGCGTGGAGCGGCGGCTGCTGGCAACGTATTGTCCGGAGTCGGAGCAGCAGAAAGGAGCGGACGAACGGTATGCGGGCATTTCTTGACCGGGGCGAAACCAAGCCGGCGAAGCGAAGGTCCGGAGACCGGGAGAGCAGTCACATTCGCGGATGGAAGCAGGGATGGAAGCGCGGACTGACAGGCCTGCTGGCAGCAGCGATGCTGACCGGCGGGCTGGAGCGACCGGCCTATGCGGAGCCCGGACGGCAGGACGGTCAGCTTTCGTTTTCCCAACTGCTGGGGCAGTTGTCCGGAGAACTGGAAACCGGCGACCCGCTCTCGGTGGAGGAAGGGGTCTATGGGGACGCGCAGGCACCGCTAACCATCGCAAGCGCCGTTTATGGCTTGCCGGTCAAGATCAGCGGAGCGCCGGGCGCATCGGGCACGGGCGACAGCAAGTCGGCGTCCGTGAGCGGCGACGGCAGGTTTGTCGCTTTTGCGTCCGCCTCGGCGAACCTGACCGAAGGGGATACGAACGGCAAGCAGGATATTTTCCTGAGCGACCGCGCGACAGGGACGATTAAGCGCATTAATCTGGGCCCCGGCGGCGCGCAAGCGAACAACGACAGCTACGCGCCGTTTGTCAGCCTGGACGGCGGCTATGTTTTATTTACTTCCAAAGCGACGAATCTGACGGCTTCCTCCGATACGAACGTCTCCGAGGACCTGTTTCTATACGATGCGTCGAGCGGCGCCGTCGAGCGGGCGGCCGAGTTCGTGCCGGGCTCCGAGTTCGCGGGCAACGGCAGCTCGTATCAGATCAGCGCGGACGGCCGCTATGTCGCTTATGCCGGCAAGACGAACAGCGCAGGCACGTGCGACATTTGGCTGCTCGATCGCCGGACGAAGAGCGTGACGCTGATCACGCGGCAGAGCTATATCTACGAAACGACGCGGTCACGCCTGTCCATCAGCGCGGACGGCCGCTACGTCGCCTTCGATTCTTACTCCCGGGATATCGTGCCGGACGACACGGGCAGCGTATTCTCCGGCGTCAAGTATCGAGACGTGTATCTGTACGATACCGCATTGGGCGAGATGAAAAAAATCAGCCGCGCGCCTGACGGGAAGACGGGCAATGCCAGCAGCCAGTATCCGGTCGTGAGCGCGGACGGCCGCTATGTCGCCTATGAGTCCAATGCGAGCAACCTCGTGACCGGCGCGACGGTTAATGCGGCGAATGTTTACGTGTACGATCGCCTCTCGGGTACGACCGAACTGGCGAGCCTCGGCGCGAACGGCAAGCCGGGCGCGTCGGGTGCCGAGATGGCGTCGATTAGCGCGGACGGGCGGTTTGTTTCCTTTCAGACGTCAGATGCCTACGATCCCGCAGATACCGGACAGAAGGACATTTATATACGAGACCGTCTTAAGGGCGAGACGCGTTGGGCGACCCGGACGGCAGGCGGAGGAAACGCGGATGCAGCCGTCGTCAAGGCGGCGCTCAGCGCGGACGGCGGCACGCTCGTCTTCGAGTCGGCCGCTAAAAATCTGGAGCAGTCCGCCGAGTCGGACGCGGCAAGCGACGTTTATGCCGTAGCGCTGGACGCCGCACCGGCAACCGATACTCCGGTGTGGCCCGAGGGGGCGTCGGTGACGACGCAGCCTGGCGCGGCTTATGTCGCGCTGAGTTGGCCGGCGGTGAACGGCGCGTCCTACTATCGCGTGCTGCAAGACGATCGGCTGGCGGCGATCGTGACGGGTACGTCCTATGCGGCCGACGGATTGGCGGCCGGCACGGCGCATCGTTATCGCGTGGCGGCTGGCAGCCGGGACTATCGCTGGTCGGATTGGTCTGCGGAAGTCGCGGCCACGACGCTGGGCACGCCCGAGGCGACGCCGCCGCAGGCGGCGGCGATCGGCGTGACGCCGTTGTCCGGCGGGGCGATGGTCTCGTGGCCCTCGTCGCCGGATCCGGATGTCGTAGGCACGAAGCTGCTATGGCGCAAGCCGGGCGGGACCGAGCACGAATCGGCGATCTATCCGGCGAGCGTAAATAGCGCCGTCGTGCCAAATCTGGAGAACGGCCAATTGTATGAGCTCGCCGCCGCCTTCATCGACGGGGACGGCAATCGCGCCTTGAGCGAATGGACGCTCGTCAGGCTGCCTGTCGGCCCGGCGCTGATCCGGATGGATGTTCGGACGTCGGACGGCAAGCCATCCGGCAGCGACAATGTCGGCGTCAACGATATTAGCGGCGACGGCCGGTACACGCTGTTTCTCTCCGATGCTGCCGACCTGGTCGCGGGCGACGGCAACGGCAAGACGGACCTGTTCCTGTACGACGCCGAGCTGGGTTCGATCCAGCTCATCAGCCGAACGCCATCGGGGCAGGCCGGCAACGGAGAAACGTTCGGGGGCAAAATGAGCGACGACGGCAGCTTGATCGTCTTTTATTCCTACGCTACGAACCTGACCGGAGATGCGGACACGAACGGGCGGCACGACGTATTCCTGTATGACAGGGATACGGATCGCAACGGCGTGTTCGACGAGCCCGGCGCGACCTCCATGACGAGGATCAGCACGCCGTGGAACGGCGGCCAGTCGAACGACTTCAGCGGCAGCCCGGATATCAGCAACGACGGCGGGGTCGTTTTCTTTATTACGAATGCCAAGAATATGGTAGAGCACCCGCCTGAAGGATACAGTCAGTATACCGTCATGTACGATCCGGAGACGAGGGAACTGTCGCCGGTCCGATTGCCGGACGGAACCTTTTTGGACAGGGGCGCGGCGCTTAACCGGGATGGGAGCGTCCTCGCCTTTAACACGACCGTATCGCATGCGGAAGGGGATACCGACAGCGACAACGACATTTATTTATTCGACAGAGACGCCGATCAATTCGTTTGGGTGACGGCCGGCAGCGAGGATAAATGGTCGATCGGCTCCCTCGCCATCGACGGCGACGGCCGATATGTCATGTACAGCTCCGCAAGGCGCAATCAAAATTACTTTACCTACGTCTTCGATCGGGAGGCGCCGGCGGGAACCGCGGCTGAGCCTATCGGCATTCCTGAAGGCAACGGAGACAAGTCGCCGCGAGCCGCTACCGGACACAACATCAGCGATGACGGCCGCTACGTCCTGTTTTCGTCAAGCGAGAAGGGGATTGTGCCGGGGGATAACGATACGATGACAAATCTCTTCGTAAGGGATCGTACGCTGCATACGACCTCGATGGTCAGTCAGCCCTATGACGCCTCGCTGCCGATCGCGGGCCCTTCGTACAATGGCCTGATCAGCGCAGACGGGACCCGAATCGCCTATAAGTCGAGCATGATGAACATGGTACTCGGCAGCGAGCGCTCCAAGATGGGCGTATATTTGCAGCGTATCGCGCAGACGGCCTTGCCGGCAAGCTGGCCGCAGGGCAGCACGCTGACCGCTTCCGATGTCGGACAGAGCAGCGTCAAGCTGATTTGGACCGCTGCCGCGCACGCGGATGGCGGCTACCGGATCACCGGCGGTCCGGCGGCAGTCGATGTTCCTGCAGGCGCGCTGGAGGCCGTCGTGTCCGGACTTGCGCCGGATACGCCGTATACGTTCGCCGTGCAGGCGGCTTCGGCCGCCGGACAATGGACGACGGATGGCCCGACGACCGAGATCCGCACAACGGCCGGCCAGGGATTAGCAGATCTGACGCTCACGTCGGCGGGATCGAAGGTGACGCTGGTCTGGGGCGATCCGGCGCCGGGCGCAGGGACGATCTCGGCCTTCCGCGTGCTGCGCAAAACGGGAGCCGAGGACTGGACCCTGCTGACGACGATCCTTGACGCCGCTGCGCGCAGTTATACGGACGAGACGGCGTTAGCCGGCAAGACGTATGGCTATGTCGTTCGCAGCGTGGACGACAGCCAGCAGGAAGCGGCCTATTCCGTCGAGAAAAGCATTGCCGCCGGCAGCTTCTCGATCTCGTCTTTCTCGATCGGGCTCCCGCTGTACCTGCGTCAGAATGCCGGACACGGCGATACGGCGCAGCTCACGCTGCGGGGACCGTCGGGCGCGTCCGCAAAGGCGGTTCTCGCCTATGATAATGTCGACGGCTTATCCAAGACGCTGGAGACGGCGCTGACCGAGGCGGGGGAAGCAGGTGTCTATAAGGGCGAGTACGTCGTGCCGGAAGATGCGAAAAAACTGGTGTCGATCAAGGGAACGGTTACGCGGGACGGCAGTTCCGCCGAAGCCGAGGCGCTGCGCGCGCCGGTAGCGGTCGGGGGCACGATCAGCGTCCTGCTGAGCGGCACGGTCCCCGTGCCGGAGGACGCCTTGCTGAGCATATACAGCCAGAAGGCTCGCGCGTATCAATCCGTCGCCATGGGCTCGCGCAAGACGGTGGAGCTGAAGGGCCTGCCCGAAGCCGACGATTATAAGCTGAGCTTGCTAGGCGCCGGCGGGCACGACCTGTTCGAGGAATCGGGATTGCCCGATGTAGATGTCGACGCCGGAGGAAGGCAGACGGTGAGCGTCGATCCGCTGCTGCCCGCGGCTCTCTCCATTACGATATCGAACCCCAATTGGAGAGGGAAAGGCAACGGCGTTATCGTCACCGATGACGCGGGCAATCTGCTGGGAGCGGGAAGTGCGACGTCGAACGGCCGGTTTAATCTGCCCGCCTTCAAAAAGAGAATCGGTCAGCGGGTTCATATCCGGATTGAACCGGAGGACAGCGGCTATGATCCGATCGAACAAATCGTGACGCTGGTCAGCGGGATTAACCGGGCGGAGATCACGCTTGTTCGGAAGACGGACGCAAAGATTGAAGGCACGGTCAAGGATGCGGAAGGGCGGCCGGTCGCAGGCGCGACGGTCAAGGCCGTATTCGATCGCACATATACGGCCGTTACGGACGTCGACGGCAAGTATGCGCTGGGCGTGCCTCCGGGCTACATGTACATTCAGGCATTCGCCGGAGGCTCCTTTGGCTCGGAAGTAAAGTATTTGACAACGGTTCAAGGGACGCAGAATGTGGACATCGTTTACAAACAGCGCATACCGGCTCAGATCCGGATCAAGCTGTATACCAAATCTGGAGACGGCGAATGGGTCGGTCCCTACGATCTGGATTGGCGAGAAATGGTTCACTACCACGTCTACAGCTCGGTCCGCAGCTATGGCGGCGGGAACCCGCTCTCCGTAGAGGCGGAGGCCGGACAAACGGTGAAAATCTGCGCGAACGGCCTCGAGGCAGGCTACAATGAGGTCTGCGGCACGACCGTGATCGACGCGAACCGCAAAGGCGTCGTCGAGCTGCGGATGACCGATACGGGCACGCAGGTCGTCGGCAGCCTGGGAGACGGCATTCAGGGCAACTCCGTCGTCTATGCGCTCGAGAACGGCGCCAATCGCAAATATGTCACGGGACGTTTTTTGTCCAAAGGAGATTTTACGGTCAAGCTCCCGGGAGCGGGCGCTTACGAGTTTGTACTCAAGAGCAATCTGGACGGCAAAACGCTGACTCGCGCCTTTAACGTCGCCGAAGGCGAAGCGATAAACTTGGGCGGCCTGGCGTTCGGGGAGCAAGGAAGGTTTGCCGGACGGGAGGGCAACGGCGTGCTGCTCGGCACGAGCAGGCCGGCGCCCGGCGCCGCGTTGCAGGTACGCGTGCAGTATGCAAATTCGAGTAACGATAGTCTGGCGGGCGGAGCCGTCGTACTGGATATTCCGTCGGGCGCCGCGCTGATCGCCGGCAGCGTCTTCCGGAATGGACAACCGGTGGCGCCGCAGCAGAAGGACGGACGGTATCTTGTCCCGCTGGGTACCGTTGCCGGCAAGGCGTCGGGAACGCTGCAATACCAATTGCGTATGGCGGAGGAACCGGACGGCGATCGCCTGGCTGTCATCCCGCGCATTCGTTACGAGCTGAACGGCGAAGCCAGCGAAGAAGAATTGGGCACTGCGATGGCCGATGTCGCGCTGGTGACGCTGATTGCGCCGTCCAGAACCGGGTTCCGTCAGTTCGCCGTAACGGGTACGGCGCCGGCGGGCAGCCGGGTCAGCGTATTTGCGGGGGACCGCATCGTCGGATCGGCAGAGACGTCGCCCGCCGGCCGCTGGTCGCTGACTGCGAATATGGAAGGAGAAGGAAAGACGGCCGCATGGACGCTGCAAGCCTCGGCCCGCACGGATAGCGGCACCTGGAGCAGCGGACAGACGACGGTCAGCTACGACGTGAACGTCGCCGAGCCGATCGAGTTCACGATGAGCCAGCCCGACGGCCGGACGATGGTGGTCGACCCCCGCGCAGGCGAGGCGACGTTCCCCTACGTCCTGGCGCCCGGCTGGCCGCTCCATCTGACCGTGAAGTTCAATCATCCGGAGCTGGTGCGCGACGTCGTCTTTCTCGTAGGCAACGGACGGTTTGCCGCGAGCCTGAAAGACGGCGTCTACCAGGCGGTCACCGACGGCTCGGCGGTCGGCGCGATCGGCATCGACTATATTACGAGAGAGCCGGCGGATGTTCTGCAGGGAGGGCCGACGCCGACGGAGGAGCTTAAGTCGCAGATGCCGCCCGCATTCAGGGATGCGCGGCAGGATCGTCTCTATGTATCGCCCCGCGAAGGCGGGGACCGCAAGCAATCGATGACCTTCAAGGGCACGCTGCCTTCTGCGGGCGGCGATGCCGAGATGTCGCTGAGCGCGACGCTCGAGCGGATGTCGTATACGCCGAGCAGCTCCGACCTGACGTTGGCGGATCAAACGAATATACCGCTCTACGGCCTGCAGATCGGCGAATCGTTCGACAACGGTACGCTCAAATACGAATTGAAAGGTTATCTGCCCGCAGACGAGTTCTCCTCGGGGCTGGATGTCGGAAAGGCGCTGGCTTACATGAGCGCGGGGGCGGACTTGGACGTATACAAGGATATGGTCCCGTCCGCCCAAGCCAAGCCCGCCCCGGTCAAGACGTTGAACAGTGCGGTCGCCGCCGTGGCGGTGAGAATCGAGATGGCATTCGCTTCGAAGGCCGGAGAGAATACGTGGAAGGTGGCCGACGCCGCTTACAGTTTATATGACGGCAGAGGAACCGGAGACTCGCTGGACGATCTGGCTTACATCATGGATAAGATCGCCAGATACTGTCCGCCGAATCTCATCCCGGTCGAGATGGAGTACGTAGAGCTGCTGCGCAAGAAGATCATTCGCAACGAGCTTATTAAATACGGCATTTCGATTGCCGGCACGGTCGCAGGACCGGCGACGTTCGGCGTCGGTACGGTCGCGCTCTTCATCGCGAGCAACGCGTTCGGCAAAGTGCTGGATGCCAGCCTCGCGGCGCAAATGAAGCGGTTCAACGACGACATCGACGATCTGTGCAAGGTGCCGAAGAAGCCGAAAAAACCGATCGCCGATCCGGAGTGGATCTACGATCCGAGCGGCTACGTGTACGAGGTGACGGAGGATAACCGGATCGAGGGCGTCAAGGCGACGGCGCTGCGCTGGAACGAGGAGAAGCGGCGCTGGGACGTGTGGGATGCGGACTGGTACGGTCAAGACAATCCGCTCTACACGGATGCGGACGGCCGGTATGCATGGGACGTGCCGGAAGGCAAATGGAAGGTGCTCTATGAAAAGGAAGGCTACCTGCCTGCCGAGAGCGAAGAATTGACGGTGCTGCCGCCGCACTTCGACGTCAACATCCCGATGATCTCGACGCTGTCGGCGAAGCCGGTCAAGGTCGAGTCGGCGCCGGGAGGGGGAGCGGTCGACATTTTGTTCGATCGTCACGTGAATGGCAGTACGGTGTCGGGCAGCCTGTTCGCGGTCGTCGATTCGGCGACGGATGCGGACGTCCCCGGCGTCTGGACGCTTGTCGAGCCCTTGAGCGATGGAAATTCAATGCATGTCCGCTTTACGCCGGATGCTCCACTTGAGATCGGCGCCACGTACAAGGTATACGTGGACAGTGCCGTTCAGAGCTATGCGGGCATTCCGATGGGAGACAACTACGAGACTGAGGTTTTGGTGACGGAGCATGACGTTACGCCGCCCGCGGCCGTGACGGAGCTTGCCGCCGAGGGAGACGACAGCCAGGCGCTGGTCACCTGGAAGGCCGGCCGCGACGCGGAGACGATCAAGGTTGCCGTCTACTACAAAGCGCAGGGAGCGGCAGGCGAGTGGGCATCGGTCGAGATTCCGGCGGGGCGGAAGTACGCCTTGCTTCAAGAGCTGGAAGCCGACACAGTTTACGACGTCGAGGTCCGCGCCTACGACGCGGCAGGCAACTACAGCACGGCCAGAACGATCGCGGAAACGGCGGGCATTCAGGAACCTTCCGCCGATATCGCACCGCCGGGGCCGGCGATCGTCGGCAGTATGACGGCGGACGCGACGCAGGCGACGATCGCATGGACGGATCCGTCCGACGCCGACCTGTTCGCGGTCAAGCTGCAATGGGCGAAAAAGGGAGAGGCGTTCGCGCTGGATCCGGCGACCGTCCTGAAAGGCGTCGGCAAGTACACGATAACCGGCTTGTCGCCGTCGACGGCGTACGAGGTCCGGATCTGGACGGTCGATATCGCGGGCAATGCCTCCTCGGAGCCATCGTTGTTCGTCACGACGAAAGCGGCGGGCGGTGGCACCGGCAATCCGGGCAATCCCGGCAATCCGGGCGGCAATCCGCAGGATCCGTCGCAGCAGCAAGGCGGCGAGTCCGGCGAGGTTGGCACTGAAGGCGGCTCCCTCAGCTTCTTCGGCGGCAAGTTGAAGCTGTGGCTTTCGGGCAGCGGCGGCGCAGCCGGAGCGGCCAAGAAGGTGACGGCGGCGAAGGTTGAGGGAACGCCGGCGCCTGCGGATGCGCATCTGAAGCTGGTGTCGGACGTCTACGATTGGAAGCTCCAAGCCGGCGCGAAGCTCGCGGCGCCGGGCAAGCTGACGATCGCCTATGACGCCTCGAAGCTGGCAGGGGCGGATATTCGCAAGCTGGGCGTGTACCTGCAGGCTGCCGGCGACAAGTCCAAGTGGACGTATGTCGGCGGCATCGTCGACGGGACTTCGGGCAGCGTAGAAGCGGTGGTTACGGAGCCGGGCACGTATGCGGTGCTGATCGCCGAGTATGCGTTCTCCGACCTGGCGAATCACTGGAGCCGCGCAGACGTCGAGACGTTGGCGGCACGGGGAATCGTGAGCGGCGATCCGGCGGGCACGTTCCGTCCGAACGGCAGCGTGACGCGGGCAGAGTTCGTGAAGCTTGTGCTGCCGCTGCTCGCAGGCGGCTCCGGGCCGGGCATCGCGGCCGAGCGTTTCGCCGACGTGCCGGCGAACGCCTGGTATGCGGATGCCGTGGCGAAGGCGACAGCGGCAGGCATCGTGAAGGGGGCGGAAGGCAAGTTCCGGCCCAACGACCCGATCACGCGCGAGGAGATGGCGGTCATGCTCTTCCGCGCGCAGGGCGTCGCGCCGGATATTAAACTGAACGCCGATGCCATCCTCTCGGCCTACGGCGACGGCGCGAAGGTGTCGGGCTGGGCGCGGCTTGCGGTCGCGTACGGCGTGCAAAGCGGGCTGCTGAAGGGCAGCGGCGGCAAGCTGAATCCCGGCGCGACGGCTACGCGCGCCGAGTCCGCGACCGTCGTGCTCCGCGCGCTGGACGCGCTCGGCAGAATTGCGAAGAAGTCCTAGAATGCAAGCAGACGAACCCCGTACCCGTTGAGGTCGGGGTTCGTTTTGCGGAAGCGGGCTCCGAGTCGCTATTAGGAAGTCAGTCGCCCATTTGGTAAAATAAGCGGACACTCACTATACCAAGGAGAACCTCATGAAACTCGGCTTCGATATCGACGACACGCTGATCAACCTGCGCGAGCACGCCTTTCATTTATACAACCGGAGGCTGGGCACGCAGGTCGATATCGCGCGCATGCGCGAGCTGAACTGCATCCCCATACACGAGGCGTTCGGCCTTAACGCGGAGGAAGGCAAGCGGATGTGGGCCGAGCTGCGCGAGGAGATCTACTTCAGCGATTGCCCGCCTTATCCCGACGCGGTAGAAGTGCTGCGGGAGCTGATCCGGCAGGGGCACGAGATTTACTACATCACCGCCCGGGCGCAGGGACATTGCGACAAGACGCTGGAATGGCTGACGGCAGCGGGGTTCCCGGTGCTTCGGGGCAGATTCTACTGCGGCATGGGCGACGCGGAAAAGATCCATGTCATCCGCGAGCTCGCGCTCGATTATTATTTCGACGATAAGCCCGCAGTCATCGATACGCTAGCCGAGCTGGCGATAAAAGTGTATGTCCGCGACCAGCCGTACAACCGGCATTTGGACGCGCCTCGCATTCATTCATGGGGCGAATTGTTGGGGCTGTTGAATATTTCTCCGCTTAAATAACGGGAGCCGGAGGACACAAGGAGCGGGCGATGGTTTCATTTTTTCAAATGCTGGACGAGGTCAACGAACGCATCTATAAACCGAACGGACTGACGCTGACAGCGGCGCGGGAGGAAGCCCAGAATTCGGATTACGGCGGCGGCGTATTCCGGCTGAATGCGAGATCGGTCCGCTTGAGAGTCGCTAAGATTACGCCCCGCAAGGCGGGACAGTTCGTTGTTTTCTGGGAAAAAGACGAATCGGGAAAAAACGCCGCTTACTCGCCGGATACCGCAACCGACCTGCTGGTCGTTCACGCTTTCGCCGATACGAAGGGCTGTTCGGGACAGTTCGTTTTCCCGAAGGACGCGCTTGTGAACCAAAACATTCTCAAAACTGCCGCAACGCCCGGGAAAATGGCCACGAGAGTATATCCGAGCTGGGATACGCCCGTCAGCAAGCAGGCTATGTCCACGCAAGCATGGCAACTGCCGTACTTCATCAATCTGAACGACAACGACCATTCGCGAATACAGCGGTTGATCGGGCTTTATACCGGATAGCGGGCGTTTGGCATGATGCAAAAAGAAGAGCCCGCGTACGCCGGTTGGCGTATACGGGCTCTTGCTGTGCGCAGTGCGGCGCTAGTGCTGCGCCGCGTAAGCTTCGGCTTCCGCTTCGGCGGCGGGGTCCATGCGCTCGCGGCTCATGAGGAGCGCGGCTGCGAGCGCCAGCACGGCCGGAATGAGGCTCCACATGAAGGTGGCGGAGATGGAGGACGAGAGGCCGTCCGTAACCTTCGCCAACAGGTCGTGCGGAATATGCGAGCGTGCGGCAGGCTCCATCAGCGCATGCGGGTCGCTCAGGTTGAGACCGCCAAGACCGTCCGCCCCGACGGTTCCGCCGGCGCCCCCGTTCGCGGCTGCGCCGCCGATCGAACCGCCACCCGCGTCGCCGGCCGTCCCGGCCTTGCCGTCCGCGACCGCGGCGCCGCCGAGCGCCTCCGATAGTTTGCGGGCCATCGCGTGGCTCTGGATGATGCCGAACACCGTGATGCCGAGCGTCATGCCCAGCGAGCGCAGGAAGTTCAGCGTAGAGCTGGCGGAGCCGCGCTTGTTGGCCGGCAGGGCGTGGATGGCGGCGTTGCCCAGCACGGAGAAGGTCGCGCCGACGCCGAGTCCGACGAGCACCATGTAGACCGTGACGATCCAGCGCGGCGTATCCGCGGTCAGCGTCGTCAGCAGCGCGATGCCGGCGACGAGAATGACGACGTTCGGGATGAGGATCGTGCGGTAGGACAGCTTGTTAAGCAGGCTCCCGCCGAGCGTCGCGGTCACGACCGTGCCCAGCATCATCGGCAGCAGGACCATGCCCGAGTTCGTGGCGGAACCGCCCAGGACGCCTTGCATGTAGATCGGAATGTAGACGGACGCGGTAATGAAGGCAGCGCCGCTCAGCATGGCGAGCGCATTGCTCGTCGCGTACAGCCTGCTGCGGAACATCGCGAACGAGATGATCGGCTCGGCGGCGCGCCGCTCCGCCCATACGAACAGCAGCGCGAGCGCGGCGGCTCCGGCGAACAAGCCGATGATTTCCGCGGAGTCCCAGGCGAACGTCTTGCCGCCGAGCTCCATGGCGAACACGAGACAGACGATCGTGCCGACGAGCGAGGCGGCGCCGGTCCAATCGATGACCTGACGTTCGTGCTGCGCCGACTCTTTGTAGAAGAAGGCGATCATGGCGAACGCGATCAGCCCGAGCGGCAGGTTGATATAAAAGATCCAGTTCCAGCCGATATGATCGGTAATATAGGCGCCGAGCAGCGGACCGAAGATGCTGGACAGGCCGAATACCGCGCCGAACAGGCCGCCCAGCTTGCCCCGGCTCTCCGGCGGCACGGCATCGAACATGATGGTAAACGCGATCGGCACGAGCGCGCCCGCCCCGATCCCCTGCACGGCCCGGTACAGGCTGAGCTGCAGGATCGAATCGGCCGTGCCGCAGAGGGCCGAGCCGATCATGAAGCAGATGACGCCGAAGACGAAGAAGCGTTTGCGCCCGTACATATCCGACAGTTTGCCGAAGATCGGCATGCCCGCCATTTCCGCGACCATGTAGGCCGACGTTACCCATACGAATTTGTCGAGACCGCCGAGCTCTCCGATGATGGAGCCCATGGCCGTCGCGGTGATGGAGTTGTCCATCGAGGCCATCAGGATGGAGAGCAGGAGCCCCGCGATCACGATGCCGGTGTTTTGCGTTGTTCGTACCACTCGAATCATTCCTTTGCGCTGATTTGTTTCTGTATCGTCTTGCTGTCTGTATTCATTGTATGGGAGCGTCCATGACAACAGTCTGTCAGTGTTCGCGAGATTTCCGTTTACGCGGGGACCATTTTGTTAGATGATAAAGGGAATGATTCAGAATAGACAGATTTCAGGATGGGGAGCGAGCATGAGCTACAAAATCGTGTTTTTTGATATCGACGGAACGTTGGTGGACGAGGAAAAGCGCATTCCCGAGGATACGCGCCTCGCGATCGCCGAGCTGAAGGCGAGCGGGATCGAGCCGGTCATCGCGACAGGTCGCGCGCCGTACTTTTTCAAATGGCTGCTGGAGGAGCTCGATATCGAGTCGTTCGTCAGCTTGAACGGCGGCTATGTCGTGTACAAGGGCAAGGAGCTATACAACAGGCACATTCCGATCGGCGATCTGGAGAAGCTCGTCGAGCTCTCGGGACGCGCGGGGCATCCGCTCGTATTCGAGGGCAAAGCGGCGTACCATACGAACCATGAGAACGACGAGGGCGTCTGGAAAGCCGTCGATTCGCTCCGAGTGGAGCGGCCCGGGTTCAATGCCGATTTTTGGCGGGGAGAGGGCATTTATCAGGTGTTCCTTCACTGCACGGAAGGCGAGGAAGCGGCCTATCTGCCGGAGCTGCCGGGTCTGCGGTTCATCCGCTGGCACCCGAACGCGCTGGACGTGCTGCCGCATACCGGCTCCAAAGCAGAGGGAATTCAGGCGATGCTGGACACGCTCGGCATTCCGGTCGAAGAAGCGATCGCCTTCGGGGACGGCCTGAACGACAAGGAGATGCTGGAGCTCGTCGGTCTCGGCATCGCGATGGGCAACAGCCACCCCGAACTGCTGGCGCATGCGGACTATGTGACGGCGCGCGCGGACGAAGGCGGCATCCGTCAGGGGCTGGTCTATGCGAAATGCATTCCGGACGGGAAGGGGGCGGCGGTATGAGCATGGAAGTGAAGTTTTGCTCGTCGTGCGGGTCCGCCATGGAGACGCGCGACGTCGACGGCACGCCGCGGCGCGCGTGCACCGCATGCAGCTTCGTGCATTGGGGCAACTACAGCATCGGCGTCGGCGCGCTAGTGGAGCGGGACGGCAAGATTCTGCTCGTCCGCAGGGCGCAGGAGCCGGGCAAAGGGTACTGGACGAATCCGGGCGGTTACGCGGAGCAGCTGGAGCGAGTTAACGAGACGGTGCGGCGCGAGGTGCTGGAGGAGACCGGCATCGATGCGGTGGTGACGGGCGTCGCGGCGCTGCGGGATCAGCCGAGAGTCATACACAATTTGTACGTCGCCTTCACGATGTCGTACGTCGGCGGCGAGCCGGTGCCGGACGGCGTGGAAGTGGACGCGGCGGGTTTCTACTCGCTGGCGGAGCTCGAGACGATGAACGTGGCGCCGTTCACGCGCTGGCTCGTCGACGTGGCGATGAAGCGCGGCGGGTCCGCGGGCCTGGCCGTCGACGAAGCGCCGATCGTGCCGCTGCCGGGGTACGGGTTGTTTCGCATTTAAGCGGCGGCTGGGGCGAAAAAGAGCGTAAGTAATCGGGTTCAGCCAGGGGCATAAGGCATCTCTGTGCCGCTATTGCTCGCTGAAGAGGGGCTCCCGCGGAATAGCGATGTGCGGCATCGTTATTTGGATGAAACTTGGTTACTTCTGCGGAATAGCGATGTGCGGCATCGTTATTTGGATGGAACTTGGTAACTTCGGCGGAATAGCGATGTGCGGCATCGTTATTTTAATGAAACTTGGTTACTTTTGCGGAATAGCGATGTGCGACATCGTTATTTGAATGAAACTCGGTTATTTTTGCGGAATAACGATGTGCGGCATCGTTATTTGGATGGAGCTCGGTTACTCTCGCGGAATAACGATGTGCGGCATCGTTATTTGGATGAAACTCGGTTACTTCGGCGGAATAACGATGTGCGGCATCGTTATTCGGATGCAACTCCGGAAATTGTTCCTAAAACGAACTTTTGTGTGCCGCAACTGCACGCAAAAGTGAAGCTACTTCAAAAAAGCAGCATCGGATCGTCGAATCAGACGTCCGAGCTGCTCTTTTTGAGTTGCAATGTGTGTTATGACGGGCGCCAGGCCTGCTGCTCCCCGTCTTTCTCCGTGTACAAAATGAGCGTCGGCTTAATCTTCAGGATGACGTAGTCCGGATCCTGCGGGCCGTCGAGCCACTTCTCGAAGTAGCCTTTCCACACTTCCGACTTCAGCTCCTCGTCCGTCGAGATCGCCACCTCGCCTTGCACTTCGACGATCTCGCCCGGCCACAGCCGGCCTTCGAGACCGAGCAGCACGGATGCCTTCGGGTTGGCTGCAAGCTCATCGACTTTGTGCGTATCGCGGTGCGTCGCGAGCAGGATCGTCAGTCCGTCGTTGAACACCCTCATATAACGCAGCGAAGGCTGGCCGTCGTGGACGGTCGCGAACGCTCCGAATTTATATTTTCCGATTGCTTCTGTCAGCTTCTTCTCCAGATCGCTCATGCAGATCAGCTCCCGTCTGTTTGGTCTCGTTTATCGTACCCGGATCTTGGAATCGCCAACCATCAGCGGCCGGCACTATGCGCAGCGATGTTATCGGCGATGGCACAGCTGAAGGGGCTGGCGTCTTCTCAGCGTTCTTCCGACGGCGGGGCGCAGGACGCGCGCTCGATAAACGCGCCATAAATGGACAGCTTGGTCGGATTGCCGCCATAGTCGATCTTGCGGATCAGAAAGTCGACGGCCTCGTAGCCGAGCTGCTCGCGCTGTACGTGGACCGTCGTAAGCGGGGGCTTCGTGCGGGCGGCTTCTTCGATATCGTCGAAGGCTGCCACGGACAGCGAGCCGGGGATCTGTACGCCCATCGCGGTCAGCATCTCGATCAGGTTGACGGCGATGCGGTCGTTGGCGCAAAACCACGCCGTCGGATAGCCGCTTAGCCCATCCAGCCAGGCTTGCACCTCGGATGGCTGCGAATGGAGCGTCGCAAGCGGCGCCTCGCCGGTCAAACAATATGCCTCGGGAATGGCGAGTCCGGCCTTGCTCATCGCTTGACAGTAACCGAGCCAGCGCTCCATAAAGCTGCGGGTCATCCCGATCGCGCCGATAAAGCCGATCTCCCGGTGCCCGAGGCCGATCAGGTACGACACGATGCGGAAGGCTTCGGTCGTATTGGCGGTCACGACAGCGTCGAGCTTCAGCGTGTCATAGTCGTGATCGACGATGACGAGCGGCGCGCCGAGATCCAGCAGATGGCGGACGTAAGCTTCGCGGAAGACACCGACGAGCAGCAAGCCCTCGTATACGGCCAGGTGCCATTCTTCCGGCAGCAGTAACGCCTCCTCCATTCGCTCCGTGATCTCGCACAGTACCGCCGTGCTCCCGGTTTCCTTCGCCCGCCTGTCGATTGCCCAATAGATTTCCCTGTAGAAGCCTTGGTCATGCCGGATATACTTCGGAATAAGGACGAGCAGGTTGCGGGTCCGCCGGCCTTCCTTGTCCGTCCGCGCCCGGTAGCCGAGCCGGTTCGCCGTCTCGAATATGCGGTCGCGCAGCGGTTCGCTTACGCCGGGTTTGCCGCTCAGGGCAAGCGATACGGCGTTTTTGGAGATACCGATCGCGTCCGCGATCTGCTGCATGGATACTTTGCCGCGCATGGTCGCTCAACCTCGAATCTGGATGAATGGCTGCTGCTTTACACTTTGAAGTTTGTCAAGCGGTTTGTCAATTGATGCGCGCAAGGCAATGCTCTATGATGTGTGCGAAGGAAGACATACGGACGAGGAACGGGGCGGAACGCGAGATGAAGGAATGGCTGCTGAACGGCGAGACATGGGAAGTTAAAGGCTATTGGCCGTGGGTGCCGCTGAAGGTGAGCAGCATGGAGATCGGCCAGGAGCTGCTGGGCGTGACCGACTGGATGCCTGCGACGGTGCCGGGCGGCGTGCATGCGGATCTGCTGCGCGCGGGATTGATCGAGGATCCGTGGTACGGCTTGAACAGCTGGAAATGCGAGTGGGTGGAAAACCGGTGGTGGGTGTACCGCGCATCCGTCGCTTGCCCGAAGCCGGGGAGCGGCCGGACGGAGCTCGTGTTCAAGGGGCTCGATTACGAGGCGCAGGTGTTCGTGGACGGCAAGCTTCTCGGCGAGCACGAAGGCATGTACCACGAGGCCGTATTCGACGTGACCGAGGCGGCGCGCGCGCAGGAGCGGATGGAAGTGACCGTCATGTTCAAGCAAGCGCCGGACGAGATGTCGCAGATCGGCCTGACCTCGCGGACGCATACGCAAAAAAGCAGGTTCAACTATAAATGGGACTTTTCCACGCGGCTCGTGAATATCGGCATCTGGGACGACGTGCTGCTACGCGTGCACGAGGCCTGGACGCTCGACGACGTCTCGGTGACGACGGATGCCGACCCGAACGCTGGAACGGGCGAGATTTTCGTCTCGGCGGCAGTCCGCAGCTTCACGGTCCGGGAGGCTGCGGGCGGGGACGGGGAACGCGGTGCGGAAGGGGATGCCGGAGGCGCAAATGAGGGCGGCGCGCACGCGCTGACGCTGCGGATCGACGTGACCGATCCCGATGGCGCTATTGTCGCGCATAGCGAGTCCCCGATCGGCACGGACGGCAGAACGGGGGAGCTGCGTATCCCGATCGCTCAGGTGCGCCTGTGGCAGCCGAACGGCTACGGCGAGCAGCCGTTGTACGGCGTGCGGCTGACGCTGCAGGCGGACGGCGCCGTCATGGACGAGCGCGAGTTCAAGACCGGCATTCGTTCGCTGTCCTACGCGCAAAACGAGGAGAGCCCGGCGGAGGCGCTGCCTTACACGTTTGTCGTGAACGGCAAGCGCATCTACGTCAGAGGCGTCAACATGACGCCGCTCGATCATCTGTACGGCAACGTGACGCCGGAGCAATACGAATACTACGTGCTGCTGATGAAACGCGCAGGGGTTAACATGGTGCGCGTGTGGGGCGGCGGCATTATCGAAAAAGCGTATTTTTACGACCTGTGCGACCGACATGGCCTTCTTGTATGGCAGGAGTTCATCCAGTCGAGCTCGGGCATCGACAACATTCCTTCGAAGCGGCCGGCGTTCCTCGAGCTGATCACGCTGACGGCCGTGAGCGCGTTGAAGGCGAAGCGCAATCACGTTTCGCTGGCCGTATGGAGCGGCGGCAACGAGCTGATGAGCGAGCCGAACGTGCCTTCGACCTATGAAGACGCGAACCTGGCGATGCTGAAAAAGCTCGTCGAGCAGCATGATCCGCGGCGGCTGTTCCTGCCGACGTCGGCGTCGGGACCGGTGCAGTATATTACGCCCGAGAAAGGCGTCAGCCACGATGTGCACGGCCATTGGAAATACCAGGGCAACCCCGGTCATTACGAGCTGTATTCGGACGTGGACAATCTGTTCCACAGCGAATTCGGCGTCGACGGCGTGAGCGCGGTCAAGAGTTTGAAAAAGTTCCTGCCGGCTTCCGAGCTGCGTCCCGTCTCGATGAACGACAGCCTCGTCTGGCGCCATCATGGCGAATGGTGGGACACGTACGACCGTGACATCGAGCTGTTCGGCGAGGAAATCGGAGCCGAGATCGGTCTCTTCAGCCGCGCGAGCCAGTGGATTCAGGCGGAAGGACTGCGCTTCGTGCTGGAGGCGAACAGGCGGCGTCAGTTCAAGAACAGCGGCAGCGTCATCTGGCAGTTGAACGAGCCGTACCCGAACGCTTCGAGCACGAGCCTGGTCGATTACTACGGCGAGAGCAAAATGGCGTATTACTGGACGCGCCGGGCGTTCAGCCCTTATTTTGCGTCGGCGGAATACAAGCGGCTGAACTTCCGGACCGGGGAAACGTTCGAGGCGAAGCTGTTCGCGGGCGCTCATGCAGCCACGGAAGGCATGACGGTTCGCAGCCGGCTGCTCGGCATGGATGGCGGACTGCTGCACGAGCAGTTGGACGCGGTAAGCGTCAACGGCGAGCATTCGGCGCATGCGGGGGACCTGCACGCGCTCGTGACGGAAGCCTTCGGTTCGCTGTTCCTGCTGCGGCTCGAGCTGCTCGATCAGGCGGGCGCGGTGCTGCACGCGAACGATTATTTCTTCTCGACGCTGGAACGGGAAGTGTATGCGCCTGCGCTGGCTGTTGGCGAAGGGGTGCAACTGACGGGGGCGGCGCTCGGCGATTGGGTGGCTGATGAGGCGGCGGCTGCCGGCGAGACGTTTGCGGCGCAAGGGGACGATGTCAGGGCGAACGATGCAAAGGTGAACGATGCGAAGGCGAACGATGCGAGGGTGAACGATGCCAAGGCGAACGATGTCAAGGCGAACGATGCTTTAAGGCGGCTAAAAGCCGTTACGCGGCGCTTCAAGCTGACGAACGACGGCGTCCACGTGGCGCTGCACGTGCATGCTGAGGAGACGACGAACGGCTGGTGGATGGCGGCCGACGATCTGTACTTCACTCTGCTGCCCGGCGAGAGCCGGGAGGTTACAGTGACCTGCTGGCGCAAGCGCGCAGGCGGATTTTTGGCAGGGGACGTAGGTGCGGCTGCGGATGCACTGCCGGAGTTGGTTTTCAGGAGCTTCTAACTTGTAGCCGAGAGTGAGGAACTCGGGCAAGGGTCGGCTCGCCGGCTCGAGTTACGCGGAAAAACCGTACAACTCGGGCAAGAGTGGGCTTGCCGGCTCGAGTTACGCGGAAAAACCGTATAACTCGGGCAAGAGTGGGCTCGCGGGCTCGAGTTACACGGAAAAACCGTACAACTCGGGCAAGAGTGGGCTCACCGGCTCGAGTTACGCGGAAAAACCGTATAACTCGGGCATCGCTCAGCTTACCGGGTCGAGTTATACGGATAACCTTATTACCCGGCCAAGCTCGGCTAGCCAACTCGAGTTGAGCGGGAATCCCGCACAGTTGCCCCCATCTCACCCGCGCTCCCCCTCGTCTCACAGTTTCTCATAAGAAGAACGGTACGCACGGGGCGCAAGCCCCGTTATTTTTTTGAACACATCGAGGAAGTAGCCCCTGTCTTGATAGCCTACCGCCTCTGCGATCTCCTGGACGGAGAGCCGCGTATGCCGCAGCAACTCGCAGCTTCGCTCGACCCGCAGCCGCTGGACGTATTGGCCGAAGGTAATTCCGGTCGCTTTGGCAAAAATCCGGTAGAAATGCCGCTCGCTCATGCCAGCCGCTTCGGCGACCTGAGCAGCCGTGATCGGCGAGGCGAGGGAAGCGCGGATGAAGGAGAGCGCGTCCTCCATGCCGCCCGCATGACCCGCGTGCATATCGTCCAGCTCGTTCGCGAGTCTGCGCTCAATCTCCGTCAGCAGCACGACAAACAACGCGAAGATGCGCGTCTCATATCCCGTCCGACGTCCGGCAAATTCCGAATAAGCGGCCGAGAAAAAAGTTTCGAAGGCGCCCGTCCGGTCCTGCATTCTCCGCCAGCCGCCATCACCCGGAGCGAGGTCTAGGCAGGATAACGCGCGGCCTAGCCGATCGAGTCCAGGAAATCCGCGCAGGGCTTCGGCCATGCGCCCGGCTTCGAAGATGAAGTTGTATACCACAAGCGGTTTGCCGGCGTTCGTCGAGCTCGGGCGAAAGACATGCGAGGCGCCAAGAGGCAGCGTGAACAAGTCTCCCCGCCGAACGCGCAGCCGCTCTTCGCCGATATATTGATAACCTTCACCTTCGCCGACATAGCTGATCTCAGTGAATTCGTGGGCGTGGTAGCCCAGCTCGTACGACTCGCTGACGCGATTGACGTAAAACGGCAGCTCCCCGTCGAAAAACAAATGCGAGGGCGTAACTTCAATTCTGTGCTTGATCACCGTAGTGCCGCTCCCTTCACAGTAAATCGCGTGGTGCCTGCCGCCCAATCGCCTTCTGTAGAGAAGGCGATGTCCCTCCCGGCGCTTGGGTAAGCCCAATCGCCTTCTGTAGAGAAGGCGATGGCCCCACCAGCGCCTCGGCCAGCCCAATCGCCTTCTGTAGAGAAGGCGATGGCCCCACCAGCGCCTCGGCCAGCCCAATCGCCTTCTGTAGAGAAGGCGATGGCCCCACCGGCGCCTCGGCCAGCCCAATCTCCTTCTGTAGGGAAGGCGATGGCCTCACCAGCGCCCGCGCCAGCCCAATCGCCTTCTGTAGAGAAGGCGATGGCCCCACTGGCGCCTCGGCCAGCCCAATCGCCTTCTGTAGGGAAGGCGATGGCCCCACCAGCGCCTCGGCCAGCCCAATCGCCTTCTGTAGAGAAGGCGATGGCCCCACCAGCGCCTCGGCCAGCCCAATCGCCTTCTGTAGAGAAGGCGATGGCCTCACCAGCGCCTCGGCCAGCCCAATCGCCTTCTGTAGAGAAGGCGATGGCCCACCAGCGCCTACTAGCGCTCACCGGCGCCCCGCGACCGCCTTCGGCTCCACGCGAGCCTCCCTCGTCCATGATGGCAGGATACACCGACTTGATGGCAGTATCAACCCTTTTCTTGAGCGGACGCGCAGCTACAATGAAGGATATGAAGACATTCGGCCGCAGGCCGGGAATGGAGGCAGGGCGATGGCTAGCAGGAATTGGAACGCTTCGTGGATTTGGGGAGGAGAAGAGGAGAGTCCGCGCAACGAGTGGCGGTGCTTCCGTGGTAGCTTCGACGCGCCTGCGTCGGTCGAGGGACCGGCCACGCTCCATATTACGGCGGATTCGCGTTACGTGCTGTTCGTGAACGGCGAGCAGGTGGGGCGCGGACCCGTGCGCTCCTGGCCGAAGGAACAGTTTTTCGACTCGTACGACATCGGCGGCCATCTGCGTCCCGGCGTCCGCAATACGATCGCGGTGCTGGTGCTGCATTTCGGCGTGTCCAATTTTTATTACTTGCGCGGACGCGGCGGGCTGATCGCCGAGATTGAAGCCGGCGGCCGCACGCTCGCGGCGACGGATGCCGGCTGGCGGACGGAGCGTCTGGGCGGGCAGCGGTCCAACTCTCCGCGTATGGCCTGCCAGCAGGCTTTCGGAGAAGTTATCGACGCGCGCGAACTGGCGGAAGACTGGATTAAGCCTACGTTCAATGACGGCAGCTGGCCTGAGGCGCAAGCGATCGGTTCCGCAGGCATGGCGCCATGGACCACGCTTGTCCCGCGCGACATTCCCTTTTTGACGGAAGAAAAGCTGTATCCGGTCTCGATCCAATCGCTCAGCCGGGTAAAGGCCCCCAAGTACGCGGCAGCGCTGGATTTGCGCAATCAAATGGTGCCCGAGAGCGTCAACCACGCGAACCCTATCTCTTACTGCGGTTATATGGCGACGGCCCTCACGCTTGAGGCAAGCGGCGCCGTCACGCTCGGATTTCCGGTAGGCGTAAGGGGCAACGGCGTATGGATCGACGGCGTCCAGCAGACCGAATGGACGGGCGTTCAGCCGGAGCGATATTATCAACTGAACCTGTCTGCGGGCGAGCATCTGGTTGTCGTCGATATCACGGGCTCGGACCATGGCGGCAGCTATCATTTCGCAATAGACAGCGAAACGGCGTTCACGCTGCGCTCGCCGGCCGGCGACAACGGCGTGCCGCTGGCGACGATCGGTACGTTCGACCAGTCCGAGTATATCGATCACCGTCCCAGCAGACGGATGCAGACGGACCATCCGGACTATAAGGCGCTGCCGGAAGCCGCTCCTACGGCCGCTGCGCTTGAAGCGTTCGCTTCCTGGATCAAGCCTTTCGACCCTTCGCTGTATACGGAAGAAGACGTGTTCGGCTCGAACGTTTGGCGTACGCTCGCGGAACGCAGGGCAGTACCCGGATCCGTATTGAACGCAATTCTGCCGGTTCCCGAGCCGGGCATCCTGCCTGTATTCGACGACGGGGACTGCGAGCTCGTCATCGATCTGGGCGTGGAGCGCTCCGGGTTTGTCGGCTTCGAGCTCGAAGCGCCGGCCGGCACCATTATCGACGCCTATGGCGTGGAGTATATGCGCGAGGGTTACACCCAGCACACGTACGGTCTCGACAACACATTCCGCTACATCTGTCGCGAAGGCAGGCAGTCTTACGTTTCTCCCGTCCGGCGCGGATTCCGGTACCTTTTCTTGACCGTCAGGGGCAATAGCGCTCCGGTGAAGCTGCATGAGATTTATATCCGCCAGAGCACGTATCCGGTGGCGAATCAAGGGCGCTTCCACAGCTCGGATTCGCTGCTGAACGCGGCATGGGAGATCAGCAGGCATACTACTCGTCTGTGCATGGAGGATACGTTTATCGACTGCCCGGCCTACGAGCAGGTATTCTGGGTCGGCGACAGCCGCAACGAAGCGCTGGTGAACTATTACGTCTTCGGAGCGACCGAGATCGTAGAACGCTGCCTGAATCTCGTGCCGGGGTCGGCGGACGAAACGCCGCTTTATCTCGATCAAGTGCCGAGCGCCTGGAGCAGCGTCATCCCGAACTGGACTTTTTTCTGGATTCTCGCCTGCCAGGAATACGCCGCGCACACGGGGAAAGACGACTTCGCCGCCCGCATCTGGCCTGCGGTGAAGCTGACGCTGACCAATTATTTGCAGCATATCGACGACAGCGGCCTGCTGAACATGGCGGGCTGGAACCTGCTTGACTGGGCGCCGATCGACCAGCCGAACGAAGGCATCGTCACGCACCAGAACCTGTTCCTCGTCAAGGCGCTTCGGGATTCGCGGGCACTTGCCGCCGCGGCCGGCGCTACCGAGGAAGCCGATGCGTTCGCGGATCGCGCCGATCGTCTGGCAGAGGCGATCAATGCGGTATTGTGGGACGAGGAAAAGCGTGCTTATATCGACTGCATCCATGCGGACGGACGCCGCTCCGACATTTACAGCATGCAGACGCAGGTCGTCGCCTATCTCTGCGGCGTTGCGCAGGACGACCGTCTTGCCGTCATCGAAGGCTATCTCGTGTCGCCGCCGCCTGCATTCGTGCAGATCGGCAGCCCGTTCATGTCGTTCTTCTACTACGAGGCACTCGAGAAGGCCGGCCGTCAAAAGCTGCTTCTGGACGACATCCGGCACAATTACGGCCAAATGCTGCGGTACGGCGCGACGACCTGTTGGGAAATGTACCCGAACTTTGCGGAGAACCGGAGCAATCCGGACATGCTGACCCGCAGCCATTGCCATGCATGGTCGGCGGCGCCGGGCTATTTCCTGGGCTCGAGCATTCTCGGCGTCAAACGGGGATCGAAAGGGTGGCGGTCAGTCGAAGTTGCGCCGCAGCCTTGCGATCTGACCTGGGCGGAGGGCGTCGTGCCGCTGCCGCAGGGCGGGCATATCGCCGTCAACTGGGAAGTCGTGTCCGCAGGCAAGCTGAAGCTGCGGATCGAGGCGCCGGAGGATGTTGAAGTGAACGTCACGCTGCCCGAGGGAATGGAAGGCGACGTCACGCAGGTTTTTTATTTGAGCTAATTCGGGCTAAGAAGCACACCGGCATGGGAAAACGGCGTATCGCCGAGTCATGCCCGCCCGGCCGGGCCGCATACATTGATTATCGACGACAGACTGCGGGGGTCGAGCGATGACTGTGCATGAAGGGCCGGGCGCTGTGCTGGAGCTGCTGAAGCTGCAATATCCGGCGCGCGAAGACCCGGGCAGGGGCATTCGCCTGGGCGCGTTCACTTATGGCAATCCGAAGATCAACATGTATTCAAACGACGGGAAGCTTAGCATCGGCAAGTTCTGTTCCATTGCGGAAAACGTAACGATCTTTCTTGGCGGCGAGCATCGGATCGATTGGCTGACGACTTACCCGTTTTCGGCATTGGCGCCGGCCATTGCACCGATTCCCGGCCATCCGGCGTCCAAGGGCGACGTCGTTATCGGCAACGACGTCTGGATCGCGGACGGCGCGGCGATTCTGTCCGGCGTCAGGATCGGCGACGGCGCGGTCATCGGCGCCAGAGCGGTCGTCGCGCGCGACGTCCCGCCCTACGGCATCGCGGCAGGCAATCCGGCGCGAACCGTCAAGCACCGCTTCGCGCCGGACGAGATCGCGGGGCTGCTCGCGATCCGCTGGTGGGACTGGGACCTGGCGCGGCTGGAGCCTGCCGTCCCGCTCTTGCTGAACGGCGATGCGGCGGCTTTGCTGGAGTATGCGGCGGAGACGGCAGAGTCGAATTAAATGGAATGCTGTCAAAAGGCTCCCCCCGCGGTACGTAAATGTACCGCAGGGGGGAGCCTTTTTCAACACGGCGAATCGTGGGCAGGTAGGCGCGTTTTTCGGCATGCCGGAGCGTTTCGGTGACTTGTGGGTCTCAAAGCCTGCATTTATACATGTATTTTCTGCAGACCGACGCTACCTGATGAAATACCTGCAAATGTGCAGGTAAATTCAATGCGCAAGCCGCAAATCCGATGACGTATAGTAGTTTGTGTACCATGTTTTGGAGCCTAGTCAGGCAACAAAAAAGTAGGGTATCCTCGGGACTGCGATATCACCAAGGAGGAACCCTACTCGATGAGTACTATACCCGAAAACC